>JBMOFD010000160.1:0-1529 GCA_049314435.1 Chlamydiia bacterium | reverse complement strand
GTCAGGCCGACTGATCGTACGCAAGTCTTCCTTAGAAGGAGTAACCCAATCCGACTCTCGCACGGTGGGGTTGGCCCGGGCTCCTGTGAGGCTGAGGGCCCAGGCGAGCGAATCCAGTGACCATTGACAGCGGGGCTGGCTGCTCAGTATTATGAAATTATGCGCTGGTAGCGCACAAAATCGGATACCATGCCCAATCTGCCACGCCTCATTCAGCCGCGTCTTGCCGAATACCTAGCCTCCTTTCCTGCTGTTTTGGTGACAGGACCCAGGCAGGCAGGGAAGAGCACGCTGCTTCAAATGCAGCTACCCCAGGCGAGTTTGATCGATTTGGATGACGTCCGCACCTCGGCCGAGGTTTCGGTAGACCCGTATCTGGCGCTGGCTCTCAGAAAACGGCCACTCATTGTGGATGAAGTGCAGGCATATCCTGAGATCCTGAAGGTGATCAAGGTCTTGATCGATCAAGAGCGCCATCTGCGGGGCACCTATGCGCTGACTGGATCGCAAGTGTTCCCATTGATGGCCGGGGTGACAGAGAGTTTGGCTGGGAGGGTGGGCATCCTGGAATTGCTGCCCATGGCATGGAAGGAGTATGGCCAAGGGTTTCCCACCGAACAGGAGGTGCTGGGATTGATGCTGCGGGGCGGATACCCATCCTTAGCGGTGGATCCCGCCTGCGATCGCGAAGCTTGGCTCAATAGCTATCTCAATTCTTATGTGGAGCGCGACATCCGCGCCCTACAAGCCGTTCAGGATCTGGTCCGTTTCCGCATCTTCCTGAAGCTACTCGCAGGCCGTGTAGGCGAGCTCCTTAATCTGCACAGCCTAGCTTCGGACGCTGGGATCAGCGTTAATACGGCCAAGGACTGGATCTCCCTATTGGAGACGACTTATGTTGTCTTCAGGCTGACACCCTGGCACCGCAATCAGAACAAACGTCTTGTCAAAATGCCCAAGATCTATTTTTGGGACACAGGTCTGCTGACCTTTCTTGCAGGGATCGATGGGCCGGAGCGGCTAGGGTCCGACAGACAGATTGGGCATATCTTCGAGAACTTTGTCATCACCGAGTTACGCAAACAAGCGACTGCTCTGTCGCCGCGCCACGAGTGCTTCTTCTACCGCACGCATGATGGAGGCGAGGTGGACCTGTTGCTGCAATCTGCGCAGGGTTGGCATGCGATCGAGATTAAATGGGGGAGCCACACGGCGGCAGATGAGGTGCGCACTCTGGTCGAGTTAACGCTAGATCAGCCGTTGGTGAGCAAGGTGGTGCTCTGTCCATCCAGGACAACCAGAGTTGTGGCTGCCAATGTGCTTCAGCGTCATTGGGCGGAAATCGACTTCGGTGGCGAGCCGAATTAGGTCTGAGCGGCAAAAAAAATAGGCCCCTCTCGAAAGAGGAGCCAGATGTCCAATGGGAGCATCGATCAGTCGGCCTGTCAGGCCGACTGATCGTACGCACGTCTTTCTTAGAAGGAGTAACCCAATCCGACCGATGCCGCAGGGGCGACATGCAGAGGACC
>JBMOFD010000159.1:0-1536 GCA_049314435.1 Chlamydiia bacterium | reverse complement strand
CATTGTTAGGCCTGGTTCAATCTAAGGTTACACCAGCTTCTGGCTCATCCTTGCGGGCGCCCGGCCCATGTGTAACCTGAAACTGGCCGGTTTTGAACCGGGCCCATTGTTAAGAAATTGCGCCACTCTCATGCAGATCGAGAAATCCGATCCCCTGGCGTTTTGCTGCATATTCGAACTGGAAAAACGAAAAATACATCAAAATATCTGCATGTGCGTGGTAGAATCGAGATGGGAATACGAAATTGCAAGGGCGCCCCATGGCGAAATTTGAGCGGAGACTGGCTTCGATCCTTCAGGCGGAGGGGTCGCAATTTCCAGCCGTATTGGTTACTGGGCCACGGCAATCTGGCAAGACAACTCTGCTGAGACAGCTGTTGCCTCACGCTGCATGGGTGGAGTTAGACGATCCGCGTACGTTGGTTCTTGCAGGGACCGACCCACAATCCCTTCTTTCATCGGATGGGCAGACGGTGGTGGTGGATGAGATCCAGTATGCGCCCGATCTCTTACGCTATTGTAAGTTGCAGATCGATCGTGATCGGGAGCGCAAGCTCCAGTTCGCGATCACCGGGTCCCAGGTGTTTTCGCTCATGGCTAACGTGAGTGAGAGTCTGGCTGGTCGAGCCGCTGTCTATGAACTCTATCCATTGAGTTGGTTAGAGCTAGGGACCTTTTCGGATCCCTGGACCGTCAAGGGGGTGGCGCAGCAAATGGTGCGAGGATTCTATCCAGAGGCTGTCACGACCCGAGCGCCGACGCGATGGGCTTCCAGCTATATGATGACTTATGTAGAGAGAGACATTCGGTCTATCCAGCAAATCCATGACCTCAAAGCCTTTCTCCAGTGGCTTCAATTGCTAGCCGCACGTGCTGGTCAACTTCTCAACCTATCTCAGACGGGACGCGATGTAGGGGTTTCGGAGGCCACGATTCGCCAATGGTGTGGGCTTCTGGAGGCTTCCTATCTGGTGAAGTTCATTCAGCCATGGCACGTCAATCTGGACAAAAGGGTCGTGAAAAGTCCTAAGGTGTGTTTCCTCGACACAGGGCTTCTTTGCTATCTCCTGGGTATCAACTCTGAAGAGGAACTTCTTCGGCACCCATCTTTGGGACATATCTTTGAGTGCATGGTCATGTCTGAGGCCATTAAGCGCCTTAGTTGGGAGGCTAACCCGGGCAGACTGTACTTCACCCGCATGCAGGATGAGACAGAGGTAGACCTCATTCTCCATCGAGGAGACCGCTTACTGGGATATGAGATCAAATGGACGCGTACTCCTCAAGGGTCGGATGCGAGTGGTTTGATGCGCCTGGGCAAGGACCTGGGTCTTGAGCGCTGTCAGGTCCTGTGCAATCAAGTGGAACCGATTCAGTTGACCTCGAGCGTCAAAGCCACTCACTGGATGGATATGGACCTCAGCTAACGCAGTGTCCATGACCGGAGTCACAGCGGTTACCGGCCTAGGAGATCAGAGGTAGTGGGTTGTCTTCCGACAGGAGCACCCGCATCAAGCAGAGCCCGGCTGCCGGGGC
>JBMOFD010000158.1:0-1594 GCA_049314435.1 Chlamydiia bacterium | reverse complement strand
GCCTACACAGGCTTAGCGTATCGGCGCATGAGAAGCGAAGTAGGAAAGGAGTCCCTCTTCAGTGGGACGCATCCCACCCGCGCCCTGACGCCAGTTGGCTGGACAGACCTCTCCGTATTGCTCGAAGAAGAGGAGTGCATCCAGCATGCGCAAAGCCTCATCTGTGGAGCGCCCCAATGGAAGGTCGTTGACGATCTGGTGGCGTACGATCCCATCGCTATCGATGAGGAAGAGTCCGCGATAAGCGATCCCCTCATCCTCTTTCAATACGTCGTAGGACCTGGAGATCTCCTTCGTGAGATCGGACACCAATGGGAAGGAGACTCCTTGGATTCCACCATGTGTCTGTGGCGTTTGCAACCAAGCTAAGTGGCTGAAGTGGCTATCCACCGAAACGCCAATCAGCTGGGCGTTGCGCTCCTCGAAGAGGGGAAGGGCATCCTGAAAGGCATGCAGCTCAGTAGGACAAACGAAGGTGAAGTTCAGGGGATAGAAGAAGAGGACCACAGGGCGTCCTCGGAACATCGAGAGGCTGAAGGGCTCAAGGATACGCCCATTCAATACTGCCTTAGCCACAAACTCAGGAGCCTCTCGCCCCACTAACACTGCCATGATCAGCTCCTGTTGTGTGCCCATACCGGACTATGGGGCGCGAGCATAGCATCGCCGATCCAGCGATCTCAAGTTCCTAGAAGGACAAGTTGTTGCGTCCCCCTGAAAAAATGCTCTCTGGTCGAGCTGCTAGTCGTTGAAAGGCCATTCCTGCTCGCCGACGGTCGAGCTGGGACCATGTCCTGGGAAGAACAATGTCTCCGAAGGCAAAGCCAGGAGCCTCTTTAGGCTGGCCTTCATCATCTCAGGCTCACCAGTAGACAAGTCAGTTCGCCCATAGGATTGGTGAAACAGCGTGTCCCCTACCAGAAGCAATTTCTGTTCGGGCTGCCATAAGCAGATCCCTCCTGGAGTATGACCTGGAGTGTGTATCACCTTCCAGTGAGAGGCCCCCAGCATGAGCTCATCTCCCTCCTGCAGAGTGCGCTGCACCTGAACCGCTCTTTGAGGAAGAAAACTAGGAACCCGATCGGATCCTGGATGTTCTAAGTTCGGGACATCAGCCGCATGGGCCCACACAGGTATGGCTAGCTTCTCATGTAGCTCGGCGGCATCTCCGAAATGGTCCCAGTGGCTATGGGTGAGAATGAGCGCTTCGGGACGAGCCTTTCTCTGCTGGATCCAATTCTGAATAGGACGGGCACTGCCGTGAGGAGCATCCACAATCCAACACGCCGACGTCTGGGGATCCCAGACCAAGTGAGCGTTGGTGTCCAACGGACCAGCCGTGAACGTGTGGACTTCAAGGGACATTGCACCGAAGGGGGATCGAACCTCTAACCTCCCGGTTCGTAGCCGGGTACTCTATCCAGTTGAGCTATCGGTGCATAGACGAGAGACATGGTAATGTCTCTCGTGATTTGTTCGCAATTGAGGGGAAACTTGCCGGATGAGATCGCTCGGCGAGTTACACGTTCCTCCCGCCCTAGTGATCCTAAACCTGACGAGATCCGAAAACAAAAAGAGCCCGCCTTGGAAAGCC
>JBMOFD010000157.1:0-1710 GCA_049314435.1 Chlamydiia bacterium | reverse complement strand
CCTAACAATGTTAGGTTGCGCCTAACTTTGATTAGATTTGGAAGAGCGGCTCCTATCTGAGAAGATAGGAGAAGCGTGCGAGCGCACCCGCCGCCATCTCCTCACGTGTCCGGGCCAAGCCGTTCACCGTCCTTTCCACAGCGGCGAAGGCATCTCGCTGAGCCGCTTTGAGCTCTTCCCGAGTGAGAGCTTTGGATCCCTTCAGGTCAATCCATTCGGGATGAAGCGCATCGCCCAAACCTGCCTTCCGCACGTACGCCTTCCAAAGTTGCGTCACCATCTCTGGCCACACAGGGAAGTCGATCTTCCATCTGTGCCAAATATCTTTAACCACCTCACGAGGCACTTTATAGTACTTTTCCGCTGATCGCAAGACTCTCTCGTGATAGGCATGCGTAATGCCCCTCAACACCTCATCCAGGTCGGCAGACTCCTCGATTACTTGATCTCTCCAGATCCTCTTCATGGTCTCGATTTCCGCCCTAATGGCCATCAATCCCACTTCCATTAGACCGCATGTCCCCAAATAGAGCCTCGATGGTATGGACTCCCGGAGCACGGCAGGATTTGCTGTTGCTCGAAGCCCGACCAACGCAGACTCACAGATGAGAAATCCGTTCAAGTGACGTGTCAGCAACGATTCGATCGTTCTTTCACGCACCGCAAAGTCACCCTCGCACCAGATCAATCGGAGCATTGTGAGCATATCGGCCCCCTTTAGAGCCGATTCCATAGCGCCCTGCCGCAGGATGAGGTCCTCCGGCTGCTTCCCTTCCAGCCGACGCAGGGATGTGTAGAAGTCGGGCTTTCCCTCCACCAGCTCCGCAAGGACCTCTGCAACCTGTACGCCAGCAATAGGCAAGCTCTTATCTCTTAGAATCCGCAGACGGATCTGCTGCACACCCGACGCCACCAGCGATGGAGATCTTTTGCCCGTGAGCACAGAGTCACCATCTTGAGCCATCCACCAGAGGCGATGGGCCCAAACCGGTGTTAAAGGTCGATAAGAAACCGTTGCCCCAAACAATTCTTCAAACATAGACCGGATCGATTTGGCCACTAATGTCGGACTACGTTCGGTCCATTGGTCGAACACCCTTCGTACTGACATGACGGACCCACCATCCGCTGGGGGATACTTCGTCACCACGGCATCGAGAGCAGAACAATAGACTTGATCAACCCGAGTCATGATACCGTCCAGGCGATCATTAGGTTCAATCCTAGGAGACCCCATGGACTCCTTAAGCAATCGGACGTCGATGGCTACTAGGCTAAAACCCCACCAAAGCATGGCAGAGGAACGGTCCAATGCTGCGAGAGAGGGCTTCGCTTTGTATTCGGCGATCCCCAACTCACAGAGGGTGATCCCCGTGATGTGTTGACGCAGCCAAGGCCTTCGATCACCCTGCTCCGCCCAGATATGCTCCAACACCTCTTGCAAGTTGCCGTCCCGGAAAGCCCGGGTAGCGGCTGCAGCACAGCGCGGATCCACTAAACCTCGAGTGGGGCAGTCGCTCCGATTGGCCTCATGCAGCTGACGCCGCACCTGTGCAGCCTCGTCGGAAGGATCATTTCTATTGCGCAAGTAGGCGGCTAACGCCACTCCAGAAGGAACGCTCATCCCTGTCACACTAGCCATTCTACCCTCCTAAATTCGAACCGTTTACTGAGGTGTAGAATGATGCACAATTCGTGTTATTGAACTAA
>JBMOFD010000156.1:0-1751 GCA_049314435.1 Chlamydiia bacterium | reverse complement strand
AACAGTTCTGTACCCAGGTCCCATAGGGTGCGCCAGTCCATCTGGCGGACCTGTAGCCCCTCGAGAACCATGTCGTTCTGTATGCACCAACCGAGAAGGTTCGTGACGAGTTGAGGATGCGACATCACCGCCAGCATGAGCTCTCTAATCTCTCCTGCAACCCACTGCACTTCAGGGAAGTCGGTCGCAACGTCGTCCAGAAGCTGTCTAAGACGTCTTAGTGCGACCAGACCAAACGCCTCAAAGACTGCATTATGCAGAGTCTTCTGAACGATCAGGCCAGCTACTTCAGGTTGGGCCTCCGGCCATTTCAAGATCTCATATTGGTCCCGATAGGGAAGATCGGCTAGGGCTTGCATGGCTACTTGAAGCTGCTCCAATTTACGGAGCTGTTCTAACAATCTCCAGAAGCGTTCAGGGCGGGCATTCGTTGCAACGTCCCCAGAAAAAATACTTGTGACTGCGTTCTGAACAGTGTTTACTCGGAGTTCAGGAGCAATTCTATTTTGTTGAGAAAAGCGAGGCATCGAATACTGCCCCTGTGGAGCACAGCCGATTTCGCGGCCGCTACCGATATGGAGGCTAATCTTCCCATCCTTTCGATAGATCTGCACGTTCGAGAAGTCTAGGTCGTCAAGGAGAATGCCCAATACACAGGAGCTCCAGCCAACGAGGCCTAAGGCGGATGCTGGGCCGGGAAGTTGCATCAGGGTGCGGCCAAGGTCTGGATGCACCCGCACTTTGGCGCTAGCCCGAGACTGATATAGGTGTGATACGGCTCTAGTGAATTCCTTGGGAGCGAGAAGGCGGCACAGGGTAAGGTGTAGGCCCTCTTCCAGAGTAGGGGTGTCGGTCTCGCCATTCTCGCTTTCCAAGCGTTCCCTGTCGATAGCACCGACTAACATAGGCAAAGCCTCTTGCAGCTCCTCCAGAGAGGACCAGGCAGCTAACTGGTACATCCAAGGGCCGGCTTGATTCGACCAATCCCAAAGCACCGCTTTGGCTCGGTCGAGATGCATCGCGTGGGATAGGAAATCCTCCAACTCGGCCGTGATCTGCTGGTGGAAGGAGTCGGCGGATTGACACAGGCGATCCAGAGCTCCGGGCTCCTGAAAGGGCTGCCATTTTACCAGATACCCCACATGGGGCCAGTGACACAGTCCAATGGCCGTAGCACAGAGCACTTTCACTAACGTTTGTCGAGTTGGGGAGAGCCCTTCTAGGGCTATCACGTCGTTCCATACCCGATGGAGTTTGGCCTGGCGCTCAAGGGTCACCTCCCTCTGGCGGATGCGCTTTCTAGACGCTGTCCATTCAGCATCGCTTTGGCTCATCGCAGTAGCTACCGGCCCAAACCGCACTCGCTCAGCCCAACTCCCTCGAGACCCTGACAGAGAGCTGGAGGCTTGTGCTCCATCTATGGCGTCTGCGTCCCACGCCACAACCTCGTCTTCATGCCGATTGGGCGGTACTGAGGATGCCCCATGTGCCTCACGGTCCAGCTCGTCATCAGAGATCGGCGGGCAGTGGCCAAACTGGCTTATTACAGGAAGACGTGGAATATACATAATAGTCCAATGTGGCATGAATTTATTTAATATTATAAATGAAATCAGGTTGAGTTGCCATATAAGTTGAAGTGCCTGACGCGATTCTTCAGAGAGTTAGGCAATTTTCTAGAGGCCTTAGGCTAAAGGCTTGTCATTACCCGTACCGATGTAGATCAGTCTTGGGCGTGTTCTAAATAGCTT
>JBMOFD010000155.1:0-1819 GCA_049314435.1 Chlamydiia bacterium | reverse complement strand
AAATCAAATATCGTTTTGTCGATACGTAGATTTGCTTAGGTTTTTAGGAGCGGCTGTTCCCGTCCCGGTTCAATCGGCACCATGACGTAGCGGAACGGTGGGTAATAGTGCTCTATTTTCCCATCCTTGCCTGAAACAACAAGTGCTGTTCCTGTGCGGACGGCCGTCTCAAATGCTAGGCGATAGGCCTCCCTTTTCAATCCCTCCCTCCTGCATCCTAGTACCGACGTTTTTTTCAGGGTCCCTGCCATGCTGGCTGAGCTTGTCGTTACACCGATCTCCTTCGCCGTGAACCGCATAGTAGAGATTCCCGGCTCGAAGAGCCTGACCAACCGGGCTCTCCTGTTAGCGGCGATGGCCGACGCACCCGTGCGCATCCTCTACCCTCTGTTCAGCGAAGATACCCACGCTATGATGGGGTGTCTTCGCACCTTGGGTGTCACCTGCCATCAGACCGCATCCTGTCTTGAGGTATATGGTCCCGTATGGGCTACCGCATCGAGCTGCACCCTGGATGCTGATCTCTCAGGAACTACAGCCCGCTTTCTTCTAGCTCTATGTGCCATTTTGCCAGGCACACAAGTCCTGGATGGCAAAGAAGGCTTGAGACGCCGGCCTATCGCGGATCTAGTGGAGGCACTGCGTAGTCGAGGCGCCGCGATCAGCTATTTGGAGAAGGAGGGTCATCTGCCCGTGAGCATCGCCTCCTCGACCCTATCTCCGGGCCATGTCCAGGTCTCTGGCCAGGTGAGCAGTCAGTTCCTCTCTGCACTTCTCATGATCGCCCCTAGGGCTGGTGGATTTGAAGTAGAAGTCCAGGGAGGGCTGGTCTCCAGCCCCTATGTGGACCTGACAATCGAAGCCATGAAACAGTTCGGTGTATCGGTCGAACAGAAGGCCGGCTCTCGTTTTTCTGTTCCAGCTCAGACGATCCGAGCTAATGAGATCATCGTCGAGGGGGATCTTTCCAGCGCTGGCTACTTCCTGGCGATCGCAGCTCTGACGCGTTCCACGATCACGCTGAAAAACGTAAATTTGGCCTCCAAGCAGGCCGATGTGCGCTTCGCGCACATCCTGGCCTGCATGGGCAATCAGATCGACTCTGATGAAAGAAGCATGACCATTCGAGGTATAGGTGTGGAACCGATCGATGTGAACATGGAAGAGTGCCCCGATCAGATTCCCACTCTCGCTGTCCTCGCCGCGTTTGCAGATGGGACCACCCGCATAGAGGGGATTCGATCCCTGCGTGTGAAGGAAACAGATCGAGTCTTTGCCCTCCAACAGGAACTAGCCAAGATGGGGATCTCTACCGAAGTCTTCAAGGATACGCTGCTGATCCATGGAGGGGCTCCACGAGCCGCCACAATCGACACCTATGGAGATCATCGGATGGCGATGTCCTTTGCGGTGGCTGCAGCACATCTTCCAGGGATGGTGATGCGCGATCCGGAGGTTGTCGCCAAAACCTTCCCAGGATTCTGGGACCAGCTTGCGCGGCTTGGTGTAGGCTTGCATCGCAAGGAGAGCCTCCCATGTCTCATCTGATCCTGATCGGCCTACGTGGAAGCGGCAAGACCACGGTGGGTCGTGGACTTGCCCCCCGACTCGGACTCCCCCACATTGATTTGGATGAGTCCATCGTGGCCCGAACAGCGATGTCGATCCCTAAACTGGTCTATGAACACGGTTGGGAATACTTTCGCGACCAAGAGACGCACGCACTCGTTGAGGCAACTTCCGGACCGCCTGCCGTCCTCTCGACGGGAGGCGGAGCGATCCTACGTCCCTACAATCGGGATGTGCTCAAGCAGTCTGG
>JBMOFD010000154.1:0-1925 GCA_049314435.1 Chlamydiia bacterium | reverse complement strand
ATTGTTATTTTATACGCATTGTAAAGTTGAATTTGTTTTTGGCAATGATTGTGCTTACCTCGACGGATTTCAGTGGTAGACGTGAGGACTCTGGGACTCCTATTCTGTGGCAAAGGAGATCGCCATGGCATCAACTGGAGCCTTGAGCACTCGGGCGTCACAGGTATTGCAACAGTGCCAACGGCACCTTGATCGGGACGATCCTCGCGTGAGTGCCAGCTGGGGCGAGCACCTGCGGGAGGCCGTACCACCGATCTACTTCATTCTAGCTAGCGCATTGCTGGGACCGCTCTCTATGGCACTTCTCGCGGGATACACCCTGATCCAGCTGCCCGTGCGACGCTATGCCATTCCCACGATTGCGACCTCCTGTCCGCGGGGCATGATGGGATGGGTTTTGCACTATGCGGACAAATCGCCGATACTTGGCATCGCGGGTGCCGCGCTAGCGAGCAGCGGGTGGTTAGCTGTAGGGCTTGCAACGGCTTTAGTAGGCGGGCTATGGCATGCGCTACACATGGAGCGCGTCCGCCTGTTGCGCTCCGCTTCCTAGCACATTTTCGAGGTCTCTCATGTCTTCTGCAATCTGGTCGATGGCCTTCACGCTGTTTCTACTGATGGACTCCCCAGGAAATGTGCCGATCTTTCTGTCGCTGCTCCGCAACGTGCCTAAGGCGCGTCTGAAGCGAGTGATCCTGAGAGAGCTGCTGATTGCCGTCTTCGTCATCCTTATCTTTGCCTTCCTTGGGGAATGGCTCTTTGCAGCCCTGAATATTCGGCAGGATGCGGTATTGATCTCAGGGGGCGTGATCCTCTTTCTGATTGCGATCCGGATGATCTTCCCTCCCGCCGAACGCTCCACCGATCTAGCTATTCAAGGGGAACCGCTTGTGGTTCCTCTGGCGATTCCTTTAGTGGCGGGTCCCTCTGTATTAACGGCGGTGATGCTCTATGCCCCAGAGACCTCAGCCTTGGACCTGACCGCAGCGATCTTCATCGCCTGGCTTCTGACAACCCTCGTTCTGATCTACAGCTCCAAGCTACGTGAATGGTTGGGTGATCGTGGACTGACTGCCACCGAGCGGCTGATGGGGCTGATCCTGACCATGATGGCGGTCCAGATGTTCCTCTCTGGAGCTCAACTCTTCCTCGGCCACGCGTTGGCTCAACATCCATGCATCTCCAGCTAACGGTCGCCTACGACGGCGGATCTTTTCTAGGGTGGCAGGAGACAAAGGAGGGCCCCTCCATACAGGGCACTCTGCGTAGCTGTGTGGAGCAGGTCACTGGCTCACCAGCCAAGGTGGAGGGGGCGAGCCGTACTGATGCTGGTGTCCATGCCTGGGGCCAGATCGTCTCGATACGCTGTGAGGATCGCTATCCGGCAGATCGCCTGATCTATAGCCTGCAATGCCTCCTTCCTGAAACGATCGCCATACGAGGCTGGAGCGAAGCGTCTGAGAGCTTTCATCCTTCTCTGGATGCCATAGGAAAAGAATATCGTTATCAGGTGAGTCTCATCCGTCAGCCGCTGTTGAGACATCAGGTATGGACATTACCGGACACTGAGCTGAACCTCTCTAAAATGCGAGAGGCAACGACCATTCTGTTAGGAGAACACGACTTCCACGCCTTTGCGACCGATCATGTGCACATGCCGATCAAGGATCCCCGTTGTCGGTTGGACCGTTTGGAGATCACGACGCCCAGCAATGGCATGATCGAGATCGCACTCTGTGGTAACCGCTTCCTCTACAAGATGTGCCGGACCTTAGCTGGTACTCTCGTCGACATCGGTCGGGGCCGTCTCTCGTTGAAGGATGTAAAGGCGGCTCTTGAGTCTGGGCGACGAGAACAGACGGGCATCTGCGCCCCGGCAGCCGGGCTCTGCTTGATGCGGGTGCTCCTGTCGGAAGACAACCCAC
>JBMOFD010000153.1:0-1926 GCA_049314435.1 Chlamydiia bacterium | reverse complement strand
GCTGGTCTCCCTTCAACTGCCGGCTTCTATCCAGCAGGGCATGCTGGACAGGCAGCTCAGCGAAGCTCCCGAGGGACCCGGTCGTGGCGCGCTCCTAATGTACTACGCAGAGATGTTCCCTGAAGGGATCATCAAGCAGGCGGCAACCTACGTCCATCAGACTCTGTGGCTCCTGAGGGACAGCACCAAATCGTGGGGTGAGGCCCAAAAACTCATAAGCTACTTACCGGACCGTGTTCAGCAGGCCCTTCTGCCTTACTTCATTGAGGCAACCAACCAAGCATCCGATGATTCGGCTTGGAAAGCCTGCTCCCTCGTTGCTAACGCCGGATATGAAAAGGCTGTCTTTGACCAATGGCCACAGGAACTTCAGCGGCAGTATCTCTCGTGGTTTTACCAACTATGCGCTGATCCCAGTCCCGGTCATATCACTCCCGCTGAGCTCCCAGGTGGTGCTAGACTGATGGCCGAGAAGCATCTCGACCTATTGATGCCACATATTCCGGCGTTCTCAAAAACGGCTAGTTACCACGCAACCAGTTGCAGCAGGAACCTGCTTGAGAAGGTCTCCGATGGCCTGTGGGAAGCGGAATGGGCTAAACCTGTGTCAGGAGCGTCGGTCATTCGTGCCTATATCGACATGTTTGCAGGTGACAGGAGCCGCATGGAACACCTAGCAGATTGGTACGACAGGCAGCATCAACCAGACAGCGCTCAGATGATACGATACCTTCTCGTCTCGCGAGGTTCGGCTCCTTGGACCGATGTCTCCGAGGTACCGATCACGCCCCTGCTTGATGACATCATGAACTCGCACAGCATCCTGGGTAGCCGTGAGTGGCCAAGCCCTGTAGCCGTGCGTGCTTGGCTGACCCGCCAACTGGAACAAAACCCACTCTATCTGACTGCAGAGGCCGACAAGCTTGATGATGCGCAATCTCTGAAAACCTTCTGGCACCATCTTGCCGCGCATCCCGATCTCTTAATCCCCTATCTTGGCCCACAGCTGACCAGCTCAAAGGCACAGACCCTTTTGCGGACCTTGACTCGAAAAGAAGACTTGCAGAAAGCACTCTCCAAAATGCTTGAGATCCCCAGAGAGGTTTTAAAGACCATCCCGGTGACTGTTATTCCACTATTGATGCAGCTGGGGAAGACGGACCAGGACCAGCTGTTCGCCCATTGCCCCGAGCTGCAGTCTGCCGCCACAATTCGTGAATATATACCGGCTCCAAACCTCTATGATTTAGCCAGTCATCTCTGGGGGCTTAAAGAAGAAGATCGCTTCATGCCCCTGATCGAAGCTCAAATCACCAAAGCACTGGAGCAGCAGCCTGCCGATGGCGACCGTGGAGCCCTACCAGACGACATCCGCGTTTTAGCGGGAGCGCTTACAGCAGGACACTACCCCATCTCTGTGATCAAGAAAGTATTTGACAAATTCTTACTGCCAAACCCCGCATATGTATCCAAGGCCGCCGGTCAGCTCCTCTTCACAGCTGCTGACAACCTACATCCTGAAGCAGTGCAGCTCGTACTTGAATCTGGCCTGTCTCCTTATCAAATACAAGAAGGTGGTCGTACATTAAGACTCCCCATTCAGTGTTTGAAAGGAGCAATCGGGTCATGGAACCCTCCTGAAAAGAACAAGCGCGCTGAGGCCGTTCAAAAACTTCTTGATGCGGCCTATGATCGGGACTACCCGATTGCTTCTCTGGAAAGCTCGTTTGACTATCGCCCCGGGCTCTTGTTGCTCGGCTTCGTTAGAGAAGGTAATGTGCCGGCTCACGCCCTCTTTGGCTTGGCCAAGACGAATCGATCAGCGGCGGACCTCGAAGAACGTTGGGAACTGCTAACTAAGAAATTGCTGACGCCAAAGGCCCTGAAGATATTGCAAGACAATATCGACCGCGATTTCACCAAAGA
>JBMOFD010000152.1:0-1948 GCA_049314435.1 Chlamydiia bacterium | reverse complement strand
CGTCACTGAATTTCATCGGCGCCTTTGTCATCTTGATGACCATCAATGTGCCGCTTGCCATCACTGCGCTTCTGTTCATTCCGGTCATGGGGGTGTACGGGTCTTACTTCAGCAAGAAGATGCAAGCAGCCTTGCGAAGAAGCAAGGATCGAATAGGGGATATCAACGCCCAGGTCGAGGATGCCCTGTCAGGGATTCGAGTGGCTCAGTCGTTCACGAACGAGGAGCTTGAGAAGCAGAAGTTTTCTCACGAGAACAACCGATTTTTAGAAAGCCGAAAGGATGGGTACAAGAGCGAGGCCTACTTTTATGACGGGTTGATAACGCTTACCCAGCTCATGACCATCGCGGTGGTTGTTGTCGGAGCGACTAGTATTCTGGGTGGATCGCTTGATCTGGCGGATCTTTTGGTATTCCTGCTGTACATCGGCATCCTCATCGAGCCCATCCAAAGGCTGGGCAATTTTACCAGGCTCTACCAGGAAGGCATCGCTGGCTTTAATCGGTTCATGGAGGTCTTGGAAGTCGAGCCCGACATCCAAGACGCGCCAGGCGCCGTTGAGCTTCCTAAGGTGGTGGGCAATATTGAGTTCAAGAATGTTGGGTTCAGGTATCGCGAGGGCTACGAGCATGTCCTGCGGAACATCTCTCTGAGTATAGGGGCGGGGGAGTACGTGGCTCTGGTCGGCCCCTCGGGTGTCGGCAAGACCACATTGTGTTCTCTGATTCCACGATTCTATGAGGTGAGTGAAGGGGAGATCCTGCTCGACGGTAAGAATATTCGGGAGGTGACTCTGCGATCGCTGAGAAGGAATATTGGACTTGTCCAACAGGATGTCTATCTCTTCTCCGGCACCGTTGCCGAGAATATCCGCTACGGTAAGCCGGGGGCCACCGATGAAGAGGTCGTAGCAGCTGCTAAGAAAGCCAATGCTCATGAGTTCATCATGGAGCTGCCCAATGGGTATGCCACAGATGTCGGGCAACGTGGTGTGAAACTGTCTGGTGGGCAAAAGCAGAGGCTAAGTGTGGCCCGCGTCTTCTTGAAGGATCCGCCGATCATCATTTTTGATGAAGCGACGAGCGCGCTGGACAATGAGAGCGAAAAGGTCGTGCAAGAGTCCTTGGAGAGGCTAATCAAAGATCGCACGACCATCGTGATCGCTCATCGACTCTCAACGGTCCGAAATGCGAAGAGAATTCTTGTGTTGTCCGACAGTGGAATTCAGGAGCAAGGCACGCACAAGGAGCTGATGGCGTTGGATGGAGCCTATGCGAAGTTGTGCAACATGCAATTGAGGATGGAAGACTCAGACAGCCCGTAGCTGTACTGAGTTGCCGCCTATGCGGACTCTTTGTTTGATCCCGCACGCAATCAGAGCTTCTTGGTCATCCACAGCACCAGATCGTCGTCGGCCATGATCTCTGAACCATACTCCATCGGTTCGTAGCGATAGGTGGCTCCTAGACCATCTGGTAGATAGCCCAGTTTGATATAGAGCTGCTGTGCTGGGCCGTAGTCTCTCAGAAGCCCGACCCCAATCCCTGCAGTTGGCGAGCGCTGAGCGATGAGCTTCTCGGCTTCAGCAATCAAGGCACGACCGATTCCACGTCCCTGATACTCCTTTAGAACGTTGAGATCGCTGATCTCCGGAATCTTCCGCTCCCGGAATGGAGCATAGAGAGAGGCGAACAGCACCGTCACGTAGCCGGTGAAGTCCCCATCAATGACGGCCACGATGACCGCCCGTTCTTGAGTGACTTGTTCGGCGAGATAGTCCTCGTATTGGCGGGCGGGCTTTTTCCAGCCCTGTCGAGAAAAGGCCTCCTCAATGACAGGAGGATCGGACGGTAGAAGAGGCCGAAAATGCAGCGGCAGGGCATCGATCATGGTGGTCTCCCTAATTGAAGGATGAGGACAGGAGATGATCTCATAGATTAGCCGATG
>JBMOFD010000151.1:0-1951 GCA_049314435.1 Chlamydiia bacterium | reverse complement strand
CGATGAGATTATCGCCGAGCCTCCCTCCAGAAAACCCATAGGTGCAGGCGCCCTTCAGTTTGAAGTTGGACGCAAAATCCTCCCCTCGAAGGAGCGTTACGCTGAGTAGGGCCATGGCATAGGCCAAGACGCGCACCATCTTCCTCCTTGTCTAGATGGCTCCATATTAGGGGCCACCTGAAGGCCATGGTGCATGTTTTGACGAGACCGTCAGTCATCGGCGGGATATGGCCGGCTAGGAGCCACTCCTATCCCGATCAAGAGAGAGCAACGATCAGCCAGGCCACTGCTGTGGTGAGGGCCAACAATCCCAGGCCAAACGGCCAGCTGGTCTTGGGAATTTGAGGCCAATACTGACGTAGGCTCGTCACAAGGCCTAGGACGATGTTGAGCGTCAGTAATGAAATCTCAAAAATACACCACCCAGGTCCAGTTGTGGTCACCAGTGGAGCCCTGCTTAGAACGAAGACAAGGACCGCCGTGCCCAAAATAGTCCCTAGAAGGCCCAGAGAGGCCGCTGCTAGGGGACGTCCGAACCCTCGTACAGAAGTCCGGCCGGACGCGAAGAAGAAAACCGCATTCAGGCTCATCGATACGATAACCAGTGCTAGACCTAACTCAAGAAATGACCAATGCAACAACCACATGTCCTATATCCTTCAACCCAATTTCACTTCGCCCTGTGCTAGGAATTTCCTAGTCGTACCGTAGGCGGTGGGCATGGCGCTTACTTACCCAACGCCTTCTTGGCGAGTTCAAGAGCTCTCTGGCCAGCCTTGGCTGGCGTCTCGGTGGCCCATGCGATGAGCTGCTGCTGGATCTCACGGAGGCTGCGCTCGGGATCTTGCTGATAGAGACCGCAGCGTCTTGAGGAGTGGGTGATTCCTGGAGGGGCGCCTGATGGCACCTGCAGCTGGAGAGAGCCGCGTTCCCAAGTAAGGGCCACGATACCCCTCTTCGAGGCGGCTAACCTGATGGAAGCGATCGCTACCAGCCAGGCTGCTTGAGTGGGGAGTGGCCCAAAGCGGTCCCTGAGCTCATGCTGGAGCTGCTGGATCTCCTCTTCCGAGGAGGCTTCGCCAAGGCGCTGGTAGAACTCCATGCGCAGGCCACTCTCAGGCACATATTCAACGGGAAGCCTTGCATCGACGGGTAGCTCCACCTTGCATTCGCTCGTTGGTGCGATCGCCGCACCTTGTAGGGCGCTCATCGTCTTCTTGAGGAGCTTGGTGTAGAGGTGGTAACCCACCGTGCAGATGTGACCGGACTGCTCGGTTCCTAGAAGGTCTCCGGCTCCTCGGATCTCGAGGTCACGCATCGCAACCCGGAAACCACCACCGTGACCTCTGTTGACGAGGAGGGCCTCCAGGCGCTGCTGGGTGGTCTCGGCCAGACGTCGATGTCGGGGCACGAGGAGGTAGGCATAAGCGGTGCGGTTCCATCGGCCCACCCGACCTCGTAGTTGGTAGAGCTCGGCTAGCCCAAAGAGGTCCGCTCTCTCTACGATCAGCGTATTGGCATTGGGGATGTCGAGCCCATTCTCTACGATAGAGGTCGCCAAGAGCAGATTGGCCTCTCCCGATTTGAACCGGTGGAAGACCTCATCCAGGGCATCGGGATCCATCTGTCCATGCGCGATAGCGATGCGAGCTTGAGGAACGAGCTTCTGAAGTCGTCCAGCGACCCCATAGATCGTCTCCACGCGGTTGTGGATGTAGTAGACCTGCCCTTGTCTTGAGAACTCTCTTAGAAGGGCGGACTGCACTACATGCTCATCCTCCTCGCAAAGGATCGTTTTGATCGGTAGGCGATCCTGGGGAGGCGTCGCGATGATCGACAGGTCGCGAGCGCCCATCATCGCGAAGTGGAGCGTTCTGGGAATGGGCGTAGCGCTCAGGGTGAGCGTATCGACACCGACCCGTAGAGAGCGCAGCGTTTCCTTGGCCTTCAC
>JBMOFD010000150.1:0-2047 GCA_049314435.1 Chlamydiia bacterium | reverse complement strand
GCGGCGTTGCCGGAGCCGCTAATGTGCGTTGGGTAACATTCTCTGACTGGGGGAGAGGCGAGATATTTGGACAACTGGCCCATCTGGGAGTTCCAGTAGGCCTGGAATCTGTTTGAGTCCTCCAACGAGTCCCACCAGCCCATTCCCATGACGTGGGTCGGATCTTGATCACTCTGCCAAAGTCCTAAATTCTGACCCCCCAATTCGGTGGCCTTGTCTCTTAGGACGCTCATCAGGTGTTGAAGGCCCTCTTTTTCAAGACCCTTCTTGAAATGGTAGTGCACGATGACTGGAAATGCCGACATGTTGCCTCCGTTAGATACTCAATGCACTTGTATACAAGTTTTTGTAATGTATGGGACCTAATTGGGCTCCTGGGCAACAGGCTCGGAAACGACCCGTTATGTCGTAACGCTGCGATAGTGCTTTGGTTTTTGGTCAGAAATTACGGTATACTGAAATAAGGTATCGTTCGACACGCTAGTTATTTCAGAGTTACGGAATAACCAGGGTGGGCGTGGTGCTCTATTTCAGATAACCTGGATAGGCGGGGGCAGCCTTATGGATCGAAGCGGCAACTATATTCTTCAGCCAACAGGGTATCGAGCCTTTATTCCCAGCCCGCTACCCTCCTCCCCATCCATCGAAATGAGCGAGGAATTGACCCTAGAACTGTCTGAAGCAGATATAGCTCTCGGACGACTCGATATGATGGGCCACCTGTTGCCGAATGTCGATCACATCATTGCAATGTACGTCCGCAAGGAGGCTCTCCTGAGCTCGCAAATCGAGGGTACCCAAGCCTCCTTGGAGGACATTTTCGAGTATGAGAGCGCAGCGCCGGTGGCGAATCTTCACGATGTTGAGGAGGTCGTCAACTACATCAAAGCCATGAATTATGGGCTCGAAAGGCTGAAAGAATTTCCAATGAGCATTCGTATCATCAAGGAAATTCATGCCATTCTTCTGACTGGTGCCAGAGGGCAAGAAAAGACACCCGGTGAATTCAAGAGGTCTCAGAACTGGATTGGGCCTGCGGGAGGGAGCCTAAAGCAGGCTTCATTTGTACCTCCACCCCCTCTGGAAGCGGTGGATGCGATGGGGCAGCTCGAACTATACCTCCACAGAGAAAAATCCATGCCAATCTTGATCAGCTGTGCTCTGATTCACTACCAATTTGAGACCATACATCCATTCCTAGACGGAAATGGAAGGCTTGGACGTCTGCTCATCACGTTCTATCTATGTTGGAAGGGTGCCATGGTCAAGCCACTGCTGTACCTGAGCTATTACTTTAAATTGCACCGTCAAGAGTACTACGATCGACTTAATGCAGTTCGCGTAAGCGGCAATTATGAGCAATGGATTGGATTCTTTTTGAGAGGAATCACCTGGACGTCGAAGGCTGTTCTTGAAACTACTAAGCAGGTCCTACAGCTGGCTGAAGTCCACAGGAAACTGCTCCTGACAAAGAGGCTTTCCACGCCTTTAGCCATGGCTCTATTAGACTTTCTCGCAATCAAGCCGCTGGTCTCGATCCAAGAGATTGCTGATCACCTTCAAGTGGCTTATAATACCGTCTTGCCCCTGGTGAACCAGTTTGTTGATCTTGGAATCCTGAAGGAAATGACAGGGAGAAAGCGGGATCGACGCTTCCTGTATTGGGAATATATGGACTGCTTGGCAGAAGGCACCAATCCATGACAGGCCAACATTCCGAGGAATGCTAAAGCCGGCTGGAGAGTCTTGGAAAGCAGTAGATGCATAGCTCTGCCAAGCGACACCGGGAAGGGACCGCTTTACGACATCGAAAAGGGACCCCACCACTTCACTGGAGGGAGGAAGCCGCTCCCAATTCGGACGCAGACCGGACTCAAATGAGGCTTGGTTGACCTCCCTCTAAGTATTGGAGCAGCTGCTCCGCGCTGTAGCACGCTGGCCTATCCAGGCCAAGGAGCCCAGCGGGACACAGTGCAAGTTGCGCCATCGTATCATCACCAAAATCGCATTTTGTTGATTTGGTGATGAGACGATGGCGTAGGCCCAA
>JBMOFD010000149.1:0-2154 GCA_049314435.1 Chlamydiia bacterium | reverse complement strand
GTCCACCCCTGTGAGCTGGGCCGTACAGAGGGCACGAGTGGGATCCCACTGGAAGATCTGGAAGCGCCCTTCCGGCTCATCCTGACGGATCAGCAAATGCCGCTCGTTATACTGGTAGCGGGTCTCTATGAATTCAGAGCATGTAGGGAAGGCTCCTTGTGTATTCCATTGCACCGCCTGGCCACTATAGGGCCCGTGGACTCGCTTGATGGTGACGTTGCCCAGGTCGTCATACTGATATTCCTCCGCACGGAGCAGCTGCTCGCTGCCTTGAGAGCTATCCCAGACAACTTTGGCGATCAGCCGGGCTGATTCGTCGTCTGACCAGTGCCACGCCTGCTTCCCTAAACGCTGCTGGCGATCATAGAACTCCACCAAGCTAGGCAATCTATGACGACCGAAGTATACGACGCGTCGAGAGTCATGGCAGTCGCGTATGCTGACCGAGATCAGGCCACCCTCCCAAGACGAGGTATACTCCAGAGAGAAGAGCACCTCTTCCTCCCCCTTCTCATTGGGAGCCACAATGTCGGTGACCTGCTGACGATCATTGAACCGGTAGCGTCGAAAGGAGCCGTCGGCATGGGAGTATCCCGCAATACCTGTGGGCAGCCGCATCAGCCCGGCCTTGTCTCCGAACTTGCGTTCGTCGAAGCGGTATTGGATCACCTCGGGACTACGCCCAAAGCCCTCCACGACAACGGGCAAAAACCAATAGGGCGTTCTTCCCTTTACGGGGGCAGCATAGGCTCCCATCCCATAACGCAGGCTGCGACCGTCCTCCAAATTCACCAGGAGTGAGTAACTGGCAGATGTACTCGTGTCCTTTCTTGGCTTGAAGCAGGAGAGACACGATTCCCCTTCCCATGGGCTTGAAGGCCCTCGAAAGGCGATTCTTTTGACGGTAGCCTCTGTGATCCTTTCACCATTGCTAGCATAGGTTGCCACACTGGAAAGCCCCTGTTCGCCATAGGAACAGACTAGCGTATTGCCGGTGGGTCGAGCCTCCTTGATGAGATGAAACAACATCCCGTTGCCTGCCGTGGATTGATCACCTCTTCCCTCGAGGCTACACGCCAGCCTCGTGCGACGATATTCGCGTACCGTACCATCTGCCAGAGTGAGTTCCAGACCTAAACCCAGCTCTTCGCTGGATTCCAAATTCCGAAGGCGATGTAGCTTGGGGTTTTGGCGTGCGGAGAAGCTCCCGCTTCCATTGCTGGTGCCCTTAGGAATGCTAGGCACATACCCCTCTGGTCGGCCATTGCTCCGTAGGCTGAAGTAGATGGGACGCCCTACGCCGTCCACGCAGGACACCGAAGAGCCGTGCATATTTGAATGCACCCACAGACTGCCCTGGGGCAACGGATCCCATCCACCTCTTAGTCCTCGGGGATTGCACTCGAAATACCTTCGAAACGCGATGCCATCGACACCAGGAAGCACGAGGTCCACTCGATCTACAATGGGTCGGCCTGTGAGAAGGGACACTCCCTCTAGGACAAGGCTTGGATCTGTTTCGCAGAGAGAAGATTCCTCTTCGCAACGAAGAGGTGTGCTTGCCAGCACCATAAGAGAGCAGAAGAGTACTCGGACGCGCCACATAGAGGACCTCGATCCACCTGTTGCTCCGACAGACTACAACGAGGGATGAGATATGAGGCAAGATGATCTTTTTCAAGATTTTGCAAACACCTGAAGATGATCCTCCAGGTAACATAGGCGGATACTGCATCAACGACCTCCCTCCTAAAGGAGGGACTAGCTCCCTTCAGCCGAAGGCCGTGCACCTCGCCGCTAGCTGCTGGCGATCCAACCCATATCCGGGAGCAAGATACATACGAGAGCTACAACGCTCACCCAAGCGACTACACATGCTCCCGTTGATAGGGGCACCTGAAAAATTGCAACATGATACCATCCACAAACCTTGCGTCAGGACTATTTATGCGGCCGACCTCCAGGATGACCATTCTGCTTCTAACTGCCGTTGGCTATGTCTCCCCCATGTCAGTGCTTGCGTCAGTTGATCCACTACCTAGCGATGTTGAATATCCTCAACAGGATATAGACAGTCGCCGAGAGGACCGAGATGGTCTTCGTGACACTCCCACTCGCTAAAGCGAGAGGGCTTCTAACGGACTCCCGACACCC
>JBMOFD010000148.1:0-2194 GCA_049314435.1 Chlamydiia bacterium | reverse complement strand
TTCAACCAGTGCTTCTTCACTTAGCTCAGCGAGGGAAACTGACGGGCCTGGTCGAAAATTCAGAGATCTCGTGGTAGCAGAGCTTAAGCTTTCGTCAGATACGATCGCCGCTAAGCCCTCCGGCAGCCCCCTGCCACTCTTAGGGCAGGCGATGAGAGATGCGGAACAGCTAGGTGCCGCTGGTCTGGGTTCGGTGGGTGGTTTTGGAGAACTGTTTGCTGAACTGGAAACCAACCCCATCGTGATGAAGAGCGCCCTTGGCTTGGCTGCTCGTGACCGCGAGGACCCTTGGCGCAGTGCTCGCGTCGATTTCGTTCGTGGGACGATCACCATTCAGGTGGGATCCGAAAAGTTCCAGGGAGCGGGAACGGACGAAGACCCAGTTAAATTCCGGCAATTGGAGCTGGGTTTGCGTGCGGTAGCCCGCTCTCTACAGAAGACTCATGGTGGGATGAGTGCAGCGGCTGCAGAGAAGGTGGCAAGAAGCCTCATCGAGCTGACTATGCAGGGCAGCATGAGCACTGGGTTTATTGTTGCCAATCGCATGGGGAATCTGGCAACGGATGAATCGCAGTGGATGATTTTAGATGGTTCCTCGATCAAGGGTCGTTCAGTCCTTCTAAATGGGGAGGAGAGCCCTGGCGAAGCGAGTCATTTCAAACAGGCCTACCTCATCATCGAGGCTGATGGCCGTGCACTGGTGAAGACAGAACACACGACTGCCATCAGCCATGAGTCGTCAGGTGAAGTACTTCTTCTAGATGCCATATCTAAGGTGCGGTTGCCTACTGATCAAGTCGTAGAGGTCCCAGAGCTTTTAAAAGGAGAGTTCGAGCTATATGGCCGGCGTGGTCAGTTGCAAAATGCAGCCTCGGAGATCGCACCCGTTGATGCAGCGGCTCCCAAGCCAAGGCGCCTTGCCCTGATCGCGGCCACAGTGTTGCTGGCTCTTGGCATTGCGGCTCTGATCGGTGCCGTGGTCGCGCTGGCGATAAGTGCCCCCATGTGGGTCATCGGAGGATGCATTACCGCTAGCTTAGGGCTGATCGTCGGTTGCGCCTTTTGTTTGTGGAGAGATTGGGTCAAATTTCCGCCGAACGACGCAGCGGTTCACGGATCGCAAGCGGCTCCCAATGCCGACGAAGTGTCCCCTAGCGTCTCCGATGAGCTCGATCTAGAGTCCGTGATGATCTTGGAAGATGTACCGCCGGAGGTTGCGGCCTACTCACAACTGTGCAGGAACTTTGAAAGCGAGCAAAAGCAGCTGGTTGCCAGCATTACGGAACGAGGCCTCGTAAACCTGCCTGAGTTAGAGAATGCGTACTATGCGGCTTCCCACCACTCTGCCCATGCGACCACAGAGTGTGAGCCAAGGCTTGAGCGCTTTGAACAGGACGTGCCCCGGATCGGCCAGACCCTAGACGCGCTCTGGCTCATCAAACCATTGGTGGATAAGCTCAGCGAAATAGAGCCGGATCGCGATGATGTTGAAAAGGTCATTCTACGGCTGGCTTCAGCTTGTCAGACTGCCATTGAGGCGTGCAGCGGGATTGAACATCAGGGCATCCGAGACGCGCTTCACAAGCTCATCCAGGATCAGGAAGCTGTCGTCGTGTGGGCCATCGAGAAACGGCTACTGCCCATCTTCAAAGATGAGCTTCGTCACGCGGACCAGCATCAAGACTCTCTCGAAGAAATCGTATCGGGACAGATCCGGCCGGTGGAAGGGGAATCTCCACGCATAGAGCTTGATCTTGCGATGGAACGGGTTCTCCGGTGGCAGGATCCGCTCCAGAAGGTCGATGAGTTAGCGCAGCGTCTGGGGAGTCCACGCAGAGAGAGCATGGTAAGATCCTTGAACCAGATCCATGACCTCGCTGAGGGCTATAAGCGCCAGAAGCTAGAAGTGCGTAACCTCGGAATTCGGTTGGCGGAGCTGCAAGCCAGCGGTACGAGCTGGCTTGGGCATGATACATCAACTCCATCAGTTGTGGATGTCGAGGGAGCCCTGAAAACTGTAGAAACGATGCAGAGGCTCTTGATGGCTGTAACTCTATTATCAGACCTGTATGTCGAAGCAGACCCCGCCTCCTGTTCTGCAACCATCGATGGCCTGAGGGCCATGGAGCAGATAGCGAGGGCGCTGGGCAGTTACCAGAGCTTTGTCTCCTATAAGGACAGGTCGAAAGGCGTT
>JBMOFD010000147.1:0-2219 GCA_049314435.1 Chlamydiia bacterium | reverse complement strand
ATCACATCCTGACGTTGCGATTCCCATGCGAGTGGTCAACTAGCAACTTGGGTTAGTAGTACTTGGGAAGGTGGGATGGGAGCATAGTAGAGGCGGCGCCCGCTTGCCCATCGCATTTCCCAGACTTGATCTCCAACTGACTTGTGGTCACCAAAGTGTGACTCCTGCTGGACAAGAGACAGTCTCTTAGTGACCTGTAACTGCTCCTTAGCCGTCAGATCCTGAAATCGGAGTGATAGGTCTGGGTCAGCTTGATCTCCACAGGGAAGCCCTCAAGACCCTCTTGAAACCGAGCTTCTAGGCAGGATGATGTTGGCGGACGGACGGCCTTAGAAGACTCGTCCACCGGCTGCTCTGGCCGCTGCTATCTCCTAGCGGCTGAAGAACCCCCGGCCTTTTTCTTCCGAATTGCCTCTATCTGAATAGCCTCTACTTCTTTGACCTTCCACTGCTCATCCATTTTCTCTTGGTCGTAGGGATCTGCTAACTGTTGCCTCCTGACCATCCCAGCCAGCACAAGGTGGGGTAGCGGCGCAGATGGCAACCCATTGGGCTGCGTGGAGCCAGGGCCCTGCAGCGCAGCTCTCATCTCATCGGAATCCCCAAGGACTTCGATGACCTTCTCTACGGCAGCGCGCTCATCTCGAAGGGCAAATTCCTCTTCCTCTAAGACATCCCAAGCGTTATAGAAGCCATTCACAAGCATCGCCGAGTCAGGATTGACGAAGAAATTCTCACGTAGTTGATCCCAGATCGTGTGACTCACTAGCCTATGTTGAGCACCCCGATAGACTTCTGGATACATGGACCGTAGCCTCTCAGAGCGTCGGTCCAGACCGAAATCCATATCGGTCGACATAGTTTCGAGAACGGTCCTCCGCAAGCAACGCACCGCTGAGAAGAGCTCAGGGCATTGACCGGAATCATTGAGATCGTCGATCGCGATCAAGTCATTGCTAGAGTGCCGAAGCCTCATCTCTCTAGCCACGAGGAAGGCTTCCTCGTGCTCTCGTTGCTCCAATGCCTGATCGCCGATCGCGTCTGGGTCCCACGTGGCACGCGCGATGTGCTGCAAGCGACCGAACACAAACACCAATGTGAACGCCGATTCAACGAGCATTTTGGCTTTCCGCGGCGCCGTCTCTAGCTCAGCATGATCGAGGATAGAATCAACAGCCACTTGAAATTGATCTCCAACCCGATCCATCTCTAAAAGAGCCAGACGAAGATAAGCTGTTTCCATGCTTTGTGGCTGTGGTAGCAAATAGACTCGACCAGGCACTACGCTAGACCCATCAGGCATTTGAAACGTCCGGCTTCGAGCCTTCTCAAATTGCTCGTCTGTGGGTTGTGCTACCAGGCCTAAGGCGTTAAAGAGTAGATCACCAAGCGCCTCTTGATGTTGGCGTCGATGACTCCTAAAAACTATTTCAGCAGCAACCGCGACTCCATGTTGGCGTCGATGACGCCTAAAAACTATCACACCATCATGATCGGCTACCGGGTTCGTCATTGTGGCTATGGCATCATGAATGCGCCCATAGGGCTGTTGCAGCAACCGCCCATATTCTGTGCGCGCCGCTGTTCGACGGGCACAGAAAGCGCGACAATAGTTGACAAAGCAACCTAGCATGCTGAGCGAGCCAGTCAAGCTCATGACCCCCGAAGAGAAGCCGGAAACCCAGCCCCCTTGTTCCAATAGCGCGCTCAGTAGGTGCGTTGCTAATCCAGCGCACCCAATGGTCACAACACTTGACAGCGGCGGGCCCGCTTCACTGGTCAATCTCACGCGCCGCATCCGCTCGGTCAACTCCACATATCCGTGGTTTGGTCGGCTTCCGGCTGCTGTCACTGGATTGGTCATACCTTTACCACGTACAAGGGGTTAGAATAGAGCAGACAGTTCTTTGATTCCTGTCGTTTTTACTCGCATGAACTGCCTTCATGACTCCAATTATCACCTACGAACAGCGACCAACAATAAAGATTGTCTTTGGAGCTCCGGGCTCGCTGAGGGGGCATATTTTCACCTGGGAGCTGCTGGTGAAGCCTGGGTGACTGGGGTCACGCATGAAGCGAGGTCATGGGACCACTGAGCTTCTAGGCAGAATGATGTTGGCAGATGGCGCTTAGAAGACTCGTCAACCGGCTGCTCTGGCCGCTGCTATCTCCTAGCGGCTAAAGAACCCTCGGACTCTCTCTCTTCTGAATGGCCTCTA
>JBMOFD010000146.1:0-2427 GCA_049314435.1 Chlamydiia bacterium | reverse complement strand
GCTACAACCCACCAAACACGATGTGAGGCAGAAGCGGGCCCCTCCCCCGCACCCTGGTGCAGGCCGGGGCTCTGCCCCGCACCCCGCTGGAGGACTCCGTCCTCCAGACCACCTGAGGGGGAGTCAGATGTAAAAAGTCGTTTGAACAAGGAGATGGTTCTGGATAGGTAGGAACGGAGGAGAGTGAGAGTACGGGTCCAGAGGGCGAGGAGTGCGGGGAGGGGGTTCATGGGGAGGGCGCCTCCGAAGCGGTCAGGAAGAGGACCTCAGGTAGCTTAGGATAGACCAGATGGGCGTACCGAGGCTCTTGTAAAAGACGAGTCAGATGGGAGGGGTGTTCGAAGGCGTCGATCTCATAGCGAATTCGAGACTCCTCGCGCTGCAATTCTACGATCTCCTCTTGAAGAGCCGGCAGTTCCAGACGCAGCTTCTGCAACCCATTCTTGCGATCGAGCCAGCAATAGACCAGGAAAGCTGTGAGGAGCAGGCAGAGAAAGGGACGAAGAGCCCAATAGCCATGCATGAGATCAACTCGAAGTTCGAACCAGAATGCGCAGCTTCGCACTTCGCGAGCGACGATTCCGACGCGTCTCCTCCAAGCTAGGTTCCATGGGTTTTTTGGTCAAAATTTCATAGCCCCCTTCGGCCGCAATCGACCGGAAGGACCACTTCACAATCCTATCTTCCAGGCTGTGGAAGGAGATCACCATGAGGAACCCCTCTGGGGCCAGCTGCTTGGCAAGGGCCGGAAGAGCCCGCTCCAACACAGTCAGTTCATCATTCACGGCCAGACGCAGTGCTTGAAAGATCTTGGTGCAGGGATGGAGAGGACCTCGCCGGGGGAGGGCGGTGCCGAGCACCTCAACTAGCTGGGCGGTCGTGGCAATCTGCTGTTTGCGGCGTGCCTCTACGATGGCCCGCGCTGCCTGTCGGCCACGGGACTCTTCGCCATATTCCCAGAAGAGGGTACGTAACTTCTCCTCGGACCAGCTCATCACGATCTCCTCAGCTGTGCAGGGTCCTGTCGGATCCATTCTCATGTCGAGAGGGCCATCCGCCTGGAAGGAGAATCCCCGCTCAGGCCGATCGAGCTGCATGGAGGAGACCCCCAAATCAAGCAGGATCAGCGTAGGACGGATCTGCTCCTGTGCCAGAATCTCAGGAAGGGTCTCGAAATTGGTCTTGGTGAATCGTACGGTCCGTGTGGTGAGCAGATCGGTCAGCCTCTCCTCGGCGAGGGCAAGTGCCGTCGGATCCTGATCCCCACCAAAGTAGAGCTCGATCTCGGGATGGGCCTCCAAGAGGAGGCGGGCATGGCCGCCTGCTCCCAGAGTGCCATCCGCCACCACAGAGACGTGACGCCCTTCCAGACTTTTCAGAATCTCTTCCCCCATGACGGGAATATGCGGCGGACGAATGGGATCGGTCATGAAGGAGGATCTCCTGGAAGGGAGATCAGTATAGCTCGATCACCTCGATCCAGTCTCGCCTTAGAAGCTCTTGCCAAATAGATAGGCCTTGTAATCAGGGGAGCTGAATTGATAAATAGGTTAGTAAGTATAAAATTAAATTATAAATCATTAAATCGAACGGACATGGTCAGGACAGTTTCAGACTTAGGGTCGAACGTTGTCCAGCAGTACACGGCTGGGCAGCAGGCATTGGATGAACACGCCGCTATATTCCGTGATAGTTCCAGGGTTTCGCAGGCCGCCTCCGTGGATCGGATTGTTCCGATGCAGGAGGCCACCGTCCAGCAGCTGGGTCTGCATCAGCAGCGCAAGCCATGGGCCAGCTTTGGACCTCCCGACGGCTATAGCCTTGGGGGGCGTGGGATTTTTGGGACCTATCTGTCCACTTCCTTAGGGGCAACGAGTCAGCTGGAAGATCGAGTCAGTCGTATCGAAGGGATCACACCAGCCAAGAAGGCGACTCCGCAGGCGACGAAGCCGACGGAAGCGATGAAGGCTATTGTGATGCAGGGCATGCAGCGCCTGGTGGATGCCAGCAGCATGCATGAGGATGTGAAGATCCAGACGGTCGAGTTCATTCAGGGGTAAGGGCAATGGTGAATTGGCAGGAAATCTTGGGGTGGAACGAAGAGCAGATCCACGATATTCGTTCGATTGCGTATGCGTACCTGCGCCAGGGGGCCTACGATATCGCGAAGGATCTTCTCCACCTATCACGGATGTTGGATCCCGGCCATCCTTATGAGCTCCAGCAGCTGGGGGCGATCTCTCTTGAAGAGGGGAACCTGAAGGATGCGATTCAGTGGCTGGAAGAGGCCTTGAGGGCAGATCCTCAACACCAGCCTACGAGGCTCAACTGGGCGAAGGCCCTCTTGACCGCTGGCCGACTGGATGAGGGTCTGGTCGTTGTACAGCAGCTCAGCCAAAGCCAAAATCTAGCCATCGCCCAGGACGC
>JBMOFD010000145.1:0-2445 GCA_049314435.1 Chlamydiia bacterium | reverse complement strand
GTCGGATTGGGTTACTCCTTCTAAGGAAGACTTGCGTACGATCAGTCGGCCTGACAGGTCGACTGATCGATGCTCCGTTGGACATCTGGCTCCTCTTTCAAGAGGGGCCTTTTTTTTTGCCCAGTCTCGAAAGTCCGGCAACCGGGCATAGCACCGCTCGATCAACCAGCTATATTGGGGACTTCTTACCAGGGCCTCAGAAGGCGTTTTTGTAGTGGACCGACCGGAATTGAACGCCTGGAGGCCCATGTCAGAGCCTTTTCCAACGAAAGAAGGTGGCAAAGCAATCAGGACTGTTAGAATAGATGCAGATAGAGACCTAAACATGTTCAACTGTGGGTAGTCGTGTTACGAGCCTACCATCATCGACCATGACACAGTCTCCATCATTTTCTATCTCCTCTACCTCCCCTCGGTCTTCCCTACCGTTTTTTTTGCCGTTTGAAATGGCAAAGTCGAGTGATTTTCATGATTCCAGGTGCCTCCAGATCGACAGCCGTTCCCTTCTCTGGGATTTCTGCTCACGCTGATTACGCCCACCATCATCAAGCCGTGGAACCAGGGGACAGCAACCAGCTAGCTCCGCCTCCTAGCAACCTCACGGTGGAGACGATCCAGACAGTTGTTCAGGATCGCCTGTTCACATTCCGGAAAGAATTTGCCTGTCAGGGGCGCCAAAAAAACATCTGCCTCTTGCTTCCCGATGGGAAAGGAAACACCTTCTCTGTGTACCTCACGGTGGATAGCCCGGTCGACCTACAGTGTCGATTGTCGGCATCCTACACTGAACGCGAGGCGCAACACGCAGTCGCACAGCGGACGCTCCGACAGGCCGCTCTACAATCCACAGAGCAGCAGAGAGGGCTCCCGCCCCAGAACCAGTCTAGCCTCTTCACGAACTCCGCAGCTCCCTGCTCTGGGTTAACGGGCCCTCCTTCTATAACAACGCGCAGTACACCCGCAACGACATGTCCAACCCAGGCAACAAATCCGCCTTCGTCTCACGGGGACTCAATGATGAACCCAGGGCTAGGCTCCAAGCAATTGCAGCAGCCACGCCTCCTCATCAATGTAGATCCGCTTTCACCTCCAGCCAGGACTTCAAAGTACACTGTAGGCGCGTCCGAACAGAGCCATCAAACCCATATAGGGCATCACGCCACGTCACGGTCTCCCACACATCGTGAGCCTGCGACGACGACATCCTCAACAACTGAAAGAAGTCATGCGCCCTCCTCTCGTCTGCCAGAACTTTTTTCACAGCTCTCTTCACCGCTTGGACCTTCTCGTTCGACAGGACCGTCATCGCTATCCACATCTCATCAGGTAACGACCGCTATCAATCCGCCGCCTCTACAATGGGTTCTCTGTAGCTTCCCTGCGCCATCTCCCTCCGTCCGTCCTGCCGTCCATATGACAAGTGACCGAGCACCACAGGGAACGGCGATGCTCCAGCCTGGTACGGCCCCCCCCCTGCCGCATACAAGCGTTGTACAACCAACGATTCCCGATTTGGCTAGGATGAAGTCTAACATGACGAACAAGCGGGTCCATGCCCGCCATACTGCGGAGCTTTTGAACTCTGCGGTCACTCTTCCGATGGGGGGAAACAATGCCCCATCACAGATTCCCTCCCTCAGACCAGCCTCGCAGGGCTCAAGAACAACAAGCCAGCTCATTCAACAGACTCTTGTACAACCGCCTGCCGCATTCAGGACCCAAGTGATCCAGTCGACCGCTGGTCACCCCATCCGAACCTCATCACTACACCTGCCTGGTGCGAACGCAGCAACGTCCGCTATCCCATCGGCGTCCATCGAGCCCGTCCACACCACCATGGGGAGAACAAGACCGGCGCACACGAAAACCCTCTATACTGGAGCGGAGTCGATCTCACTCCACGACGATGATCACGCAACAAAATCGCCTGGACCGCAAGACGCATCGCTCGCGCCTATTCTACCAATAAACTTTGGGGAACGCTTTTCAGAAGCAACAACACCGTCTCAACTGAGCTCTAGCCCAGTCTCGCTGCAAGACCCGATCGACGACATGGAAATAGATCGTGGGCATGAAGCCAGGGCAGAGGATGTGCTCGCCCAGGCGGTTGACGCTCTAGTCGCACTTGCAGGCGCATTTCCATCGCTCATCCAACCACCACGCCCTAATCCCACTGCCCGTAGTCGGGTGGAATCTCAGCCATGGACCGCCTCTCTCCCTAACCTCGCTCTCCAGACGTTGTCTTCAGTGGCCACCACATCCCAGACTCTCTCCTCGTCAAGGCAACAAGCACCTAACGCCTTTTCTACCTCTACTGACGGGTCAGATCCGCGCCAGATGGGTAGATTGACGGCTAGTCTGGACTCACTCTCAGACTTGGACGAACACATCGACGGAGCACCCCCTCATAAGATGCGACGTCTTGAGGACTGATCCTCTGCCGAA
>JBMOFD010000144.1:0-2471 GCA_049314435.1 Chlamydiia bacterium | reverse complement strand
TAGAGGCAGAATGCCATGGCGACGAGGATCCAAGAATAGGTCTTCATGCCGTCATTATTCATGTTGGAGGGCTTTGCGGGAAGACGAGCCGTGTCTCTACAAAAGCTCTTCGAACCCGTGCCGCATTCTTTCACGAACTGCGAAAGCGACATCAGTAGGTAGTCCAGCCAACAGAGGGGTGAGCACGAGCTCTTCAAATCTCTGATCTGCAGCTGCCCACCGTGGATTGGCATGGTTCTCGCCTAATTCGTCTTCTAAGAGGCCCTCTGCGTAACTATTTGGGCCTACAGTGCGAAGTCTTGACATCCATCCCGCTCGACCTAAGCAATATGCAGACGAAAGCAGACGCTGAGAGTACTCTTCGATCAGAAGGTGGATTAACTTGTCATCATGGCCAGGACCTGGCGGGACAGCGAACCCTAGCAAGACAGATAAGATATCTATCATGTCCGGCTCCTCACCAGATCGGACTTCAGCTTGCAAAGCCAACTTCCGTCTAGGAAAGAGACCTAGAAGCCATGGAGGATCCTCTCTCAAAAACTTGTCGTCCCAGACTGGCCATGCAAAGTATCTGAGATCGCCAGCAGCCTCTCCGCATTCCCGTGACAAGGGCCTTATAGGCGCCGGTTTGCAGAGGCGCATTTCCGAAGACGAGGCTTCTGAGGAGTTCGCATTCGATGGATTTCCCTCAACCTCCTCCGTAGTAGCGCGCAGCCGTAGCTGAGCCACATAGGCGATTCTAGCCCAGTTGGTCACAAGGCTCTGTAGAGTATCGAGTTCTTTTTCTCGCCATGCCAGCTCTTCTTCAAACGCTCGAAAGCGACCTTCCTTTCCTTCAACTGGCGCAGCCCGATCCTGAAGAAGAGTCTTACGGTCCCAGGCACTATGAAGCTGCTGTTCGGCGTGGTGCTGGATGCTCGCCCATAAGTGGCTAATAGGCGGAGGGTTCCGTGTGCCCTCTGGATAACCCTCCAATAGAAAATTCCATAGAAGCCCCATCCAGTTCATCACCTCGTAGCGGTTCCCAGCTCCAGCCATATCGGCTACCCACCTCAGCAGAGCGGGATGCTCCATACAGACAGATCGCCAAGCATTCCCCATATCCCATCGATCCACACTGCATAGCGCTTTACGATTCTCCCGGACGCGTTGCAGGTCATTAAGAGCCAGGGCCTCGGAGGGGTGCTCGTCAAACAGACCCTCTTCGATATGTGGCAATGAGACGAGGCACGTACGATAGATCATGTTCTGTAGGAGGGTATTCATCGCCATTGTGGCAGAGCCTGCAGCGCTTACCAGCCCACCTGGCAGGGCAGAAATCTGTTGACCAGCGACTGCATTGACTGCTGCATAGGTTCGCTTCGATGTTCCCTTGAGACCAACCTGATCATGAGGAGCTAGGTAGGAGAGGATCTGTTCGCGAATACCGTCCAGATTCAAGGCACCAACAAGGCTGAGCGCAGATGACCCTTGCCTCCCGGTGTCAACGAGACTGTGGCTGCTACCAGAAGCCTCGTGCCCGGGCGAAGGGACTATATCTCGAGCAACCACCCGTGCAGGTGCAACAGCTAGGTTTTCCGTTGGTTCGCTATGGAGGTCGGTCAATAGGCTTCGTCGAAGCGAGACCTTGTCCAAATCACGTGGTTCAGGAGTCGTCATGGCCTGGAGGAGAGCCCTTTCAGCACGAACGCGTGCCCACAAGTAGCCCAACTGACACCCCAGGCTCACAAGAAGAACGACCAATACCGGCGCCGCTCCCGTAGTCAAAACGCTGAGCGCATAGCATGCCACAAACGCTTGAAGGACCACCGATAGACCCATCATGGGTGAGGCAGCCTGAACTGGCCGTTGGTTGGTGGTGCCTATTCTGGCCAAAATCTGAGGGCAGGCCAATGGAAAGATGCTGACCCAGGTTAGCAATCCTAGCCATGGCCATGATAAAACTGCTGCCAGGATGGTGAGGTCCAGGGATGTACCTGCTGCTATGGCTAGCACAACCAACTTCAAGTCCAGTCGATGAAGGCGATCCACCTGGAGTCTGGCATTAAGAATGGCTTCATCGGACGTATCAGGATGTCCTTGCACCTCAGGATAGACCGGTGAGCAAATCCATTCAGGAATACGCATGATTCTCCGCGGCATCAACTTTTATATTCAGAATAGATAGATTATATAACAAAATCGGTGAATTGGTCTAATAATTGTATTATTTGTTTTAATTATTCGACTGTTTTTTGAATGGCTCGATGAGGGATGACCTTCAAGGCCGGACCATTTAGGTGGGGTGGCTAGCGAACAGGATAGGAGGACTCCTTCGAGGAAGATCTTGCCGCATGGTACTGATTGACAGTGCCAGTCCAAGCTGGAATCCAACCGGACCAGGAGTTCGAATCATGATGCAATATAAGGGATACATGGGTCATGTCGTATACGACGATGACGCAAAGATTTTTCACGGAGAGCTCGTAGGA
>JBMOFD010000143.1:0-2482 GCA_049314435.1 Chlamydiia bacterium | reverse complement strand
GCGTTGCCATAGGCCGCTCGGCCCTGTCCTCCCTGCTCGAACTCTACGATGCGTCGGCCGATCTCCCAATAGGCGGCGGTCATCAGTGCATTCACAGCACTGGCCGTCGCGCGCTGGGCAGATTCCAGCAGCGAAGCAATATCGTTGTGGATACCGCAATAGTCCGTACAGTCTGGAATGGCAGTGGTCATAGAAAGTCCCCGCGGCCACATAGTCTGCAACAACATGTAGGATTGTTGCCACTTCGTAGGCGCCTGGCAGGTGGGACTCGAACGGTTGCACAATCCCCGTGTTTGAACTATCAGTGGTCCATGGTGGTCGTAACCTAAAGGAGTACTACCCTGGGCCCCCCATTGGCGGCTGGTCGGAATTCCCCTCAGCTAGCCAGACACCTCGCATGTAGGAGCACATGAGGTCTGCAGTTGGTCCACCTTCCCCTATTGGAAGGCCTCAAGGCTCTTCTGAAGCCCCTAACCCATTGCAGGAAATTCTCAATCTCCATTGCAAGGACTACCCTACGGACAGAATACCCGTGGGATGCAACTTGGTGGTCATGCCAGGCTGGGAAGGTGTTGGTTCGCACCTGTTAACAGCGGGGAGCATCAAGCCAAATGGTCCTCAGAATTGGGGCTCAGATTCGAAGCAATTCACGGCCGCCTGTATCGATAAGTTAGTCCGGAACGAGAAACTCCGACTCCAGGGCAGAGACCTCCGATATGACCAGGACATCAGCACTCTCCTCGATATCCCTGCCCTCCTGGGCACCCCTCGCGTTCCCGGCCCTGAAAAATTCCAGCTCAACGGAGAGGAGCAGACCATCACTGTCTATGATCTGCTTTGCATGAGGAGCGGGCTTCCAGAGGTCGGAGCCATCACGTTGATGTCCGGAATCGATGCTGAGACCTTAGGCACTGAGGAGCTCCTCAGTCGCTTGGCAAAGCATCCGGGAATGGTCTTTCCGCCAGGAACGAGTCCGCCAGGAACTACTCATCAGTACTGCATCACGAACTACTACCTGTTGGCAAAGATTGTGGAGAACGTTTCGGGAAGGCCCTTCGTCGACTTTGTCCGGGAGGAGATCTTGACGCCTTTGCACATGAGCGCTCGCTGTTCCATTGATCCGGACTGTCCACAGACTATCCCTGGGTACGATGGGGATCCGGACAGCTCTACCTATATGCAAGATGTTACCTCACCTAATAAGTCCTATGGTGCTACAGGGCTGATTGGACCTCCTGAGGACATGAAGCAGTGGAATGCTGCGATTGCTCAAGGCGATTATGGTCTCCTAGCCACACCCAAGGCAGAGGATCCTTCAGAGAAGCCCTCCTATTGTCGAGGACTCTCCGTCAGTCGGGTCGTCATCCCCATGCAGGGGTGTCAGGCGGGAAAAACAGAAATGAGCTTCCTAGCCCATTAGCTTCTTCTTTAGAAAGCTATAGGCATAGTCCCTCATTTCACTCGTAAAGACATGCCCCAAGCCGCTATATATCTTCAATTCAACCTCATGCTGTCCCATAGCTTTGATCGCATCGAAGAGATGCTCATAGCCACGACTCCATTTATCATCCGTTGTAGCTGATATGAGCAATGGACAGTCCTGAAAACACCCTACGACATCTTCGAGGTCGTACTTTTCCATAAAGCCAGGAATGCAGAATTCCATCTGTATGCCCGTATCATGGGTTAGCGAATTGCGGTAGTCAATGCAGCCACAATTTGAGACGGAAGCTCTAATGCGACGATCAAAGGCCGGCGCCCATAACGCCATTCGCCCACCATAGGAATGCCCAATAAATCCGACTCTTTCTGGGTCAACCTCTGGCCTTGACAACAGGCAATCCAAACCCACTGAGACATCATGAAGCACTTTGGCCATCAACGTCTTTCCACGTACAAGTCGTGAGCTGAGTTCAAAGTATTCCGCGCGCCCTGGATTCTTGCTCCAATTCCTTTCTTCAAAAGCTATGGCATCTGGCGCAAAAGTGATGAAACCCTTCTCTGCGAGTTCTTTCGCATAGGCCTGATCGGGATCTCCAATGAGCCCAACAACCTCACTTTTCCCAAAATCAAACTCACAATTGTGTTGATGGTGACAAAAGACTGCTGGAGCAGGTGTTTGAAGGTGTTTTGGGATGCAGATATAGGCGCTGATGCGTTCCCCAGCTTCCACATTATAGGCAACCTTTTCCCTAATGAAGCTGCCGCAGTCTACTTGCTCAACAACTCTGGCCTCCAGGTCGACTCTAACTGGAAACGCACCCAACAACTTCACTATGTCGTTCATCTGTTTCCGCACTTCAAAAACCTTTCTGGCAGCCAAGTTGACAGCCCGTTGAATGCCGACGGGCGGGACATCACGTATCGCAAATCAACATAGTAAAGCCAAACGGTTTTAGAGCGAGGCAGGTCCGCTTACCGAGGATGGCACTTGGCAAAGAGCTTCACGATCTTGACGATCGCTGGCTCGTGGACCGCGAAC
>JBMOFD010000142.1:0-2505 GCA_049314435.1 Chlamydiia bacterium | reverse complement strand
GACTTTTTCCGACTCTGCTGCAATCCCGATTGGTCGGCAACCAAAAAGAGGTCTCTAGACCATCTCGGGTCTCTCTTGACGCGCGCTCACCAGCCATGCACTCTAGAGTTGTCCCTGAGCAACCTATCTCCAACGCCGGCCACCATGACGAAGATCGTGCTACCTGTTCTGGATGAGGCCCTCTTAGCTGAGTGCCGCGTGGACACCTTTCGCTCCAGTGGCCCGGGAGGACAACACGTCAATGTCACCGATAGTGCGGTCCGCCTCACTCACCTGCCTACTGGCATCGTCGTCACCAGCCAGCGGGAACGCAGCCAGCTCCTCAATCGGCAGGAGTGTCTTCACAAGCTGCGCATGGCCGTGGATAAGCTCAACTACGTCAAGCCAAGGCGGCTAGCGACGCGCATCCCTCGCTCTGTCGTGAGGAAGAACAGCGCCAAAAAAGCGAAGGACTCCGAGAAAAAGCGTCGGCGCAGGCCCATCTCCGATTTTGAGTAGCCACTCTGGCGTGACCCCTGCCCGGCTCCCCCACCCCCCTTCGCCCACGTCTTTGCAAAATCTTTATTTAATTCTTATAATCCGCAGTTACAATAGCTGGCAACCTGACTATTCGAGACGATGCAGAAACAAGAGGCTTTTGCTATGCACGTTGCACTCATTCAAAAAGCGACTATCACCACGATGCAGGCAGTCTCGGCTGCTTGGACGAATCTGGCCCAACGTGTCTACCAGGCCTGGTTTGGAGCGATGAACTGGTGCGGAGAGCGAGTGCGGCCCGTCAGCCCGGCATTGAGCGCCGTCATGAGCATGCTCACCTTGGAAGGTCATACGTTAGCGAGGACTGTCTGGGCAACCTGGATCAAGTACCGTGGAGCTCCAGAGAAGTTCGGTCTAGACACGCTCCTCGATGAAGATCGCGGTCACTCCCCTGTGCTTCTGCTACACGGAGCTGCCGGATCCTGGCACTACCTGGGCGATCTAGCCATGCGGTTACGACGACAGGGCCGATCGGTCCATGTGCTCACTCTTGGCTCCGGCGGCCCCACCGAAGAGAAGCGGGCTCGCGTCCTAGAGAAGGTAGCTCAGATCCGGACGGCCTACCTGGCTCGCTTTGGGGAGGAGGCTCCCGCCGTCGACCTAGTCGCTCACTCTATGGGTGGCAACATAGCCCTGCATTCCACTTTTTCGACGGAAACGACCCAAGTAGACGCCAAGGGTGATCTGCAGGTCACCGCTCCCCCAACAGCTAATCCCCATATCGGCAAGCTGATCACCGTAGCGCTACCGACCGACGCTAAAGAGCTAGGATGGCTCCGCACTGCCGGCAAGGCTGGACAGGTGTTCAACGTCATCGCCCAATACGATGCCATCATGGGCTGGAAGCAGAGCGCAGTCGCGGAGGAGTTCCCTCTCCAGGCAGAGACCGTCTCGGCTGGCCATGTGGGGATCGTGTTTCAAGAGGCCGCGGCTGACTCCATCCAGCGGTATTTGGACCGTTGATCATGGGTGCTCCAACCCAAAAAGCCGGCCTGGCATCGCAAAATGGCCGCGTTAAAATAGGTAAAATCCATTTTAATTCACTGTTTTTAGCCGACTCTGCACGCTACTAAATATTTCATTTTACATCGCCTTGTGACGCCCCTCTTGACCATCTTTCTGGCAAAACTGAAATATATTACGCATCGTAATTAGTTTTATATTTTGACGCTTATTGATTTAACTACACCTTGCGGATATACAGACGTGTTATATTGGTTGCTCGGAGGTTTGTTATGAAATCAGTTTTTATAACTAACGAAACTAACAAGAATACTGCCAACACAATGATTGGTGGTGCCTTGCTAGGAAAATCCTGTGAAGCGGAATCTAACCTTCACAGTGGACTGTGGGGTTCGATCCTCAAAAAGGGAAGCAGCGGCCTAGGTCGATGGCTCTTAGGTGCGGGCACTCTAGCGACTGCACTGGGAGGCACGGCTCATGCAGCGGAGAGCTCCGTTGTAACGACTGTTGTAGCGACGGCCCCTCAAGTGAAGGAGTTTCAGGTGCCAACTGGTGCCTATGTTGAACTTGGGTCCAGCGCAGTCACGACATCACACCTGTTCCCTTACGGGCGACTGGGTTATGTCCTTCCGCTGGGTAACCGCGGTTCTTGGATCTTGGACATGGCCCTGAATGGTAGTGCGGTCATATCCACCCAGGAGTGGGACTTCTCCCCGTTCTCCATGAGCGCGACGGTCAGCCCCCGTTATGTATGGAAGTCGTTTACGTTTGGTCCTGAGGTCGGCGTTGGGTATAACCCAGTGTTGGCTAACAGCGGTGCTTCACAGTGGAACGGCATGTACGGACTGGCCGGACTACGCGGAACCTATCACCTCAATCGTCATTGGTTCCTCTCTGCTGGTGTCTATGCGGTAGGTGTCGACGCTCAATTGCCTGGCTTTGAGAAGGTCGGTCCTCTGCATGTCGCCCCTGCGGCATCGGTCGGATTGGGTTACTCCTTCTAAG
>JBMOFD010000141.1:0-2523 GCA_049314435.1 Chlamydiia bacterium | reverse complement strand
ATCTCCTGTTCTATCATGTGGGCTTGCGTTGTTATATCGTAGTCGAGCTAAAGGGACGGCCCTTCGACCCGCGGGACACCGGGCAGATGAACTTCTATCTCTCTGCCGTGGACTCGCAGGTGAAGCATGCCACCGACGGACCGACCATAGGAATTCTCCTGTGCAAGACCAAGAGCAAGGTGAAGGTCGAGTACGCCCTGCGCAATTGTAGCAGTCCCATAGGCGTGGCCAGCTACGAAACCCGAATCGTTGACTCTCTTCCTCCTGAGCTACAGAGTAGCCTTCCCTCCACGGAAGAACTTGAGGCTGAACTAGAAGCTGATTGGGAACGCGCAGAAGACCATCCCTAGTCCCTAACACAACACGAAACGGAGGGTGATTCGACCCGGACCTGATAGGGATTAGCGGGAAAGCCTGACGTCTATTGCAACAATGAACCAACGCATATGTGAGGAGAGACGCTCAATCGGGAATGAGCTCCCATCGGACATATATAGCGTCTCGCGTAAAACTGCTACCAGGGAACATTGGCGGCCGCTGTGGGTAGTCCAACCTCTCGACAACAGGCCTCGCTTGCCCCTCTGGCACCCACGCATTGATTTTGGCAGCAACCCTGCTGCCTATCGACTTCTCTAGATCAGTGATGGGCCCATCATAGTAGAAAAGAATCGTTGCTGGAGTTTCACCCCAGTCCACCACCACTCTGCGAAGACTAGGCGTGACTTCACCTAACAATGCCTGAATGGCCGCAAATCGAAGACAAGCCTTTGCCTCTGTCTCCGAAGCTCCATGGAGCACTTCTTGGATCATGCCGCCACGAGCAATTGCCTCCGTTTGCGGAGGATCCTCATAGCGAAGATAGACAAGGATTCCTGGAGCTAGGATCTCTTCGGGCATTGGTCTGTGAATAAAGACCTCTTCAAATCCCTCAACGGAATCAGGGAAGTCGGCCAATATCTCGCTTCCAATACACCTGCACTCCTCTTCTTCATCCTCGGTGAGAAGACCGTCAGAGATAAAATATACGCGGAAACTCTCTGCAGAGGCATCTACGCTCACCGCACGAAGTTGCGCAAACACGCTGCCCCATAATGCCCTCCCAGCACTCAACACAATTTTCCTGGGAGTGTATGGACTGCTACTGTGATTTTGGGGCGGAAGGGACAATATGTGCTCCGTTCTTGCTGTAGTGGATTTGAGCCATGGTGGTGGGCAGTCTTGCCTTGGTATTACTATCTACTTGGAACCCGATAATCCTCCCACAGTCGACGATTTCCTTGTGACCCGGAGAGCCAAATGCACCGCGAATATGCCTCCCCGTTCCCGCATGCAGTCTGATGAGTCCTTCAGGATCTGGATCGGTCCAGACACTGCGGGCAACCGCGCCGTCCGAGACATAATACTTGTGCCCCACAATATGCTTGCCCTGCTTGTCAGGCTCTAGTCGCAGCTGCTCAATATACAGCCGGCGGCGAGCAGCGTACCTTTCCTGAGATGCGATGAGCGCAGCGCGCTGGGCGCCCTTACCGCCAGCAACAGTTTCCAACGTAAGGATGGCGTTGGCCTGCTTCAGCTCCCGGTACGCTTTGACGCCCCTCAGACAGGCTGCCCCCGCAAAGATGTCGACGCCATATTTTCCAATGATGGTCCCGGTGCGATAACCACGCTCATCTACCGACAACGTCTCCCAGATGGACACTAGCTCTGCCAATTCAGGAACAAACACTTGCGCTAGCTCTTCTGCCGAACACTCGCGGGCCATCTCGATACAAGCGGAAGCTGCCTGACAAAACTCACTAGAAGTCTTTATTGGGGCCGAAACCAGCGCCCATAGACCCTCGCTAAGGCCATAAGCAGAGGACAGAAGACTTGGCACAAAATCCTCCACCTCCCCAGATGCCCCCTGCACTATCCCACGAGCAATTCCCGATCCAAATTCAGCCACTTCAGGCAAATCAATCAATGCGCCCGCATTGGCCTGGCCACCATATTCGAGGTAGTCCGCAAGGGATGCGTCAAGGGAACCGGTCTCGAAATAAGCCATTGCGCGGTCAAGGTAGAGCTTCTTTTGATGAGGAGCCAACTCAATGGCCTTGTTCAGGCAAAGCACTGCCTCCCCGAACTCACCACATTCAGAATGGGCCGCGGACAGCGTCGAGTAAAAGTCCGGAGTCCCCACCCGGTTCTGCCCCACCACATCCTCAGCAAGACCACTATCGATCAACTGTTCGAGCGCTTTGATGACCTCGTCAGACCTGCCATAGTCGAAAAAGAGGAGGGCTCTTTCAAATTGGGCTCTCGGAGTCCATTCCTTCCTTTCCAGCTGATAGTATTGAAGGGACGCCGCGGAGATGTACTCCCACCCAGCGTCCAAGATGGACTGGACTCCGGCATATCTATCCCTCTCCCGGCGAAGGTCCTCCAACCTCACGTCAATCAAGCTCTGTAGTTCGTGGACACTAAGCCACTCATTGCGATTCTCAGCCGCGGCAGCTTGCCTAAGAAGATATTGCTGCACCAAAT
>JBMOFD010000140.1:0-2530 GCA_049314435.1 Chlamydiia bacterium | reverse complement strand
TGTCAAGCGACACCAGAAACTGACCCACTTACGACACGAAAACTGACCCACCCCCCTGCATTCAAAACTGATGCGAGACGACACCGAAACTGACCCGGTGGCGACACGAAAAATGACCCACCTCTCAAATAACTTATAAAAACGATTCTTCATCGTCAGTACTCGCTGAGGGTGTTGGCAGGTTCACTGCATGCAGTGAACTTGTCGATGCCCTAGCGGGCTGCTGTGGGACCGTTCACGACCAGTTCGTGAACAGTCCCACAGCCAGTATCTTTATGAGGCCGTAGCCTCAGCAGATTTGATGAGTCCGGACCGTCTCTTTTCACGGAGTCGGTAGGACTCTCCTCGAATGGCGAGTACATGGCTGTGATGCAATACTCGGTCTAGAATCGCAGTCGCCACCACGGAATCGCCAAAAACGCCTCCCCATTCACCCACGGGTCGATTGCTGGTGATGAGAAGGCTTCCCTTCTCATACCTTCGCGCGACGAGCTGAAAGAAGAGGTGAGCCGCCTTTGGATCAAAGGGCAGGTACCCAAGCTCATCTATGATGAGCAACTTCGGCTTGGAGTAGTGCACCAGCCGAGCCTCTAGCTGACCATCTTGGTGAGCCTTGCTTAGGTCAGTAAGCAGGGGCACCGCTGAGGCAAACAAGACGGTATAGCCCCTCGCCACAGCTGATCGTCCCAACCCGACTGCTAGGTGGGTCTTCCCAACACCAGGAGGACCCAACAACAATACACTGTCTCCGTTCCCTACCCATCGACACAGCTCTAGCTCCCGCAGTTGCTTCTCGTCGATTGATGGCTGAGCAGTAAAATCAAACTGTTCCAGGGTTCGTGCATAGGGAAATTTAGCCATCCTCATCCCTAGGCAGTGCCTTGACTGCTCTCTGGTGGCTACTTCTTGCTCACAGAGGTACTGAATAGTCTCTCTGAGGGTCCAGTCGTTACGGGTGGCTTCGTCGAGCAGCGAGTCTAGGCGATCCCGAATGGTGATCAGGCGCAGCTTGGTCAGCATCTCGTCTAGATGATTGAGGTTCGTTGTGCTCATTACCAACCGCCCCCAGCCGCTTCTTCGTACTCAGAGAGAGGGCGTAGCATCGAGCTCTCCATGAGACTATCTTTGGGCGAGCCTTCCTCTGCCTTTCTCGAGTGATCATGAGTTCCTAAAATGCCTGTTAAATGGCCGGAAGCTATCACCCGCTGGCGCCGTCCTGGACTTCTCGAGTGCCGAGCCACTTCCGTATCATCGCAGAAGATCCGAACCTCGGTATCCGACACTTGCACCGTCACTTCTCGACGGATCAGCGCCCAAGGCACACTGTAGAAGTTGGTGTCTATCTCTACGCATGAATCGGTCTGAACTCTCCTCTCGAGCTCTCTTCCAAATTCATAGGGAAGACGCCCCTTGAGCGGCTTGAGCATCGCCATCTCTCCCTTGGAGAATCTCTCGATCGGCTGCTCTCCCGTTGTTCCATGAATACGAGTGTCGGAAGTCTCTCTTAGCCATTGGCTCAAGTGCCCTTCCAGCACCGCCCAACTCATAAACGTTCTTCCTGCTATCCCATTTCTCTTCACATATTTGACCCCGGCCTCGTCTTTCCCTTTCGTACGTGCTCTATACGGCGCACAAGCCTTTGGGGTGAATCCCCAATAGTTCGCAAATGCTACCAAGCGCGGATTGAAGGACACCTCTCGAGTTAGCCGGTTATGAGTGTTAACCAGTGCCCGGGCATTGTCCATCAGCACCTGTTCAGGCACCCCCCCAAAGTGTTCGAAGGCTCCTTCTATGCCTTCAAACCATGCACTTTGACGCTCATGTAAGAATGCCTTCACATACTGTCGACGGCTATATCCTAACGTGGCAACGAACAGGTATATCTTCTTTAATTCACCTCCAATGTTGGCTGTGAGGCTTCCGAAGTCGATCTGCATTTGCTTGCCTGGAGGAGTCTCGTACCGCACCGTTGCAAGCGTCTCAATCGCTAGCCTGCATCTGCCCGCAGCAACCGCTCTTTGCACGCTCCTGAGACTGACGGTCACTTTGTGAACTTTTTCCAGCTCCTGGCGGACCACGGCGGCATTGCCCTTGTGAGTCCTGAGAGACTCCTCTGCCCACTCAATATATGGAGCCATCTTCTCCCTTTTAGGGGCCGTGTATGGCTTCCACCCGCCCTGCCGAACGTATCTCCTCACGGTATTGGGAGAGATTCCCATTTCCGCTCCGATCCGTCGCCGCCCCCAGCCCGCTGAGTGCAAATACATGATCCGTTCCACATCTTCTGGGGTTTCCATCAGTCCTCTACCGCCTAATCCTTGCGCAGTAGAAATGTTATGACGATTCATCCTAATCCCTTGCCTTCCCAATTAACGGAGGTGGGTCACTTTTCGTGTCGCCGCCGGGTCACATTCCGTGTCGCCACCGGGTCAGGTTTCGTGTCGTAAGTGGGTCAGTTTGCTCTGTCGCCTAACAAGAGCCTATCTACTTAGATGGAAGCTCTTCTACGATCAGCAGAGCCCTTAGGCAG
>JBMOFD010000139.1:0-2531 GCA_049314435.1 Chlamydiia bacterium | reverse complement strand
CAGATGTTGAGCGCCCTCTGGCTGATCCACCGCATCTTGGAGATCCGCGAACGACCCCTAGAGCCTCGCGTACCACGAGTCTTTATCTATGCAGGCAAAGCCGCTCCAGGCTACCGCCAGGCCAAATCGATCCTTCAGCTCATCACAGCTCTAGCCGAAATCACAGCTGAGGATCCCGTCGTACAGGACCAGCTACGCATTCTCTTCCTCGAGGGCTACGACGTGTCTCTAGCGGAGCGGATCATCCCTGCAGCCGACCTATCCGAACAGATCCCCTGCCCAGGGTACGAAGCCTCTGGGACAGGCAACATGAAATTCGCCATGAATGGAGCGCTGACGATCGCCAGCCGCGATGGCGCCAACTTGGACCTGGAGGCGCAGATTAGCTCCACCTGGTGGCCGTTTGCCTTTGGTCACACCCTGGAGGAGATCCAGCTGAAGCAGCGCGATCCCAGTTACAATCCCCGTGATCTCGTGCGCACTGATCCGAGGCTCCAGCGCGCTCTGGATGCCCTGATGTCTGGCACCTTCGCGCGCTATAGTGCAGAACAGGAGGTCTTCAAAGAGCTGTGTCAGCCCCTTTTAGAACCACTGGCCCATCGCCCAGCCGATCCCTATTTTGTTCTGGGCGATTTTGCGGCGTATGTCGATGCACAAAAGAGAGTCGAAGCAATCTTCCAAGACCCATTGCAGTGGCATCGCATGGCTCTCATGAACATAGCAGGAACGGGTTCATTCTCCATTGATCGGACCATACAGGATTACAACCGCGAGGTGTGGCAACTGCAACCCGTACCCATCGATCCGAAAATCTTAGAAGAGGTTACGACGGGATGGACCGATGCGGGGCCAGAGAACCGCGACATCCATAGCCATAGCTAATCCCTAACGGCCACCAAACAGCTTCTCCCGCAACGCCGGGACAAATCGGCCAATCGGGCCGAGATCATCATGGATGAGGTTCAACTCTTCGTATTTCCTCCCCCACACTGTACAAAACAGCTTCCCATCCATAGCGAGCTTTTTGGGGATCTTCTCCTCTGCGTAGTAGCGCTCTGTCCGGAGCTCATAGTGGTTGATCACGGCCACATCGTAGTTCCCACCATTCGTCATGTTGAGGGGTTGGCCATTTCCGAGCGTACCGACGCGGCGTGTCTGATGGGGTTCGCGATTGGGACGAACAGCGATGAAGCCCTTCTTTAACTCCACATCATGGACCTGAGCGACCCGGTGAACCGCCTCCGGCCTAACAATGACCTTACCTTGGTGGTCGGAAGCAGCTGCGTCACCATGCCAGGTCAACCGTTCAATCATGGTATCACCGGGGAGAAGATCCCACACCTGGCTGGTGCCATAGCGCACCCAACTCACGAACACGGCACCCACTTTGGGAACATCTCGCTCAATCGCTGCTAGAAAACTTGGCGCATCATCGTGTTGAAGAGGCAGGAGAAATTCATCGATATCAAGGAAGGACACCCAATGCGCCTTCTTGCGAAAACGCCTCAAAGCATCCTCCATAGCAGGCCTCTGATTCAGAATCACCCAGCCATGAGGTCCCTTGCGGGTCGGCCAGTCATGCACCTCGACAAGCCCTTCTTGGAGGTAAGGAGCCAGCACTTCTCTCCATCCATCTTTGCTTCCATTGTTATAGAGAATGAAGTGGTCCACGCCCACGAGACGATGGTATTCCACCCATTCTCGCAACCAGGGAGCCTCGTCGCAGAACATCGTAGCCACCACGAGCCGATAGGGCTTGTCACTTGGTGCGGCCCATAACACAGAGGAACCAAGCACAAACCCTAATAGACCGCATAGCCACTGCTTCAACATCATGCCGCTCCATTTATGGAGCCACAATAAGGCCTGTAGGACATATGCCTCTAGATGCACCTGTCGATTATCTCCTTACGCCGCTAAGAAGCAGCTCGCAGCTGATTCTGAGGCCCAAGCAAGTGCGATTGCCAGCGATAGGTCGTCCTCATGATCTCCTTTAGAGAGCTATGAGAGGGCTCAAAATGAAGCCTTGTCCTCATCCTTGTTGCATCCGCGATCGATACAGCCACATCTCCAGGACGCCTTGGATGGATACGTACATCCAACGCATATCCTAGAACCTCTTCGACACCCTGGATGATCTCGAAGACCGAGAGCCCACGCCCTATCCCCAGGTTGCAGATCAACGAGGACTCTCTCCCATCCAAAAGGGCATGAAGGGCCGCTACATGCGCCCCTGCTAGATCTGAAACGTGGATATAGTCTCGAACAGCTGTCTGATCCGGAGTGGGCCAATCGGTCCCAAATAGAGAGAAAGGCTGATGCAGGATGCCCGCCTTCATCGCCACAGCCACGACCCTGGTTTCCTTGTAGGGATCGGCTCCCAACTCACCATCCGGATCTGATCCACAAGCATTGAAGTAGCGAAGGATGCAGTAGTGCTGCCCATAGGCCCGATAGTAATCCTGGATCATCTGCTCTGCGATCGCCTTAGATGCTGCATAGGGGCTCTCTGGGTGCAGTGGATACTCTTC
>JBMOFD010000138.1:0-2535 GCA_049314435.1 Chlamydiia bacterium | reverse complement strand
GCTGAAGACAGGCATAAATCTACAACGGGGCCACTTTTTCGGCCAAGAGATTGTGTAATGCGAGCCGATGGCAACGCAAGGGACTGGTTTTCATGGAATTGCACACCTCGCGCTCATCTAGCGGCACAGGTGCGGCAAGGGGTTCAAGCCCCGACTGCTGGAAGGACGATCGCGCTTCGGCGGTCGTAGCTCCCGCCTTCGGGAATGAGCGCAGTGACAAAACCGATCCGATCGTTGGCCGGCAAACCTGAGCTAGCGACAAGGGAGCGCTAAGAGGACATTCTGCACAGAGCGATCGGTGCTTGGATGTTTCGGACCTGCTATCGAGGCTTATACGCTACGATCGTCGGGAACATCCGCGCTCGATCGAAGTGGACTTCGATCTCAACGAAGCCCGCCTGCTCGAATTCGAACCGTAGATCAGCCTCAGATCGAAAGTTCTTCCATTTCACTTCCAAGATATCATGGAAGAGTAGGCTCTCGAACTCCAGGTCAGACCGATCAATCGCGGTTAGGTCCCACCCGCTGGGTTGGTCGCAACCAGGCGGGTAGGTCAATACACTGGTCACAAGCACTCCGCCTGGACGAAGGGCGCGCCAAAACACCTTGTATAACTCGTGAACCTTGGCTCTATCCGGCTCATACACATTTAGCCCACTGCTAGTAATAAGGCTAAACGCTTCAACATCTTCAAGTGCCCATGCGTCAGCCCGCCGAAGGACCACTGCTGCGGAGGGCGCTAATTCCACTGAAAGCTCGAGAGCAAGTGCCAACGACTCCGGATCGAGGTCTATTCCTACAAGCGAACACCCATGACCAGGTGGATATTCAAGAGATAGAAGGTCTCTCATAAGTCCACACGGGACAGATGCCAGAACGGCGCCAGACTGAATGTATCTTCGAATCACACCTCGAAAAATCTCAAATCGCTCTCTGTGAGCCAGCGTGACGGGCGACCTCTCCAAAATGAAACGCTCAATTTCGCAGCGATCCGACGTTTCGGCCCCTGACCCGGAATGCAAAATGTAGTCTGTCCAGAATCCGTTAGCGCCCTGATGTTCAAGAATAAAGCTACCCAACGGAAAAGAGGAAAGCTGATTGATAATATCGAGGCGCCTGCTTAGCGATAGATGAGGCCTGTCTCCGATCAGTTCTGCCTTTTTTCTAAGCTCGTCAACCGGTTTGGGCTCGGAGTGGCTTCTGCAAAGGGCGCTAGGATGCGATTGCATTTCCTCAAGTGACACAAACATCTCCAGCTATGATCGCTTGGGCTTTAGCACCCAAAGATAAGTTTGAGGCAGACCAGGAATTGTCATCTCGTTCTGCACCTCATACAGCGAACGCTCAAACATAGTTAAAGTCTCATCACGGGTGCGCATAGTCTTTCCTTGCAGCCCATGATCATAGTCGAATCCTGGCAGAATGCTGCCATCACCGACGGCCGGGGCCACCGAATCAACGTAGACAAAGTACTCCATCGAAGGGAAGCGCTCCAAGAGAGCTCTCATGATACGAACACAGTCTTCAATGATACTGAAATCGTGGAAGACGTGGAATTGCAATACCAAGGAAACATCAGGCCAGCATCCAACCAGACTCCCGATGTCAGCCTGAATCATCTCAACACGCGAAGGCAACGTACGGCGAGCCTCTGCAACAACTTCTGGATCCAATTCCACGCCAAGACCCGACAAGCCACTTTCCTGACATAGGGTCGACAGCATCCATCCAGAGCCACAACCTAGGTCACAGATACGACCTGCTGAGACTAAATGGCGACAGACCTGCATTGCGGTTGGCTTAATTGTGTGCTCTGACATGAGCAGTGAGGCCTGAGCAACGGCTGGGCCATTGATCCAGCATCCAGCATCCGCAATCTCTCCTTGTATTAGCGCGGATTGCCTGGCCAAGAGGCCAGCATACCCGTCAAAATTCATACGAATCACGCCAATCAGCTCGACCAGCGCTCTTCCAATATCCGTTATGCAAAAACAACCAGGCGATTTCTGTACCACCGCCTCACAGCCGCACAGCGTGACTAGCGCGGCCTGCAATGCGTGAGGATTCGGAGCAGCTCGGATATAGTCCGAATCGAGTTCACCGGTCAGCACCAGGTCTTGAAGCGCCCCCGAGGTCGATAAAGCAACGAGACACTGACACCCCACTCCGGCAGCAATCACCTGCCAAGCTCTTGCCGTCATGCAACCGGCGTTGCTACCAAGTTCGCTTTGCTCGTCTGTACATAGCATATGGGACCAAAGACACAATAAAAATAAAGAATGAGAGAAGCACTAGAATTAGCGCAGGCTTGCCTGGCAGGCCTAACAAATTATAACCAAACAGCATTCCTATTGTAAATAGCATGGCAGCAGAGTCCACCGAATCCATCAAACCATACACCTTACCCTGCTCGTGTACCTTTCTCTCATAAGTAATCGATGAAAACAACGACGTCGCGATGACAGTGGATCCAAGAGCGTAGACACCATATGAAATCAGCGCCAACCAAGAAATGTACCCGTACAAAAAACTACA
>JBMOFD010000137.1:0-2554 GCA_049314435.1 Chlamydiia bacterium | reverse complement strand
GGGTCTATTCGGATTCCACCGGCGAAATCACTGCCCCCTCCGAAGCAGCCCCTCGATGTATTGCAGATTGAACTGATAGGGGACGGCACCCGCATCTTGCCAGCGGCCGCTTTTGATCATGAAGCCGACCGTTGCAACGGCCCTGCTAAGTCGCAGCAGAGGCATCACTGCATCATAGGCAGGGACAGCACGGACACTGGCATACCCTTCTAGAAACCCCTTCTTGCTAGCGGCGTCGATCTTCCACTCGCCGTGTTCCAAAGGACAAAAATCCTCTTCAGCAAAACTGGCTCGCCCTCCTGCCCAGTCAATGACACCCTGGAGGTGATCATTGAGCACAATAATATTGCCTGGTCGAAAGTCACGGTGTACGAGACAGGGACCATCCATCGCAAGCAGGAGCGGCAGACGCTCCTGGAAGTACTCTCGGCATTGGTCAATCAGGCTAGAGGGCAATCTCTGAGCACATTCTTCAAGTCCTTCGTGAAACTTTAAGCTGAAGTGAACCCGGGCATCCGGGCTCAGGTCCTGCGGTCTGGTGATATCCCCATATCCTGGTGTGCGGTTCTGATGAACCTGAGCCAAAGTCCGCCCTATCTCAAATGCCAGAGCGCTAGTCAGCCCTGCATGTCCAAGCAACGCGCCCGGCAGACATTCCATCAGAATCGCGCCATCAACTTCCGCCGATGGAGGCACGAGTTTCACAACCTTTGGCACGGCAACCTGCCCGGCAAGACGCTCTAGAAAGTAGACTTCCCGGTGATAGTCGGGATCGCGTGGGCATATCTTCAGAATAAGCTGCTCACGAGAAGGCAGTTCTACATGGTATGTGACGGCCACCGAGGCATCTTCATGGTCTATCAGACGAAGCACGGCGCTCTCCAGGTGGAGGCGCTCTTGGTACAACTCCAATCGATCTTTCATGGTGACGACCTCTCTTCGGACACGGGCTTGATATTCCCAAAATCTAATGCCCCAGCGCTAAGGGCTCTAGCACTACATGGTTGGAGCAACCGACCTAGAGTGCAACTGGGGTGGAATCTGGGCCTAGTTCGTTAGACCGGCCACTACGGCGGGCCCGGAGCGCCTGTAAACCAAACTGTCCAGGAGAATTGCTGGATTGAGCCTGGCCCGAAATTCCCCGCACTAACGAACTAGGCCGGAATCTGAGTTCTTTCCCATTCACTCTGTTCAAGCCGATATAGCACCAGTCTCTTCAGCCGATGATCGTCGGAGAGCTTGGGGTAATCAAAGTCATCCTTTGGATCATAATGCATGCCTATTTTCTCCATGATGTGCCTAGAACGCATGTTTTGCATAGCGGTGAAAGAGACGATTTCATTGAGCTTCAGTGTCTCAAATCCATATTTCAAAGCTGCTTTAGCACCCTCCGTTGCATAGCCCTTGCCCCAATGTTCAAAAGCCAGCCGCCACCCAATTTCAATAGCAGGCGTGAAATGGGCGGGAAGCGTGGCCTTATCCACATTGTTCAAGCCTATGAACCCAATAAACTCAGCCACACCTGGTGCTGAAACTGCCCACCAACCCCAACCTCTCTCTTCAATCTTTGACTGCATTCTGTGCGCCATCTGGATGCTTTCTTCTCTGCTCAGAACGGATGGAAAATATTCCATGACACGAGGATCTGCATTCAATTCTGCAAATGGCTCTAAGTCCGCTTCCTTCCAAGGCCGTAAAATCAATCGCTCTGTTGTGAGAGTCGTCATGCAGTCCTCATGAAAATAACTAGCGCAAAGCTACTGTCGTCACGCCTGGACGACCCTGATGCGACATGGCTAGTTGCAGCACCATCGTTTCTCTGGCTTGCCTGCAAGCGCTCCATGGCGCTCTTGGACTTCATAGGCAATGGACCTGCCCTCCGACGGCCATGGAGACAGTCTTTCCTATTGCAACTGGAAACAAACCATCCGGGTGAGTCACCATGAATGCCTCTCGGAGGCTAACATGAAACCACTTCTATTCACACTGGTCATGACTGCCATTGGATCCTCTGCTCACGCCCAGATGGTATTTGAAGCCCCTCCCATAGGGTTTAATCCCAAGCTCGAAGTGGCTACCTGCTATCTTCGAAGCCCGCATGGCTTTCTGTTCCTGAGACGAGCTGCTGATTCTACCTGGGCGGCTCGCTGGGGCCTTCCTGGAGGCAGAGTGAACCCCGGCGAAACCCCAAGTGCTGCCGCTATTCGCGAAGTGTTTGAAGAAACCGGACTTGCGCTCACACCTGCTATGGTCCACCAGCTTGGCACGTTCTATGTTCGGGACCCCAAAAGAGACTTCGTCTATCACAGCTTTGAGGCTTTCCTTGAGGACATGCCCTCCGTAGTTCTTTCGGATGAGCACACGGAAGCTCGATGGATGGGGCTAGAGGATGCCGTCCGACTTCCGCTTGTTCCTGGAGAGCTTGAGTGCATTCAGTGCATGTGGGGCATAGGGACTCCTCTATGCCGCCCAGGAAGCTAGTCAACACTTGATCTTGTGCATCGGCTAATCTATGAGATCATCTCCTGTCCTCATCCTTCAATTAGGGAGACCA
>JBMOFD010000136.1:0-2777 GCA_049314435.1 Chlamydiia bacterium | reverse complement strand
ACCACCGTGACCACCGCCACCGTGACCGCCGCCGCCGCCGTGGCCGCCACCGCCGCCGCCGCGAGCTTCCACGGGGTGATGGACGCTTAGGGCAATACTTGATAGAGCAATCACGGTCCAGACCATCCCTTTATGCAGGATGCGCTTGGTTGACACGGACGGAGAACTTCTTCCAGCCGAGGGATCTTCTCCACTCGGGATACCAGAAGACTGAGGAGAGCGTAAGGTGACCATAACCCACCTCCATGGGGGTGTTCAAAGTCCCCTCTTAAAGTAGGAGGTTCTGGGATGCAAGCAGACCCCAGGGGGGGGTACTTTTGGAGCGGAGAGGATCCTCTCGACAGGTCGGGTCTCTGTCTCCTACCATCCAGGCTATGGAGGCCTTCTTTATGTCCCTTAACTCTCCTGAGCGAAGTCCACTGGAACAGAGCCGCTGGTCATTTCAACCTGCATGCCCGGATCAGCTAAAGCCGCTCGTGCAGCTTCGCTGGAAGCCCGACCCCGCGTGTCGTCTAGGCCTTGACCCCCAGATCGCCAACAAGCTGCCTAAGCTGCCTCAGGATGGAGGCCAACCGTTCCTCGATCCATCTATGGCTCAGCAAGAGACTCAGCCTCTTCGTGTGGGCGTTGTGCTGAGCGGTGGCCCTGCAGCCGGTGGGCACAATGTGCTATGGGGGCTGCGCCAGGGATTGATCGATCTGAATCCCAAGAGCCAGCTCATTGGTTTTCTTGGAGGGCCTTCGGGGATTCTTGAGAACCGAACCAAGCCTCTGACAGAAGAGGTCCTTGCGCCCTATCGCAATCAGGGGGGCTTTGATCTTCTTGGATCGGGACGAACCAAGATCGAATCGCCGGAGCAGTTGGCGCAGGCTCTGGAAGTCTGTAAGCAGCTCGAGCTAGATGGGCTGGTCGTTGTAGGAGGGGATGACTCGAATACCAATGCAGCTCTGCTCGCCCAGGCGGCCCTCGAACGAGGCGTGGCCCTGTCTGTCATTGGTGTGCCCAAGACGATCGATGGCGATCTCCAAAACCCCTATGAAGCGATCAGCTTTGGGTTTGATACCGCCACCAAGGTGTATGCGGAAGCGATAGGGAACCTGGGTCGAGACGGTGTCTCGGCAGGGAAGTACTTTCACTTCGTGAAGCTCATGGGTCGATCGGCCTCTCACATCACTTTAGAATGCGCCCTGCAGACGCAGGCGCCCTATGCTCTCATTGGAGAGGAGATCCAGGCCAAGAAGCTGCGTCTGAAGGAGATTGTGCAAGATCTCGCCCAGTGGGCTGAGCAGCGCATACAACACGGCAGGCCTTATGGAGTGGTTCTTGTGCCCGAGGGATTGGTGGAGTTCATCCCTGAGTTCCAGGTCCTCATCCAAGAGCTCAATGCTCGGAAGGTGTTGGAGGGAGGGGAGGCCAAAGAGATCGCCCAACAGCTCACAGAGCCTAGTCGCGAGCTTTACTTGAGTCTTCCGGAGGCGGTGATTGATACTCTGCTGAGCGAACGCGATCCCCATGGTAACCTCCAGCTCAGTGCTTTGACGACCGAAGCTTTCTTGGCTGAGCTTGTCCGGGAAGAGCTGGTAAAACAAGGGACCGTGAAGGGCTTCCAGCCGGTGCACCACTTCCTCGGGTATGAGGGGCGCTGCAGCATGCCCAGCAATTTTGACGCGACCTACTGCTACGCCTTAGGGCGTGCGGCAGCCAGTCTGGTGAGCCAACAATGGACGGGGTACATGGCCTGCATCCAAGGACTTGCCGGACTCCCGTCTCACTGGACCGCCTATGCCGTCCCGATTGTGCGGCTCATGCACCTGGAGCTCAGGAATGGCAAGGAGAAGCCGGTCATTGCCAAGGCCTATGTGGATCTTCAAGGAAAAACTTTCCAAGCCTATGCGGCTCAGCGTTTTGCCTGGAGAGAAAGAGATTCCACGATTCAGCCAGGCCCTTTACAATTCTATGGACCTATCGAGGTCACTTGGCGACCACCAGCGATCCTGATCGGGTCGGCCTGAGAGCTTGCAACTGCAGGAGCTCGGCTAAGTGGGACGCAGCATGTTGAGCTGCGTCAAGGGCGCCTTGGATGTGCAGCTTGGGGAGAGAGGTCATGGGTAAATTATCACTCGCCTACTACGGGGATCCGATCCTGCGCATGCGTGCGCCTCTCGTGCAAGAGATCACTCCAGAGATCCGGCTCCTGGGCGAAGAGATGATCGAGATGATGTTTCAGCATGATGGACTGGGTCTGGCGGCGCCTCAAGTGAAGCATCTCGTACGTCTCTTTGTGATGCGCATCCCTGACTACGATGACAATTACCGTCCCCACTATCGCGAGCCCCAGATCGTGATCAATCCGGTTCTTAGCGCCCCTTCAGACGAATATCTCCTCGATTCTGAGGGTTGCCTGAGCTTGCCAGGTATGCGCGGTGATGTGCTACGTCCCGCGGCCATTACACTCGAGGCGGTAGATATCCATGGGAAGCCTTTTCGCATGGAACTTGAGGGTTACAATGCTCGTATGGTGATGCATGAAACAGATCACCTGAATGGCAAACTCTACATCGACCGGATGCGCGGTCAGCCAAGGCAAGCTCTGGAGCCCAAGCTCCGGCAGCTACAGGCTCGCTATGCCAAGGAACAGCGGCGCTAGCGAGAAGACCTCGGATCCACGGGGTCGCCTAATCATTTTAATTTGTTTTTTAGTAGAAGGCCTAATGGAGAGGTACTTCTATGAGAGCAAAGCGTGATCCTAGAATACGAAGATTCTTTGCGGCCCTGGC
>JBMOFD010000135.1:0-2805 GCA_049314435.1 Chlamydiia bacterium | reverse complement strand
GGCTCTAGATGGAAACCGCTCTCGTAGACGGAGAGGATGACGTTCGTGAATTCAGCGGGTGGTTCATGCCCCAGTGCCTTGCACACATGCGCGCCGAGCCGTTGATAGAACTCAGGGGGCGGTGTGTAGCTAAAGTCACTGCTGAGCATCTTGAAGAAATTGAAGCCATATTGGCGCGTATCACGGCGTGTACGAGGATCGTCCTGATGGGAAAACTCCTTAGCGACCTCCTCCATGATGAGTGGAGTGAACTCGGCTAGAACGTGCGCATCCAGTACGCCTTGGAGGATCGGGCTCTCTGCGCTCAAGGAGGAGGAACAGAGGACTGCTCCAACTAGGAGGGATAAGACTCTATGTTTCATGACGTCGAAGAGTGAGGTTGCAGGTTAAAAAAAAAGGCCTTCAGAAGGATCTGAAGGCCCAGCCTAAATGGAGATGGGGGGAATCGAACCCCCGTGCTTAACAGCTGCCGAATAGCCCTCTACATGCTTGTCGCTCCTAGATATCGGACGGTTAGGAGGAGCGCAGCCAACACCGTCAGACGGTCTCTGAGGAATACCCTGTCGCAGTCTCAAAGACCAGCAACCCTACGGCAGGGCTTAGATGTTCGACGGAGAATTCCCCGCCCTCTAAGGAAGCGGAGGTCCCCGGCTACCGAACTCTGTTAGGAGTTAGGCAGCAGCGAGCCACTCTTGAGTGTCGCTTGTGCTGTTATTTGCATTCATTTTTTGCCGGGAGTTTTGAGTGGGCTTCCCGACATCCCACGCATGCAGACTAGTCTTTCACCTCAAGTCGAAACCATGACATCCCCACCTGTAATCGTAGCACATGTGCAGATATCTCAATCTAGAGGGGTCAGGCTATCTCTCTTGTTTGTCGACAAAAATGTAAAATACCGGTAATATAGATCTCTTCCGGGGGGGGGCCATGTCGACGGTCACAATGCAAGAGTGTCTAGCTCGTCTCGAACAGGAGATCCGGGATGGGGTTTTGGTTCCAGGACAGAAGCTAAAGATCGCCATGCTCAAGGAGCGGTATGGTGCTGGTCAGTCGCCTCTGCGAGAGGCTTTATCCAAGTTGGTGGGGATGGGTCTGGTGCAGGCGGAGGAGAACCGCGGGTTTAGAGTCGCACCCATGTCTGAGGGGGAGCTGAAAGATCTCTCGGAGACCATGGCCCAGATCGAAACACTGGCTTTGGCGCAGGCGATTGAGCGGGGTACGGATCAGTGGGAGTCGGAGGTGGTCCGCGCTCTCCATGAGCTCTATCTGGTGGAGAGCAAAACCACCCCGCCCGCCTTTGAGCTGTGGGATACACGCAATGCTGCCTTCCATCGAGCTTTGCTGGAGGGTTGTGGTTCTCCCACTCTAATGAGCATCCGTGACGACCTCTATGGCAAGTGGGAGCGCTATCGACGGCTGACGTTTGCCTGTAGCAAACAGCCGCTCATCCTCAATCATGAGGAGCATCGAGCCATTGCGCAGGCAGCTCTGCAGCGCGATGCTCCAGCGGCCTGTGCGCTGCTGTGTGAGCACCTCACCGGAGCTCTTCCCCATATGCTTCAGGTTCTGAAGGCACAGCTGCAAGAGGTGGACCATGTTGATTGATCTCTCGCCGCTTAGGGTTCGCAACTTCAGGAGACTCTTCCTTGGGCAGTTGATCTCTGCTTTTGGTTCGCAGATGACGGCGATCGTCATCCCGTTCCAGGTCTATTTTCTCACGGAATCGATGTTCTGGACGGGGCTGATCAGTGGGACCGAATTTCTCTGTCTGCTTCTCTCCAGTCTGGTGGGAGGAGTCCTAGCTGATCGTCTGGACAAACGGCGACTCTTGATCATGGCGGAGAGCGTCCTCGTCGTGATTCCTATCGGGTTGGCCATCAATGCCACTCTGCCTACTCCGAGTTTGGCCGTGATCTTCCTTCTGGCAGGACTTGCGTCGATGCTGAACGGTCTGCACCGGCCCGCGCTAGAGGCTCTGACTCCTCGTCTGGTGGCCTCGGAAGATATCGCTAAGGTGAGCGCCCTGGCTCCTATGCGGCACATCCTTACCACGATCCTCAGTCCCCTCATTGGAGGGGTTCTGATCGTAGGGATAGGCCCAGCGGGCACCTATGCGTTGAATGCCGTGACGTTTCTGATCTCGCTGCTTTTTCTGTTAGGCATTCGCTATCAGAGCGCTTCGGGGGCTGTTACACCTGTTCCTAACCTGAGAGGCTTTATCCATGAACTGGCGGAGGGGAAGCGCTACCTGAAGTCGCGACCAGACATCCTTGGTAGCTATGTGAACGACTTCATCGCGATGGTACTGTGCACTCCGTTTGCCCTCTTTCCGGCTCTTGCTATGGCTTTTGATCGAGTGGAATCGCTGGGGATGCTCTACGCGCTGCCTTCGACGGGTGCACTCATTATGACTTTGGTCTCGCAGTGGACGCTGAAGGTACGCCGCTGTGGGGTCTATGTGATCGTGGGTTCAACCTGCTGGGCCCTCTCTATGCTTTGGGTGGGCGTGGCGCCTAGCTTTGGCTGGATCCTTGTAGGACTGCTCTTTGCGGGATACTTCGATATGATGAGCGGGGTATTTCGGATGACGCTTTGGAATGAGACGATTCCGGAGTCCGTGCGTGGGCGGATGGCTGGATTTGAGATGTTGAGCTATATGAGCGGTCCTTTGCTAGGCAATACCTTGCTGGGCTTTTGGGCCGATCGGTACGGCATTCAGTCGACGTTGGCGACCGGCGCGGCAGTGGGTCTGCTATGCCTGCTGGTCTTCAACATATGGCGGCCTCAGCTCTGGAAGTTTGAGCG
>JBMOFD010000134.1:0-2836 GCA_049314435.1 Chlamydiia bacterium | reverse complement strand
ACCCACCGCGTTGGCAAGATCCTCCATCGCCCGCTCATGCCCAAGGAGCTTGCGTCGGATGGCCTTCCATGCTGGATCACACTCCAAGCGCCCTCGGTCTCCCAGTGGCGCGCTCAAGAGCCGCCATTCTCCGGCCCATGGATTCTGCTCTCTCTCTTCCCGGCCATTCCATAGCTCGCAGGCACCTTGCCTCTTCTCCTGCGGGATTGGTTATGAACAACATGTCGATAGGATGTAGAACGTTGGCTTGCCCCCTTTCAGACGGGGATGCTACTGTGTGCCTTCAGTCGCGCCAGACGGCGTTGTGGAAAGTGTGTTCATAAATTGTCGACAGCCGTTGAGGTCGCAACCATGACCGAAGAAGTCATTGATCGTAGTTTAGCAGACTGTTGGCAGCAGTTTCTGGGATACGCTCAGGAGCGCTGCTCGGCAACGGCATATGAGAACTGGTTGGCTCCCATCCAGATGACCGGATCGGAGAACGACGAGCTCGTTCTTGAGGTGCCGAACATCTTTGTGAAGGAGTATCTCCTCGACAACTACGGCAAGGACCTTCTGCTCTTTTTTGCTCGGCGCCCGAGTGGCGAGCCTTGCATTCAGTTTCGCATAACGGAACCTGTCAAGAAGCCCACGCAGCTGGGCTCTCCGCTGATTGTTCCCTCTTCCATGGTCCAAGAGGAGCCTCAGCCCGAGTTGAAGCTCAATCCCTCCTATGTATTTGCCAACTTCATCGAGGGCCCTGCCAACCAGTTTGTGAAGTCAGCGGCCTTTGGGGTAGCCACTCACCCTGGCAAGACCTACAACCCCCTCTTCATCCATGGTGGAGTAGGGTTGGGAAAGACCCACCTGTTACATGCGATCGGCCACTACAGCCGAGAGCACAACCGCAAGCTACGTGTCCAGTGCATTACCACAGAAGCCTTCATCAACGAGTTGGTCGACAGCTTGCGCAATAAGTCGGTGGATCGTCTGAAGCGCTACTACCGCACTCTCGATATTCTTCTAGTGGACGATATCCAGTTTCTGCAGAGTCGATTGAACTTCGAAGAGGAGTTTTGCAACACCTTCGAGAGTCTGATCAACCAGAATAAGCAGATCGTCATCACCTCAGACAAACCCCCCAGCCAACTGAAGCTCTCTGAGCGGATGGTAGCCCGGATGGAGTGGGGCTTGGTGGCGCATGTGGGTGTGCCCGATCTAGAGACTCGCGTTGCAATCCTCCAAGCCAAGGCCGAAGCCAAGGGACTGCATCTCCCTAACAAGATCGCTTTCTTCATTGCGGAACATATCTACAACAACGTGCGTCAGCTGGAGGGCGCGGTCAACCGCCTCACGGCGCACTGCCGCCTACTGAAGTTGGAGATCACGGAGGAGTTCGTAGAGAAGACCCTGCGTGAGATGTTGCAGCAGCTGCCGCCTCAACGCGTCACCATCGATGGGATCCTGAAGTCGGTGGCGTCGGTCTTCCAAGTCAAGGTCTCTGACCTAAAGGGCAGCGTCCGGACCAAAGAGGTCGCTCTCCCTCGCCAGGTCGCCATGTTCCTAGCCAAGGAGATGGTGAACGAGTCCCTCGTGATGGTGGCTGCTAGTTTCGGTAAGACGCACAGCACGATCCTTCACGCCTGCAAGGCGATCGAACGACGTACCGCAGAGGATGAACTTCTCCGACGTCAGATCGATATGGTCCGTCGTAACCTAGAGATGACCTAACCAGAGCTCCGCTCCAGACTTCAGTCAGAGCCGGAGCTCCGCTCCGGACCTCAGTTGGAGGATTCCATCCTCCAAACCTCCTATGAGATAGAGGAAGCTAGGACGCCTTCAAATTCAAATTCTGATATGTAGACGGTAGAGGTCTCTATGGATGAGCAGCCGACACCCATCACTCCTACCATCATCACGCTGGTGGAGTACAGTCCGGAGCTGTACCACGAGAAGGTGGTCTCCGACCCTGTGGAGTGCCTAGCTCCTATCCCCAACAGAGTGATTCGCTGGATCGATGTCGAGGGAACCGATCCACTGGCCGCCGTAGAATCGTTGGGGGGCTTAGTCAAGCTACACCCGTTGGCTGTCGAAGACATCTGTTCTCCACAGAGACCCAAGCTAGATGACTATGGCAACTACGTCCTCATCATCTTCGCCAACATCGAACAGCGCCAGGAGGAACTCTTGGCCGAACAGGTAAGCCTGATCGTCGCCTCCAATCTCCTCATTACGGTGCATACGTCATCCATCGCCTCGATCAAACAGAGGCGGGACCGACTGAGAAGTGGTTCCGGGCGATCACGCTCCTCGGGGGCTGACTACCTTGCCTACTCAGTCATGGACGGGATCGTCGACCACATGACCAACCTCGTTGAGCAGGTCCAAGAGAATCTGGAGGAGTTTGAAGAGCAGCTCACCAAGATGGACTCCAAGCAGTCTCTACATATGATCATCGAAGAGAAGCGCCAGGTCCTTTTGCTGCTCAAACAACTTGTTCCCGTTGTGGATGTGATCGCCCAGCTCCAACGCGGTCATTTGAGTATGTTTGCTTCCACCGCTCCAGTCTATTTCCGGGATCTTCATGACCATGGCCTGCATATCTTGGACATGATCAAGAACTGTCGTGAACTCGTGGGATCCATGACGATGGTCTACCATTCGATGGCTAACAATCGCTTGAATGAGGTCATGAAGGTGTTGACCATCGTAGCGACGACATTCGCTCCGATCACCTTCATCACGGGGTATTTTGGGATGAACTTCCACTCACTACCCCTCCTCGACAACCCTCATGGGTGGATGATGGCTACGGGGGCTATGGTGGTGACTGCCTGCGGGATGCTGAGCTTCTTCA
>JBMOFD010000133.1:0-2861 GCA_049314435.1 Chlamydiia bacterium | reverse complement strand
AGGTTGTGCCTAACTTTGATGAGGTTTGGAAGAGCGGACGGGTGGCTTAGTCATCCCGCATTGCCTATCCATGCAGGACGCCATGGGTTCCGATCTATGATCTTGTCGGGCATCAAGTCGGAAGCTGGGCGATCAGGCTCTGTGCGGGCTTGATCTCTGCGGATGAGCATCTGAACTGCCACCACCCCTAAGATGCCCAAGAGATTCAAAATTCTCTGGGCTGTCCTAAGCTGGGCAGTCTCGATTTTCAGACCGGTCTTGAGAGATTTGTGATATTCCTCGATGACCCAACGTTGCTCGTAGTACCTCCCAATAGTTTTATCCTCAAAGCTGTCTGTAGGCAGTGTAGTCAGGAGAATCCACTCCAAATCTTCGGTCCAGTCCCATAGGGTGTTTTCTTCTCTAGCATCAGATGTGCTTCCAAACACTACCTAAAATCGACTTAGGGCTGACTGGTGTTTGCAGAAGGCCTCAAAGACTCCTCTATATTTGGCTGAGAGTAGGGCCTCTTTGAGAGTTTGCGTAAGACCACAGCTGGAGCTGAGGCGGTTCAGAAGAACAACCCAATCCGCCTGGGTCCGGCTGTCTATGCCCTCGGTTGTCGCTAACAAAGTCATGACGTTCGTCAGAATCCAGGCCCCTAGCTCGGGGTTGGTGCAGGCGCCGGTCTGTTCCGCAAGCCAGTTGCGCCCGCCGGCGACCATTTCGTCCAGAGCTTCCCAATGAGTCCAGGAAGAGTGTTCTCGAAAGAGGATCTGTAGAGCAGCGGCCGCTAGACAAGGCTGGAAGTCAGGATCGTCCCTGTGATGCGCTGCGCCCTGGATCAACAGGGGAGCGAGCTCTCGCCTGCGGTCTCTGCAGTCCATGGATAAATAGCAGGGAAGAACCTTCCTGAGTCCCTGATCAGGACAAACCAAGCTGAACAAATCCATCCATTCCTTTTGGGAGAGATCTGGTAGCGATTGATAGTATTGCCAGAAGAGATTCCCTAGCGGCGGTCGTTTGTCGAGCGCCTCTCGAAACACGCTTGTCGTTCTTGGATAGTATTGAACAAGACGAAACAACCGCGTTGCATCAGTGAGGGCGTTGAAGGCCTTGTCGTGGACCGCTGTCACCTGCGTGGGTACAACTCCTTCCAAATAGTCCTTTTCAATCAAGGTAGCCATGGAGTTGGACAGGTATTGAACCAGACCCGAGAGAGTGTTTTGGAGGCCGTTACCGATTAACAAATCACCGAGAGAAGGAACGTCTCTAAGCAAAGCCTCTAGGCGGCGCGGTCGATCGGATCTGAGGCTGAACCAGCGCAGAATCAGTGGAGCAATGACCTCGTGATCCGGGAGAGAGCAGCGGTCTTGTCGCCGCAATTCAATGACCAGCTCTCCTGATTTGTTGTTCAGAGCACCTAGGCGAACAAAGGGAGGGGACTTGGAAGCGTACTCCTTCGTGCGGGCGATCAACACCTCAATCACAAAAGGCATCTCTTCGTTGCAGAGTCTGTCTTCTTGTTCATTCAGAGGATGAAATGACCATAGGATGTCGGTAGAGGCAGCCTCAACGAAACGGTTGAACAGAACGCCTCGTGCTCGTAGCTGTCTTATCGGTTCCCTGAGGTCTGCGAGGCTTATGCGTCGCTGAATGGGCGGTGCTGAACGGGGAGGCGATGCCGGAAGGGGAGGCGATGCTGGAAATCGATTCTTCATCAGGAGAGGGGAGAGAGGCTCTGCGAGGATAGGATCCGAATCCTCTTGGTCTTTCACCCACTGCTTCAACTCCTTGCAGAGTTTCTCATGATCGCCCACGGGGCATGCTAAGTAGCCGACCAGTCGATGGAGAAGGGAAAGGACGTCGGCCCTTTGACTCTGGCCGTCGCGGTCCAAGACATTTTGACAGTCTCTTGTCAGGTCGGTGACCTTGGAGCCTTCCAACGAGGCCCCTTGTGGTTCCTGAAGCACAGCCATCCCCCGACGGAAGAGCTTGCTAGCCTCGGTGAGGATGGAAACCGCCAAAGTACCCGACATCGAATGAGTGGAGCTGCTTGGTGTTTGAACAGAAGAAGTGGGTGTCATGACCGTCCCCTAGAAGAGCAAGGTAGTGTAACAACACGAGTTGCTAATTGACGAGCTGCGACCGACATTTATGCCTGTAGAGCCTATCTGGTGGCATAGGTGCATTGAGAAGTCTGGCTCAGTTCCATACCGCGCTTTCCCAAAAAATCCTTGGTAACGAAGATGAGCTAAGATCTGGACTGCGAGGTATCCGATGAACCTGACCGATGCGAAGCGAACGGTAGCCACATGGATGCTTCCGGTCCTGCTAGTTTTGCCCAGCTCCTGTACACGGGTTTAGGTCGACGTGGACGCGATCAAAGATACGCGCTTGATCCCACATGGGTTTCCAAAGGGGAGCTCCTTCTGTGTGGTCTCCCAAGAAGGTAATGAGTCTCTGCAGGATCGAGAGGTCTCGAACAAGATCTCCTTTCTATTGGGCAGGCAACGGTATGCAACGCAAACGCATGGCGACTGTGACTACTATCTGACATACAAATATTGGATGACGCATTCGAAGAGCATCGTGCATCAAGCTGTTACGGTGCCTGGAGAGACGCAGACCACAACCGGGAATGTCCGCAGTCGGACCGGGGGAGTGTCCTATTCCGAATCCACCCAGTCCTCAGGGACTGTCGCCTACGTGCCGAAAGAGGTGCACTGGGCGCATCAGGGCATCCATCTCCGGGTGTTCGATGCCGCCATCTACAGAGAGCAGAAAAAAGAGGTCGTCGTATGGGAAGGCTCTGCGAATAGTACGGGTCAGATTCCTGACCTGAGATACATCATGGACTTCCTCCTAGTCCCACTATTCAA
>JBMOFD010000132.1:0-2886 GCA_049314435.1 Chlamydiia bacterium | reverse complement strand
TAACTTACTCATGGCAGTCATCTTCAATCATGAAAGAATATAAATCCAGCCTGCTAGAGAGCCCCGTAATGGGAATATTCCATCCTTTCGCTCATGACCAGTAAGAAACACAGATGGACCAACCAGGTTATCTCCCCGTGGCAGGGCCCATTTTCAAAGTACCCTTAATGAGGGAAAGGTCGAGGCGGTCACCGGATTCGGTCACGAGGAGCGGAAGATCCTCAAACGGGAGTTCGAAGCTGCTTTCAAACTGGGAAACGGCCTTGTATGATTCATCGCTAGAGTCCATCCACTTGACACACACTTTTCGCTGGACTGTCAGATGGGTCGTGCTGAGCTCCACCCACGTCCCCTGAGATGAATACTCATCACCATTGGGCCTCGTCAGGACCAAACTCGCGTCTCTGATCTGCTGATAGTTGGCCGGCGCCAGGAGAGAAGCTCCCGTAGATTGACAGAGCAAACCGAAGACTTGGTTAGCCATTAGAGTGCTGCTACGCCGACCGAGAGCTAGCTCAATTCGCTGGGCAAGGGTGTGCCACACCGTGCTGACGAAGCGATGGATCTGTTCGTCAGTGTTGCCGACGGCAGTAGGCTTCTTCCAAGGGCCGCCATCTTGGCGATAGTGGATGCCGCGAGGCCAATCTCTCTCAACTAGAGAGATCACTTCCTCCGTGGAGAGCGCTACTCGCTTCCAACGCTGCCCATTCACCGGCCTCTCCGCCTCGGCACAGCTGTCTGCGAGGCCGTAGCATTCTACCTCTTGACTTTGCTTGAGCTGATCCAAGATAGATGCCTGATTGAGGCGATGAAAATTCTCCCACTTAAAGGAACCGCCATCCACCCATACTCTTCGGACTATTTCACTGGTGTCGGCAGCCTCATTCAGTGGGGGGTGGCGAAACGAGGGGTTGCAGAACAGGCCCTCACGAAATGGGAGATGGGGCCCTGTTAGGCGCTCCCCGTCGTCGTCCTCAACCAGCTTAAGAGCTATGGAGAGTTTGTCCGTGTGATGGATCTTCACCAAGTTTTCTAGGGGCGCCACCCACGCCTGTAAAGAGGCGGGGTCGAGCCGGTTGACTTGCCTCCACAATGATTGGATAAGCTCAATCGGATTCCCTCTCACCACGCTGCTGTCAGCTTGCTCATGCGAATAGCCTGCCAGCCTCCTTTGAAGATAGCTGAGCATAAGAATACCGGGCTCAACCTTCTTAAGTTCTACGTGATACCCGCACAGGTCGCCGGAGAATCGCGGCTCAGACAGAGCGGCTAGATCATCGTTGTGTCTCCTCTTCAGTTGCCATTCCACTTGAGCAATCCTGAACAGGTCTGCTAAAACCAAGCCATCTCTGAGAGACAAATAGCCCTTGAACAGCGCTTCGGTGCGTGGGTCACAAGTGACCAGCGTTTCGGTGCGCGGGTCATAATGCGACAGTCCCCGTTCCAACATGATGGCCAAACCGGGATCAAAAACCTCAAAGCCCGACGGGCCTATGGCGACACAACCGAACCCAATCCCTTGATGGCTTCTCTCAAAGCCATAGGGAAGATACAGCGTTTCTTCCGAGGGCAGGTTACGGATGGCCTCCCCCAGCTTCTGCTCGACAACTTCTGGCGAACCCTTCTCCAGCAAACTAAGCTCAACATGATGTCCAGGTGGTATCTGAGGGCGCAAGACAGTTAGCCATCGCCTGATGGCGGCCTGCGACAATGGCTGATGGCCTGTGAGCGCCTCCCGTAAGGGTCGTAGAGAACCGTCGAGGTTTGGAAGAGTCGGAGAGAGCAAATTATCCCACAGGATAGAATCGCGATCAGCCCACATACGCTCAGTGACATCGGCATTGAAAGCAGAAGGATATGCGCCTTCTGGATAGTCGCGGTCAAGGGCGACCCCCAGCACTGAAAAACGGGTGCGCGCGAGATAGTTCACCCAACTCGAGGTCTCGAGTGCTGGGCAGCCGCCGAGCTCCACAATGCGCAACTTCTTTAGGCTCCATATCCGCAGGGGAAGCCTCTCTAGGCTGGTACAGCCCGACAGCCTTAGGAGTGTGAGGTTTTTAAACCATTCGAGTCTTCGTGGAAGGCCTGTGAGGCTAGAACAGCCCCGAAGATCCATTGAGTCTAAAGACTGTGAGGCCTTAGAAAAAATGCCGTCGATATTAACAAGATTGCAGCAACCGCTTAGGCCCAGTCTCTTAAGAGACGTAAAATCAATTAGACAAGTTGGCAGCGTGGAGACGGAGTGGTAACCGGAGAGTTCTAGCTCTGTAGGCAGGCGTGGAAAATCCGAGGACTCCATCAACCGCCTTAGCTTTGAGGCGATCTCGATTCGATCAGTTCCTTCACAGGCGGGAGCATCATCTTCCCAGGCATTTAAGGCAGCTAGGCTGGCAGCGCGATGCTCGTGGTGTACGGCTGTGACCAGTGCATCCGATGGAACAGCAATAGGCTGAGCATCTTGTTGGTGAGCCAGGCAATATGGTTCAAGCGATTGGTGCCCCTGCTGATCTGGCGCAGGCAAAGAATCCAAGCCATCTCCCGAGATCTGCCTGTTTGCGCCTGAATGGTGCGAGCTGGACCCAATTCCCCACTCTGCGACATTGCCTTGGCGTAAATATGTACTCACAGAGGTGCTAGTCACTTCCATTCTCCTTTAAAACCCTGGCCAGGGTTAGTAGATTCACGTATGGAGGAATCGGATATCTTGCTACTTCGAACTCAATCCCTGATGGGAGTCGTTCGATGATCTTCCAAGGGCCGTCTCTAGAGAAAATTTCCTACCACCGCGTTCATCACCACATCGCGGCACGGATATTGTGCACAACTATCGCAGATAACGCCAAATCGAATTACTAAAATGTAAGAACACTGTAAGACCACCCCACA
>JBMOFD010000131.1:0-2926 GCA_049314435.1 Chlamydiia bacterium | reverse complement strand
GACTCATAACCCGTCGGTCACTGGTTCAAATCCAGTTTGCCCCATCATCTACAAGCACTTGTGAGCATCATTTAGCTAAGCTACTGTGGCCTCTCGTTGCCGTGACGGTGCAATTTAGCACAAAAGCAACCAGCACAATTTACCGAGCGAGCTATGGACCTGGGGAAAGGTGGCAAGATGACTGCCGCGTGCATACGCATCCGGATTTTAGAGGATGAGCTTCCTCTAGTAAGGACTTGGATTGCCAACCTTGTGAGGCGCTCTGAGGAGGTGCTTGAATCGATGCGACAAGAGGGAGTGTCAGTCGAGTCGATTTTTCTGGATGAGCACCCAACCGCGATCTATCTGGTTTGGTATTTGCGATCGAACGATCTCGCAAGTGCCTTTCGCATTGCGCAACAATCTCAACTCCCCATCGACTTGTACCATCGCTCAGAAATAGAGCGCTTCGTCAAGGATCGTAACCCGATGGAGCTGCTTGCGGATTTCAACAGTACTGAGGGTCCTCGAGCCTAGCAATAAGCTATAGCGCTTCAGCCGACCGGGCTAAGATTCTCTGGCTTCAGGGACCCCCGTCGCCTCTCCTTCCCAACCATAAGGGATAGGTCTTTATTTCAGGATTCCGTGATAACGGCTTGATTTTTCGTCAGCTATTGCAATATATTGAAATAAGGTGCCAGTAAGCTCGCTGGTTATTTCAGTTTTGCGAAATAATCTATGAGAGGCTCGTGCCGCTATTTCAGAAAATCTGGGAAAGGGAGGGGGGCAGCCCATGCATCGAAGCGGCAACTACATTCTTCAGCCAACCGGGTATCGCGCCTTCATTCCCAGCCCATTGCCGCCCTCTCCTCCTATTAGCATGAGCGAGGAGCTGATCCTACAACTCTCTGAAGCAGATATAGCTCTTGGCGGACTAGACATGATGGGCCACTTGTTGCCGAATGTGGATCACATCATCGCTATGTACGTTCGCAAGGAGGCGCTCCTGAGCTCGCAAATCGAGGGGACTCAAGCTTCTTTGGAGGATATCTTCGAGTACGAGAGTGCGGCTCCATTGGAGAATCTCCACGATGTTGAGGAGGTCGTCAACTACATCAAGGCCATGAATTATGGCCTTGAGAGGCTGAGGGAATTTCCCATGAGCATTCGGGTCATCAAGGAAATTCATGCCATTCTTCTGACTGGGACTAGGGGACAGGAGAAGACCCCTGGAGAATTCAAGAGGTCTCAGAACTGGATTGGGCCTGCTGGCGGCGGGCTGAAACAGGCTTCATTCGTGCCACCGCCACCCTTGGAGGCTTTGGAGGCCATGGGCCAGCTGGAACTATATCTCCACAGAGAAAACGCCGTTCCGGTCCTAGTCAACTGCGCTCTAATCCATTACCAGTTTGAGACCATACACCCATTTTTGGACGGAAATGGAAGACTTGGGCGTCTGCTGATCACCTTCTACCTATGTTGGAAGAGGGTTATGGTCAAACCACTGCTATACCTGAGCTACTACTTCAAGCTACATCGCCAAGAATACTACGATCGACTCGATGCAGTACGCGCTCACGGTAACTATGAGCAGTGGATCGGCTTTTTTTTGAGAGGAATCACCTGGACGTCGAAGTCTGTTCTTGAAACCACCAAGCAGGTACTCAAGCTTGCGGACACCAACAAGAGGTTACTCTTGGATAGGAGGCTTTCTACACCATTGGCGATGGCTCTTTTGGACTATCTAACAGTCAAGCCGCTGGTATCGATCCAAGAGATCGCTGATCACCTTCAGGCGGCCTACACCACTGTTTCACCTCTGGTGAACCAGTTTGTCGACCTTGGCATCCTGAAGGAAATGACGGGAAAAAAACGGGATCGACGCTTCCTGTATTGGGAGTACATGGACTGTCTGGCAGAGGGCACCAATCCCTAAACGGCACCGCAGTGCGCCTTTTGAGTGCGGTAGCGGGGCCCAGTAAAGGATTGGAGGAGCGAGCTTGGGCCTGGTCGGTGACAAGTGCTCTGGGTGGGCCTAGTTAGTGATTGGGGTTATAATGGCCATAGAATTTATGCAAGAAAATCCACGGAATCCATAGCGGGATCACTGAGAACATCGGGGTCATGCTGTCGAAAGAGCTCGTCTACCTCGCGAACATGACGGGAGCCGTCGCCAAGTGATCTAGGAAATTCAGGAGATTGGGTGAGAGGGTGTTTCGTATGACAGCCAGCTCGGCAACTGAAAAATATCGCCAGTCATCATGGGTCCCTGGCTCCATGATCGTAGGCTCCCCACACAGGATTGCAGCTTGGTACCAGCTGTAGCTCATGATGCGCCCGTCTTCGATAAACTCTCTATTGCCTAGGAGCCTTCCAGCATGAACTAAAAGTCCCAGCTCTTCTTTGATCTCCCGTTCGGCAGTTTCTGCGGGGGCTTCCCCTGCTTCAACCTTACCTCCTGGTATTTCCCACTGCTGGCATTTGTCAGTGCTACGATGGATCAGCAAAAGGTTGCCTTCGTCATTGGTAATGATGCATCCGGCGAGCTGTAGATTCGTGGTAGGCATGATTTACCTTCGCAAGGATTACATCACGATGTGAGGATCTAAGAAGATTGCTAGGAAGACCTTAGAATGTCAAAACTTCCGAGTCATCTGGTACCCGGCTGCCTCATCCTCTGCTCGGAGATCCCGACACACCAGGAGACTGAGTCATCGCAAGATTAGCCAAAACGCGACTAAGGAGCTGGATGTCACGGTGCACAGGCGGTGCAATGCCAAACCAAATCCACCAGCTACAACCGACATCATTGGATAGCTCCCAACATCTTGCTTCCTGTATGATGTGCTCGTAGCGACTGGTTGGTGCTGGTTGTGTTGGCATTCTCCCGCCCTCATAACCCGTCGGTCACTGGTTCAAATCCAGTTTGCCCCATCATCTACAAGTG
>JBMOFD010000130.1:0-3008 GCA_049314435.1 Chlamydiia bacterium | reverse complement strand
GGGACTCCTTTCCTACTTCGCTTCTCATGCGCCGATACGCTAAGCCTGTGTAGGCGGGTCCGCTGGAGGGAGAACCTTGGATGGAGGCATCCAAGGTTCCCCCTCCAGCGCTGCGTTCTTTGGTCGCCGTGACCTAGCCACCATAGTCCCCTCTAAGCCTTTGATTTGTTGAATGCTGCCAGCGCTCTCAAAAAGTTAATAATAATATTTATGATACGATCAGATGAGGTAATGGGGTGATCAATGACTGTGGGCGGCGTGGGGTCTGGAGGATCAGAGCATGATCCTCTAGGCGCGGTGGACTTCAATCAGACTACTTCTAAAGAAGTGCAATTAGCCGCTCACCTCATCGCAAAGAGCTATCAGCAGCTTTGCCAATCGACTACGTCATCCGTTACTCTCAAGGCTCTCTTACAGGCCATGCAAAGGACAAGAGAAGAAGTAGGCGCTCCCGTTCCGGCGACAGGCGAGGGTGAGGGACCGACTCAGCGGGCTGCCGATCTCGCCCTGCATATCCTGCACCTGTCAGCCGCTCAAGTGGCTGAGCCTTATCGTGATACCATCGAATCGGCAGGCCTCGCCGAAACAAAGCCCCTAACGGACACCGAAATCTCAGGCATCTGCGATGAGCAGGATCTATTAGACCAGGTCGTCAACACGAGTGGTCACCTACTGAAAAACGTATCGCGAGAGATCTTTGGGAAGGTAGAGCTACAGCGACGGCCCCTTGCGTTTCAGCAGTGGATGCTATTGAACAAGGCACATCCGGCCAAGCCGATTCCTCCTGTGAGGGGATCTCTGCAAGAGTGGCTGGGAAGCCAAGGCGACGATATAAATCAGGGGCAGCTCTCGAGTTCCATTGCAGAAGCCCTCAAGGATGATGAGGTTCTGCTCAAGGAACCTGGAGCCACGCCTGAAGGGATCGAGGCTCAGCGCACAGTACACCAGGCGACGTGGCAGAAGTTACAAAACCAGGTTCGGGACAATCTTCCCTTTCGCACTCCAAATAAGACGCTCACGCCGGAAGAGCGCCTCCAGTTATATGAACGGTTTGTCCAGCGACTTGCCCGACTCTGGAACGAGTATTCCCTAGGGGGCACACCATGGTCATTTTTTGATCTATTAAATCGATTTTTGGATGACTGTGAAACAGGCTGGGAGGGGCAAATCTCTCAGGCGGAAAGCACGGTTTTCGGCATAGAACCCTTCTTTATGCCATTGGAAACAGTTCGAGATCAGCGCAGAGAATTGGTCCGTGGGGCGGCCGTGGACGCCAATCCTGAGCGAAATGCAGGTGTCGGAAATCACTACTATCCAGCGCTCAACCAGTTGCTAAATGACTCTATGGCCCTTGGATATTCGGAGGCTCAACTTGGTGAGGTAGAGCCGCATATGCAGGCCATTGTACGGCCCAATGCTAGGGCAACAGCGGCTCGACGGGAGAATCTGCAGGAGGCAGAGGCCGTTATTCAGGAGAAATGGCTGGCTTCGGAAGCTTCGCGAGATGTGGTACTGGCCAGGTTGCGTGAGATCTATGAGGAAGCCCTGCCCTCCATTCCTGTAGACGCAAGGCTGCTTTCTGCAGAGGAGCGTCAGATGGTCGAGGATTATCAACGCCGTGTCAAAGATGCGATGACCGCCTTCCAGAAGGAGCCAAACAGCAATACGCGGAAGGCCTTGAACTCGCTTCTGCTACCGGCTCAGATGCCGACCAATGAACTAGGTAGTCTGCTGATCGACCCGGAGACTGTGCCGGAGTTGCCCTCTCTACCTCAGCCCGGTACGTTTGCAGCCTCGCCGTTGGGGGAGGGATTCGAGAGGTGTGTGGAGAATTTGTCTGCTGAAGCTGAAAGCAGTGCCTTTGTGAATGCGTTGACCTTTCCTGATGCAGGCGCTCACCACAAAAAAGGGGCCATCACACCGTTTGGGCTACACCTGTGGATGGCTTTGACGGGGGCCGCCGCGCTTAAGAACGAGAGTCCAGAGATGCAAGCGATTGTGCACAGCATGCAAGATGCGACGTTTGCTGACGCGAGGGAGATCGAAAAGACGCTCATTGAAAAGGAGCCTTTGAATGCCGAAATCACGGATCGTGAAACTGCATTGGCTGCCGTTCGACACGGAGGGCATGGGTTGAGAAATATGGCGCCTGAGCTGAGGGCTGATCGTGAGATTGTGTTGACAGCCATTCGACACTATGGGTTCGCATTGGCCTATGCGGCCCCTGAGCTGCGAGCTGATCGTGAGATGATATTGACTGCCTTTCAAACCGATTTGTGGGCGTTGGAACGTGCGGCTCCTGAGCTGCTCGCTGACCGTGCCTTTGCACTAGATGCGGTCTCAACGCACCCGATGGCACTACGCTATTTGGATCCTCAGCTAGTGGCTGATCGTAGTTTCTTGTTAGAGGCTCTCCAGCGAAACGGACTTCTATTAGAGTATATGCCCCCTGAGCTGGCGGGTGACCGTGATAACGTACTGAATGCTGTCAAACAAAACGGGATAGCATTGCTATACGTCCCTGCCGGGCTGCGCCATGACTTTGAGATCTGCGCGGCTGCGGTCCGAAACACTCGAAGTGCACTACAGTACGTAATGCCCTCAATGCAGGCCGACTATAGATTTCAAATCGCCACTGAGACCAATCCATGGAGGATACAGTTGCTGTGGTCCCTCTGGTCCCTAAGTGCGATTGGTCGGGGAATTGCGAATTTCATCTCCCGACGTGGAGGGATCTAGCCTTGACTCGGAATTTTCAAACCCAACTATCAGGCGACGTCCTCACCCGCTGAAGCGAGAGGTTCCCGTTGCGTCGACTTTTGGTAACAAGGTCTGCGTCGCCTTGAAATGAGTGAGTCTGTCTAATATATTGGACATCCTGAAGATCAGGATGGTTCACCGTCGAGTTTGAGACTGGTTCCAAGAGCTCTCTTCGAGGGAGTATGGACAGGTCACCAAGAGGCTTTCCCTTGTTGAGGTAGAGAAGCATTTTGGTGACCATAAATCAG
>JBMOFD010000129.1:0-3025 GCA_049314435.1 Chlamydiia bacterium | reverse complement strand
TGTATTATCGCCTCCTATTTTGTCACATAGCATTTTCTGATGGATTATTTTTGCTCGATCCCAGGGGCTGCGTTGGCAATGAGGCTGCGTGGATATGGACCTTTCTTTGAATAGAAGGGTCTTTCCTCAGCCTCCCAGCATCTATTTTATTTTCAGGCGGTCGCATGAATACAACCAACACCACCGAGTTTCACATACAGTGGACCACTTTATATGGCCGATATGCACAAGCTAGCGGGCCTGATGCGCCGGAGGCTCGGAAGTCCGTATTTGATGCTCAGGAGCTTTTTACGGCCCGCAAATGGGTGGCTCAAGAGGGAGAGGGGCTGGGTCCAGACTGGGCTGAGTTCATGCTTCAATTGGGGCATGGTTGGTTGATTGAGGAGGGCTTATTAGAGGGAGAAGCTGCGCGCAGAGCGCAGTTTTTGCTGAGAACGCTTCAGGTCCATTCCGATGGTCATATGATGACCGAGCTTGATGCTCTGGTGACACGGTTTTACCAAGGAACCTCGCCTCGAGCTCCTAGTTCAGTACGTTTGACCGTCGAACCGATGGATGGATTCGCCACAGGGAACTACTGGATTAAGGATGGGAATAAGCCGCTGGCCGTCTTCAAGACTGGGACCTATCGATCGATTGCTGAGACCGTTCGTCAGCTAGCTTTCTCGATGGGTTTAGGGCCTGTGATTGCGCCGTCGATTCCTGTGGTTCTTCCAAGAGTACAGGTGCTGGCTGATCCAGAGGCTGATTCGACAGAGCGACCCTGCGTGGGATCTAATCTTTGGGCTGGGCCGACTAGCCAGGTGAAATACTATGGCAAGATTCCGGCTGGAACGCTGGAAGATAGCGATCAGGTCGATGCTCAATCTGAGCATTCAGAAGATAGCGAGAGCGACTCACTCGCCAAGCCCTCCAAAACCGTCGAGACTTCCTGTCCGGAAGAGGGTTGGGAGTTTGAGGGTGATGCCGTCTCCACAAGTAGCGCGGCCGCCTCGGAAGAGGAATCCCAATCTGAGGGATCCCAATCTACCGATGGGATCTCTTCTTGGGGGTCTTCGGCGAGCAGGACTTGTACGCGGCCTTCGAAGAGCGCTCCCACTCTCCCTGTTGATGAGACTGAAGGCGGTTGGGAGTTTGAAGCGGTTGAGGGAGATGACGTAGAGAGTGAGGAGACCTCAGGAGAGGAGGGCACAAGTAGCCCCAGAAGTTCTTCAGAGGCCCATGAAAGCTCGTCAGGGGAGGGCACCTCTTCCGCATCGCTCTATACGGGTCCGATGATGGGTGTCATACAGCCATTCATCGAACAGGACGGGGCATGGTTGGCAGAGATGCGGGCCTTGGCCGGTCGTGTGCGGAACCGTAACGCTGAAGGTGAGGAGGAAGAGGTCTACAAGAAGGCTAAAGAAGCCTCAGTTCAACAGTTTGCGCGTCTGTGCATTGTCCTCAATGCTGCAAGTGTGGGGGATGTCAAGGAAGAGGATATCTTCCAGGGCAAAGATCGTGTCTGGGTGGCTCTTGATGTGGAAGAGAGCTTCAACTTGCCCGTAACGAAAAACGTGGATGATCCCGATGCGGGAGACCCACCTCCTCCTGCGGCATGTAATTATCTGGCCGGCATGCGTGTGTTTGGCGATTCCAAGGAGGATCGTTTGGCTGGGGTTAAGTTTCGGGTGGATGACGAGCTAATGCGTATCGTTGAAGAGATCAACCTAGTTGAAATTCGTCAGGCACTTGCCCGCCCGGTCATTCAGATGCCGGATGGTCAGGCAGAGCGGTTGGTTCAACAGCTGAAGACAAGCGGCAGGACGGGGCATCAAGAGGAGATGTTTGTCGATGCAAGAGGCTTCGAGGGGTCGGTAGAAGTCCGTGAAGAAGAGCCTACGGGACGGAGACAGGTCTCATGGAGCGAGATTGTGCGAGATGGTAAAACCCTCTCAGAAGATCAAGTCGCTCAAGTCTTGGTGAGAATCGACCGACTTCAGCAGCTGCTGATTGAGTCTGATGAGGTCACATGCGATCAGATCTATGCTCAGATGTGCCCTGAGGGACGGGCTCACCTCCTTTCCTATCTTGCAGCGAATCACGAGGGCCATCTGTCCAGCATGCAACAAAAATATGGCTCGCGGGTCACTAGGCTCACAAGTTTGTCCGCTACAGTGGGGCTGTCTCCATCACCATTCCGGCTCACGGAAGCGGCTCAACAAGCGATTGGTAGGGGGGTGTCCTTTGATCGACTGCTCGCCAGCAGTCCATTGGATTTGCTTCTCACTCCATCGAGTGCCCGCACACCTACGCCGAATACAACGCCTAGCAGCAGCTGCGATAAAGAGGGATCATCGGAGCGGTCTCTCTTTGAGACCTCGACGAATCCAAGGGCATCGGCCCCGTGTCTTGATGTGTCGAATTCTAGAGGTGGGGCGGCATCTCCACTGGCTACACCGCTTGGTCTGACCATCGGATCAACGGGAGTTCAGCAGCAGGGAGCCCAGTAGCTTGTTTGAGTCGTGGGCGCCACTCTACGTGGTGCCCTCCACCACTCTTTGTGGATCTCTTTTGAGCCAATCTTCTAAGGAGAGGCTCCAGGTGAGACCGTGCCTTGGGCATTGGGAAGATCATAGTGGATGTTCCCATCCCAAGCAGGGTCCGTTGCTCCAGGAGGAGGTCCAGAGCGCTGGTATGAGTCATACCCGTCATACCCCTGGTAAGGAGGGTTCTGCCAGTCCTGATCGTTATCGTCAGAGGACGATGAGCTCGACGATGACGAAGAGGAGGATCCCGCTATAATGGCAGCGCCTGCTACGGCACCTAAAGTGGGATAGAGCCACCATCCGGGTCCCCAGCCGCCCCAACCACCGCCCCAGCCCCCGCCCCAGCCGTAGCCACGGCCACCATACCAACCGTGGTTGCCATTCCATCCATGACCATTCCAGCCGTGGTTCCCTCCGTGACCGTTCCAGCCATGTCCGCCATGTCCCCCGCCGCCATGCCAACCACGACCGCCGTGACCACCACCGTGACCACCGCC
>JBMOFD010000128.1:0-3046 GCA_049314435.1 Chlamydiia bacterium | reverse complement strand
GCCAAATAGAATTTTGGCTGGCGTTCAGCAGCGCGTGACTAGCAACTTGGGTTACTAGGCCGACGATGAATCCTGTCAAAAGTGGAGAACCTTAATGGCCTCTACTAGCTCCTTTGTCTTAGGAAATCCCTCGAGCAAGGCCCACTTGTCAGACTGCCTCCAATAAGAGAAGACCTTCATGGATTGTTGTTCTGGGGTCGCATATGGGGGGATACAGTGAACCATTACATCGTGAAGGCGAACGGTGACCACCACAGGTGTCCCCTCGCCCCCTCCATCTGTTGGAGCAGGTAGATTGATGGAAAGGTCTATCGGAATTCTATGATATCCCAGCCAGCGGTCGTAGTAAGCTTGCCCCAGATCTTTGGGGCGTTTGTTCAACCTATTCTGGAGCGGCTCAAGTTGAGTCTGCAGAAATTCAATGCACTCAAGGGCCAAGCAGTAGCTCTCATCTAGAGTACGCGCCTTGCGGCTCCCCACTGAGGCTCGAAATTGCATAGAGGATTCCGGGGGAAGCGCATCGTATCTTGCATTGGGCTTGAGCGATTGTAGAGAGAGAACAACGCACCCCTTGGACTCTAGATACTCCAGCAGCTTGATGGCTGGCGCCCTCTTCCATTCTTGGGGAACGTTCTGCAGCTTGCCCCCTGCTTGCTCATTCCTCTGCTGACGACGCTCTAGTTCCCGGTCTAGCAGCTCATTAGCCCGTTCTTCAGAGATCTGTGGATGCTCTAGCCACTCTTTGGTGGCTTTGTAGATCAGCGGCCATCTCGATGGATCCTCAATCTGCTTTAGAACATCCTGAATTGGTTGTTCTAGAGCAGATTTGTGCGTGTCATCAGGTCTCCAAAAGATCTCTCCCTGATCACACCGCGCAAAAATGTGTCTCTTTCTGCCCGGCGCATATGGCTTAGAACAGCTCACTGAGCAACCCACAGGAAAAGTCTTCCTGTATGTAAAGAGCTGGAATAACTCGTTGAGCTCTTGATCTTCGGCGAAGATCCGCGCCCAATTTTCCGATATATCGAGCAGAGCCAAAAGAGCGTCTCTATGGCTTCCAATCGTTTCATTTTCATAGCTATAGATCGGCAGGGTGAGATAGGTCCCATCCACTCTTACATAACCTATCTGCCCTCCCTTGAATGGCGGTGAGGCGATTTGCGCCTTAGCCGCAAAGCGTTTCTCAACCTGCTCAACTTGGTCCTGCCACAGATAGGTAGGCATCCCATGTAGGATGGTCATAGAAGCCGACAACGCCAAAGATATAGTTGCTCTTTTGATCATGCTACGGCCCTCTCGACTCCTAGCTCAAAGAAGATCTTCTCATGTTCAGGGTATAAGCAGCTCAACGCGGGCTCGTATCGTGGAATGAAGCTAGACACTGGGGCGGTGGGGGCAAAGTGAAAATCAAGATGGAGGCCAGTCTCTTCTTCTAACTTGTCCAAATGCTGTGGGGCCCAAAATCCATGACAATCAGCACCCTCGGGCACCGAGACCCATTCAACCTCACCACAGTCAATCCCTCTCGCCATGGCTTTGTCCCTCAGAGCACTTCCAAAATGGGATACCGGATCGCCTAGTGAGTAGACGTGCTTTACGCTCCTGAAAGAGCCGTTTGGCCTGTCCTTCATGATTGGACAAGCGCCCGCCATGCTGAGCACGTCCGCCTGGTGAATGACCCCCATATCGGCCAGCGCATCCCCCACAGTATTTGCAGGCACCGTTCCTGCAGAGTGGGGAATAAGGTGAATCTTACATTCCCCAAAGTCTCCCGCAGCCTGTGCCTGCCTGATAATATTAGATGTTCCATCATACACCCCCCTCGTCGCTGGACTTGGAAGCTGCCATGCCCAAGCATCCGCACATGCATACAAACCCTCCAGCACGAGGATATCTGGCCGATAGATACCGATGACAGCGGCGTTCCCTTTAGCCATGGCGGCTGTGGCTACTCCCTGTACGGCACGGTGGTGATCCTCGATGCTGTTGTTGATGCCGGTGCAGACAATGTAGATGTCCTTCCGCCCTTGCTTCTCCATAAAACGGTTCATAGACTGGGGCCATTGGCCACCGCAATCCTCTGGAAAGCACGTGTAGAATTCTGAGGAAGAGCGCGCCCAATACATGGGCGTACAGCGCGCCACCACCCCAATGGCCTTAGCAACCAGTGGCATGACCTCCTCTCCCCATGGATCCATACGCCCAAGCGGGGCGTGATCGCAATAGTGATGGTCCCACCACCCCTCCTGAACGCCCTTTGGATCGGGACTCACGAAGATTCCTAACTCTGGGGCATAGATGCGCCGCCCAAAGTCAACCCACCCCACTTCGGCTAGCGTCCACTTCGAACGATAGCCCCACTCACAGAGTGGTTGTGAGCTCACACCAAACACGTCATACGTGGTTGTCCCCTTGCCCTCTACCCAAACCACCGACCCCTGTAGATCGCAGAGCACCTCTTGCACCTGATCACCCTCGATGCGAGCGATCATGCATCCCGTCTCACAAGCGCCTGGCAGAAGGAGACGAACAATTTCCTGGTCTCCCTGGACATAGCCAAGATGATACCGTCCAGTGAAGAGATGGTTCTGCTCTGTTTGATTCACGGTACGTCTGGAGCAGCGATGCCGATGGTCGTACTGCATGGCCATGGAACTCCGCCCATGCTTAAGGTCCACCATACGTCCAAGTGCATCCCAGCGGCAGGTCGTTTCACCATGAAGGCCGGCGATCTGTTGAAGACGCCCCTCATTGGACCAGCTCAATTGCTGGTCGAGGTGGGCCTGCGGATGGCCAAATGGATCTGGATTGGATGGGTTCCCATCAACACTCGTACGCTGGCCAAATCCATTCACACCATAGGACCGGTCCGCTGCCTGATCGGTGTTGCCAACGACATGTCCGAGGCCGTTGTACACCGCACCACGACTCTGGTCGTTGATCTGCCACTGGCTGATCTGTCCTCGGTCTGTGTAGGCCAGGATCTCTCCGCTCCAAGCTGGATGGTCGATACTGCTCACTCTTCCGTTTAGGTCGTAAGACCAGG
>JBMOFD010000127.1:0-3054 GCA_049314435.1 Chlamydiia bacterium | reverse complement strand
GAGAGCATCATCATCCCCATGGCCAGCAGGATATTGGAGACGACCAGGTCGATGACGAAGAAGGGCAGGTAGATGAGGACGCCCACCTCAAAGGCGCTCTTCAACTGCCCGGTGATATAGGCGGGCATGAGGACGAGGAAGTCTGTGGGGGTGAGGGCGCCTTTGAACTCCTCGGGAAGCACCTTCACGGCCAGGGTGTAGTAGGCCTGGATGGTCTTTGAAGGTGTATTAAGTCGCAGAAACTCCCTGAGTGGCTCTTTGGCTTTGTCAGCTACGTCATAGATATAGAGGGCTGCCTCGTTCGACATGAGCGCAGCTGGAGGATTCCTCACAATGCGATCTTCCGCTGCGTGATACATCGCCATGCCTGTTGGAGCCATGACATAGATGGTCAGCAGCATCGATAGGCCCGTGATCACCTGGGTAGGGGGTGCTGACTGGGTGCCGAGGGCTTGTCGGAGGAGGCTGAGGACCACAGAGATCTTGGTGAAGCTCGTCAACAGCAGCACTGCGAAGGGCAGCAGTGTAAGCATCAGCAGAACGGTGAACTGCGGGATGACACCGATCTGGTTTTCGGTCATCGGTGCCAAGGACTCTGGGTTGGAGAGTACTTGGGTGTCAGCAGCCCCGCCCGTGAAGCAGATGAGTAAGGCGAGTAGGCAGAAGCCCCAGCGGATCATGATAGGTCCTTGGCGCGCTTCATGGCCCGTTCCAGAGCCGCCAGCTGAGAGCTGAGTTGGGCATTGATGATGCCACCCTCTGTCTCGATGATGCAGCCGCCGGGCTCGATATCGGTGCGATCTTGGACCGTGAGGGTCTCACATCGCTCAAGCAACTTACGGAATTTAGGTTTGGCCTTTTCCAGAAGATCGAGATCCTCTTTCCGGCAGTAGATCGTGATGGTGCGATATTGGATGACGGACCGGAGAGATTGGGCGACGATCGACACGATCATGTCGTGGTCCATCTTCAGCTTGGTGCCGATGATGCGCTCGACGGCCTTCACGACACCGGGGACCATCTCTTTTTCGTATTCCGCGCGGATCGCTTCGGCTTCTTGTTCGAGACCGGAGATGGCTCGTGCCCAGGTGGTTTCACCTGTAGCAAAGCCCTCTTGGCGGGCCTGTTCGCGTAGGACTTCGCACTCTTGATCGACTTCGCGACGGTAGTTCTCGGCTTCCTCTTCCACAAGCTTCTGGAGTTCCTTCAGGTCGAGGAGCTTCGAGACCTGCTTTTGAGGGATCACCTTGACGCCCGGAGCGAGATGGACTTCAGTGTCGGAGAGTAGAAGGCTGAAAATCGTCATCGGGAAGTTCCTTGGGACAGGGCATGAAGGGCCCATTGCAGGCTGCGGCGCGCGGAGGCTATCGCTTCGGGGGCGGTTTCGGAGAGGGCGGCGCGTCGTACTAGATCTCCGCGACCGCGGTCGAGTCGATGGACAATGTACCAGATGAAGCCCTCATGGAGTCCGTGGAGGGCAGCCCCCAAACGCAGACAGCCTCGCACGTGAAGTTGTCGAGCGACCTCTTTAGGTTGGGCATGTCTAAGTGGCAGTGGGGCTTGTCCAGGCCAGATCGGTTGCTGCAGCAGCTTTTGAGCGATCTTCTTTTGGCGTTCGGTGAGCACGGTGCTCCAGAGCTTCTGTTCTTCAGGGAGAACGGAACGACGGAGGTTGACCACGATGTCGAAGACGCTGAGGTCGTCGATCAACGAGGTCAGTTCGTGCTTACTGAGACGGAGAAGAGATTCCCACTCTCCCATATCGGGAAGGAGCGCCTTGGGGATCCACTGCTGAGAGACGATCTGTTGCCAGAGCCATTTCTGCCAGAAGGCCAGAACGAACTCTGGGAGGCCTTGTAGAAATCCCTTCCAAGAGAAGGCGCTTGGCTTGGCGGACTGAGGAGGAGGTAGCCAGCTGGAGTGGAGGGAGTCTAGCCGTTCGTTAAGTGGTTCCACGATCTGTTCGGGAGGGCCGCGTGGGATGGCCTGCTGCCGTAGTGCTTCACGGACATGAGCGGGGAGCGCCTGGAGGAGCGCTTCTCGATCACGTGGGGCTCGTGCATGCATCCAGCAGAGAAAACAGGCCATCGCTCGAGGCGTCATCGTTTCATGCCCTCATTAGGTGGAGCTTCCTCAGAGATTTCCGTAGGATGCGCCTCATAAGGGACTGTGGTGAAGAGAGACGTGAGCCCGAAGACATGGATCTGTCGGGTCAGTTTCCAGACGAGCCAACCTACCGCCACAAGGAGCAGAAGGATGATGATCAGAAGAGTGCCGAGGAGGAGCTGGAAGCCGCCGACACTCGATTCCTCTACGATGATGCCCAGGATGCTTCTCCACTCGGCAGTGGCCATGATCGGTTCGATCGAAGGCGGTAGGGTGACATCGGCATACTTGGACCGATCGGAGACGACGATCACATCGTCCACGGAGAGGTTCGATACGGAGCCAGAGAGTAGGCGACGGATCTTATTGGAGAGCTGGTTATTGGGATCGTCAAGCACGCCCTGGTGCTTGATGTAGACGGAGGCGGTCGTTTTCTGAGCCGGGTTCGCATTGAGCTGATCTGCTGTAGGGATCGAAAGGACGACAGCGGCTTCCAAAATCCCGTCAAATCTACGGATCATACCAGCAAGTTGCTCGGCAAGACCGGCCTGATAGCGGATGGCACGTTCAGTATCGTTCTGCATCATCCCGCCGCCCTGGAAGATGTCCAGGAGCGAAGTGCCCTTAGGTCTTGGAAGGCCAGCACTGTTGAGGACTGCCATGGCCTCTAGGCTTTGTTCCTCTGGGACCGAGATCTCATAGGTGACTGCGGTGCCACCACCACCGCCTTCGGAGGACCCTTTCAGTTTGAGAGCGGGGATCCCCTTGCTGGCCAGGTACACGAGGATTTCGTTGGCCTCGCCTTCGGGGAGATCGCTCACAATGGATTGCTGGGAGCTGCAGGCCGTAAGGAACAGCAGAAACATCGCCAGGAACGCGCGCATGGGGCCTCTCAAAGATCTAAAAAATGCTTATATCAAGACCCCTTTGGGATCGCAACCATTTGCG
>JBMOFD010000126.1:0-3276 GCA_049314435.1 Chlamydiia bacterium | reverse complement strand
CTCCATGAATGGGATAGACGATCAGTTCTTGATATCCCATCCTAGCGGCAAGATAGCTTAGGTTAGACTGCGTAGCAATGAGCACAGGAGCCATGGCCATCGCCTGGAAGTCACTTACCACAGCGCTCTCATGCCGTTCACGCGCATCCAGATCTGGTCGGTATGGCGCAATCCGCCAGCGAGGCAAGTGCTGAGCGAGCGACTTCACCACATGCTGTGGATTCGAGTCATCAGTCACGACAGAAACTGGAAGGCGACGACCTAGAAAGGCTTCACAGAGGGTCAGCGCCTTCACAAAATAGGAAGTCCTCAGGTGTTTCAGAGGAAAGGAATAGACCGAGGCATCGAAGGTATCAGGACCGCTTAGACTACGGAAGTGACACATGATGGAGGGTGCCTGAGAACGGGCCGCTTCCTCACTGCCCCCCGGAAGAAATTCGCGTCTCAGCAGCTCCAAATAGGGCTGGTCCTCCCAGTCCACGTCGATGTGCAGCCACCAAGGCTCGCCAGGTGCCCACTCATTGAGATGCTCTGGTTGATAGGTGATCACGATGAGACAGTCTCTCTGCTCCTTCACCGCTCGGATCGCCTTGGCGAGGGAACCGCCATCCTCCACCCGGATCACCTCTACAAACTGACCTTGAGTGTCCTCTAGCCGGGGGAACATCCCGTAAGCCGGAAGCTCTTCAAGATGAGGCATCGCCTGCAAATGAAATGCCGTTTGATAGCGATAGGAAAACCAGCGAGCACGGGCATAGGCCAGTAGGTTATCACCCAGACGGCCTCCACTGAGGCTGTATGAGACCGTGGGGGCAGCCTGGAGGCTTGAGAAACCCAACAGGACCCCAATACCGAGCCCCTTCAGAGGTGCACGACAATCAAGACCGATCCTGTGGAACCAAGCGCCGAAACTCATTACATTCACAAACACCCCCACAGCCCGCGTTGGGCGACTCAGCACAGTCTTCACCTAACCGAGCAGTTCGCATTGTACCGGCGCGAATACTTGCAATCCACATGGACGATTGCCTACCTATACCTAGCCCCTGATGGCTTTTTGCACACCCATGCAAAGGAACCAACATCTGAGAGAGCCTCTTGAACTAGAACCCTATCCCGTCAACTTGGTTGTGTTGCATATGGTCATGGTAGGAGACGAAGTCGAATTGCCTCCGTCGATGCATCTCCATGTGATCCAAACGACCACTGTTGATCCACCGTAGAGGTCTAATCTTCATCCCAGTGTGTCTCAAAAGCAGATAGTTGAAATAGATCTCATATTCAGATGCCCCAGAACAGCTCCTATCCTCGGGGTCTACCTCATGGAGAAATGCCTTCCAGAATGGACACTCATGTCTATCCTGGACCTGGCTGAACAGTGCGGCAAGGGTATCGCGATGGAAGAGCATATGGTGTGCAATCCCGCTCACCCGCTGCATGCGCCGTAGGCCGGGGAGAAGCCTCACCATATGATTGAAATAGGGAACGCTATATTCATCGCCAGGACAATAGCACGGCGTCGTCCCATAGAAGAAGCTGACGTCCCTCATAAAGACCACATCCGCATCCACAACGAGGTAGTACTCCGTCCCCTCAGGATGAGCTGCGGGCCAGTATAGTTTTAGTAGCTGTTGAAAATACCATCCGGTGCGCTGGAAACCCTCTTCTACCGCGGCACGATAGGCTGCCTCATCACCCTGGAACAGCTCGATACCAACCTGTTCCAAGGTAAATGGATAGGAGACCTCTGGAACCCACTCTGCCTGATCCGTAAGGTGGTTTTTGCTGACGACAAAGATTCTCTCCACCCCCTTCACATGCCGACGTATCCCGTCAATGGCATGTTCGAGTACGGGCAGATCTTTTTCCGTACAGGGGATCACCACATCAAATGCGCTGAGTGCGCAGCTGTAGAATCCAATCACCCAAGCGATAAGAAAAACACAGCGCATATTCATGGGCCTTCTTTGAGGCTTACATCCAATTCTCTTATTGCAGCGATGCATGGTGGATAGAAACACATCCATGCATACAGGACAGCTAGTATGCACTGACTAGTTCCACTGTCAATTGAAGAACAAAATCCTGTCGTAGCTGGCGCTAGAATCCGCAACTGGTGGTGGGCCAGAGGACAGCCCTACTCTTGGCATGCCAGATTTGATGGAAAATCTCGCACGCCATAGAGAGCCATCCCTCTTCCAAAGGTCGAGATTGGCATGGCCTAACTGTTAGGCCTAGTTCTTACGGAGGAGGATCGCGTTGCCCTGCTCAATCACCGCTGTTTCAGTGCAGTGCTTACGCAACTCATCTAAGGCCGTTTGCTTGGTCTTCACTTCATCGACTTGGACATTCAGGTTAGAGATGAGGATATATCCGCCTTGGCGAACGTCCGGTAGCCAAGCAAGAACATCTTCTAGAGCCCCCTGCTCGGTATGATCCCCGTCCAAGTGAAGAAAATCGATATCCACGAACTTCTTGGCGGCTTCCTTCGAGGGCATCTTAAGTTTTTCAACGCGCTTCGTGACCCCGTATCGGAGCATCAGTTGGTCAAACATAGCTTCGATCTCCTTCATGGAGACCGTTTGCCACCAGGCCTTGTTAGGGTCACTATCACTCATATAGCGGGTGGCGAGTTGGTTGTCCCAACCATCCACCGCCACCAATCGGCCCTTTCCATTCTCCATCAAAGTGAAGACGACAGGGAGACAAGTCGAGCCAGTCCCAGCTCCTACTTCAACACAGAGTTGCGGTTGGAGAAGGGTCACTGTATCGACCAGAAGGCGAGCCTTCTCAGCCGAGCACCAGCTATTGGCTAGAACTGCTGACACCTGATCGATCAGCAAGTTATGGCTTGGCTTCTCGAGCAGCGCGAAGACTGTGGGATCGAGCTCCCAGAAGCACTCGCCCGGTTCAAAGTTAGCGCTAGCCAGGAAGGGAGTAAGAACAGACGTGAAAGAAAGAAGAAGTTGTCGGAAGCGCATGTGCTACGGCTCGTTGTTGAAGTTAGCCAAGGTTCAACGTCGCAGAGACCGCACACAAGCAGACCCTGGAGTTAGCGGCCAGTGTAGAGGATCGCTCCACTAGATCCAATAGATGATCCCCTCTCGCCAAGGGATCCATCCCCATGGTGTTTTAGGTGGGGTCAACTCACCCGGGTGGCGGCCCTTAGCCTTGAATCTACCGCTGACTCCGGCCCCGACCCCTCTCATCGCCGCACATTGCATGGTCCTGATCAGGCATGCCCAGGTCCTGCACGGGGCAATAGATAATTAAACA
>JBMOFD010000125.1:0-3376 GCA_049314435.1 Chlamydiia bacterium | reverse complement strand
TGGCTCACCTTGTACACGTATCAAAGCTTGGCGCATGCACGACTCCTATCCGAAGACTAGCTCAATTGCGGGTCTACCGACCAGCCGATTCAATTCGCAATGAATGGCAGGTAGTTTTCCGGCGAGATGCACTCGAATGTCGCATCGGGGTATGCCTCCCTCCATAGCTTGGGCGGACCCGAGGCCTTACCCCATTTGAATTCGTAGCCATGGAGCTCTCCTTCACGATCCTCTACCCAATCCAATTCTTTTTGGTCATAGGTCCTCCAGAAGTAATTGCGACTCCAGAGTCTCTCGTAGGTTTGCTTTTTGATCCTTTCCATCACTAGGTAATTCTCCCAAAGACCACCTATGTCGCGTCGTCGAGTCAGTGTGTTGAAGTTATTAAGAATCGCATTACAGATACCGTTATCGCAGAAATAGTAACGCGAGGTCTTGGTAACCTCCTTGCGGAGATTGCGGCTAAATCCACGAATATTGACCACCACGAAGCTCTGTTCCAAAAGGTCTAGGTAGCGCTCAACAGTGCCCCGACTGATGGCAAGTTGGGTGGCCAGCTCGGACAAAGAGACCTCGTGGCCCAACTGCAGAGCTATTAAAGTCAGCAAATCGAATATCTTCTTTGACTTCTGGACTCCCTCGAAAGCCAGGATGTCCTTAAGTAGGCTGTCTGAAACCAAAGCGTGGAGATAGTCTCGTCGATCATCATCCGAACCAAGCGTGATGACCTCTGGATAGGAACCAAAAATGAGGCGAGACTCTCGATGGGCCTGAGTCTGCAGAGCATTTTCAATCTGGTTCAGCTCGAGTTGAGCGATGGGATAGAGCATCACCACATGCTTCCGACCAGTGAGAGGTTCTCCCACTTGCCGAGCAAGGTCGAAGCTCGCCGATCCGGTCACGATCATCCGCAAATGCGGCAGATGGTCCACTAAGAGCTTTAAATTGAGCCCTATATTGGGGATGTATTGTGCCTCATCAATCACAAGAAGCGAGTGATCTCCAACTACCGATTTGAGTTTGTCGATCGACTGACTCGACATTGCCTCCCGAGTAAATAGGTCCTCTCCTGAGATGAAGAGGTAGTTCGTTTCCGACTTCAGGTAGTGCTTTAGCAGCTCCGTCTTCCCCACCCGACGAGGACCAAAAATCACCACAACCTTACCGGAAACCGCGTACTCACGAAGATGGCTCATTTGCCATCGCTCAATCCACATGGACCTTTCCCCCATCTACACCATTTCAAAAGCCAGGTTACCACAAAACAGGAATTCGGCAGGACGAAAGGCGGTATTTCTGTGAATTCCGCCATTTTGACCACCGAATTTGCATTAATTCGGTTACCCCCGGACTGTCCCGGCCTATATCGCCCATGCAGGCCGAAAGGGCGCTGCGTTGGCAAAGCTTCTCCTGTATACTCTTTGGCCGTATGGGACTCCTTTCACTCCACCAAGCCATCGATGCTCTCCTTACCGGGGAGGTCGTAGCCATCCCCACTGAGACCGTCTATGGTCTGGCCGCGTCACTGCACGGGCCGGAGGCAATCGAACGCATCTTCGTCCTGAAGGGACGTCCTCGTCATAATCCCCTCATCGTCCATGTGGCCGATATCGAGGAAGCTAGGAGTCTCACACTGAATTGGAGTCCTGCAGCGGAGAGCCTCGCCAAGCTTTGGCCCGGACCTCTCACGCTTCTCCTCCCCAGAAATCCTTACGAAGTCCCCGACAGCGTCACGGCTGGATCTCCGCTGGTGGGTATCCGCATCCCCTCCCACCCTCTCTGCCGCGAGCTGCTTCGACAAACGGGACCACTGGTCGCTCCCTCTGCCAACCTCAGTGGGAGACCCTCCGCCTCGCAGGCAGGCCATGTTCTAGAAGATTTCAGAGGAAAGGTGGGCGTACTGGATGGAGGCCCCTGCGAGGCGGGCCTTGAATCGACGATCATTCTTGTGGAAGAGACTCCCAGAATCGTTCGGCTAGGAGCGCTCTCCAAGGAATGGATCGAAGAACTCACGGGGCTGACGATCTCTCATGTCATGCGGGAGCTTGCGCCTGATGAGAAGCCGATCTGCCCAGGGCAGTTGCTGCGGCACTATGCCCCGCGTTGCCGGCTTCAACCCCTCTCGCTTTCCACTCCGCCCGTTGGCGGCCTGGTATTGGGCTTTAAGGAGAGGTTCTACGACTCTGCCGAGGTGTGGGATTTGGGCTCTTTGGAGAGCCCTGATCTGACAGCACGAGCTCTCTATCATCTTCTTCGAGAACTGGATCGTCTGGGACGAGAAGAGGCCTGGTATGACGACCGTCTTCCCTTTGGGGGATTATGGGATACGATCACGGAGCGGCTCAGTCGAGCGGCTAGCCAGTCTGGACTCGTCCTACTCTAACAAAGCAGCGGGAGAGCTCTGCGCAGGCGTGCCCATCAGAGCGCGCAGCTGATGACGGAGAGCGATCAGATATTCAGCTGCCGATCCTACGGCATAGGCAGCGGAGATGGCGATCGCTGAAGCAGCGATCTGCGACAGAAGCTCCTTGGAAAGGAGCCCCTGAGCATGCAGAAGCATGAGCAGGATCACAAAGAAGGCCGCCACGGCCTGGACGATCGCCTTGATCTTCCCACTGGAGCGAGCTCCCAACGCAATCCCTCTCCAAGCACAGACGATACGCAACGTAGCCGTCATCGCATCTCGGTAGAGGAAGGGAAGGACAAGCCAAGTTGGCAAGCATACTGGGTCTTGCGTGAAGGCCAGAAGGACGGTGGTCCTTGCGACCCCATCCGCCATCGGATCGAGCACCTTACCCAGGTCGGTCACCTGGCCAAGACGACGGGCCACATAGCCGTCGAGCGCGTCCGTTGTTTCAAGAAGAATAAGAAGGCCGAGAAGAAGCAGTGCAATCGTGAAAGGCTCAACACCGAAGAGCGGCATCGCCGAATAAACCAGGAAGAAGAACGCACTGCTCACAACCCTGAGAAGCGTCAGCTGATTTGCAAAATTCAAACTACGCCCCCATTCCTTCGAGGTGTATCAGCCTATTGCGCCGAACACTCGCGGTTCGACAAGTTTATCCTGGGAAGCGAAATGGCGCAATCCGCAAGCGCGTCTGTAACGGGCGCTATCCCCCGACTCAAACAGGCTCAGCCATCTTTCCGCAGCCAGTGGTCGAGCCAGACGCGCTCCCTCTACCCAAGACAGCCTGTTGAGCCCTGCCTTTAGCAGCTCCTTTTGGCCGCTATCTAGACCAGAGAGCCACTCGATGACAACGTCTGGCAAGGCTTCTTCACAGGCTTATGCCATAGGCTCAAGAGCACCAGAGCACCTTGCAAATCCGAGCTCCTCTAGAAGTGCATTATCGTGAGCCGTGCCAAATGAGAACCGTGG
>JBMOFD010000124.1:0-3395 GCA_049314435.1 Chlamydiia bacterium | reverse complement strand
GCAGTCATCTTCAATCATGAAAGAATATAAATCCAGCCTGCTGCAGAGAGCCCCTTGCCATGCCCATCAGTGCTCCGACAGCAAAAAGACCCAGTACCTTCGTCAACACGTTAGCGGCCAAGACTGCGCTTCCCGCTGTCGCCATCACGGCACCCAGGCCGACTACGCCAAAAGTGAAGCCAACTGCGCCAGCTACTCGAAGAGGTGTAATTCCGGTACTCATCACGATTCTCCTATATGGGACTCACTAGCAGCGGATTATATAGGTTGATTATTAAGAGCGTGATAATCAATACAAACATTTAATTCACATCAGAGATTCATCCGACGGTCAGCGCGGATGTCGCCCCCATGGCGGCAATTTGGAGGTGGTGTCGAAGACAGGTCTTCAGGCAACATGGCCGCTTTTAGGCAGCGGTTGGGAGTTTCGGCATCCTCGCCAAGGATCGATCGTTCGGAGAAGGGGAAGACTTCGGCTGGACGCACTTGGGTGAGTTGAGAGATCCGTCTATAGAACAACGCTGCAGCTGCTCAGGGAGCGCGACTTCCTCCCCCTGCTCGAGCAAGGGGTTTCCGTCGCGTCAATTTGATGAAGAAACGCACTGCAGGAATGTTATTTGGTGGCTTTTGGTTGATCTCAGGAGTAGGCCTTCTCATACAAGGTCTATCGCTGCTGGATCGTGCCCTTCGGGAGCCTAGTGAGCAGCTTCTTCTTGATTTTTTGGCTCGCGAGGGGCTGCTCCTACAAAACAGTGGGGTCTTACTGATCGCTGCAGCTTTGTTGATAGGGTGGGTAAAGGGTCGCATGGTCTTGGTGAAAGTTGCCCAAAAGTACCTGCTGTACCTAAGCCAATTGCATGAGCCTATACGCTTCACACAGTGGCTTCAGCCGCGCCAATGGCTGCTGATCCTATTGATGGCGGGGCTCGCTGTAGGCATGCGCCTATTCGGCTCATGGGATATTCGTGCCATTGTATGCATTGCTGTGGGTAGCGCTTTGACCCAAGGCGGATGGTGGACACTGCGCAAGACGTGGCCGGCGACCGTTCAAGAGCTCGTCTAACCCATGCTCATACGCATTCTCTGTGTGGGACGTTGCAAAGAGCCGTGGCTAGCCACGGCTCTTGCTCATTACGTCACCAGGTCGAGGCCCTATGTGCGCGTTGAGTGGGAAGAGGTGGCAGACGAGGAGCCTTTGGCCAAGGTAGCTGAGCGACCTTCCACATTTGGCTTGGATCCTCAGGGGACTCTCATGAATAGCGAGGGTTGGAGTCATTGGTTAACGCGCTCCCTGGAACTTCAGGGGAGCTCTCTGACTCTGTGCATCGGTGGGGCGGAGGGTTTTTCAGCCTCATTGCGCCGCCAGTTGGGCCAGCGGCTCATCTCCCTTAGTCCTCTCACCATGACCCATCAGATCGTCAGGGTCGTCTTAGCTGAGCAGATCTATCGAGCCATGCTCATCGCTCATGGGCATCCCTATCACAAGTAGTGGAAAAGTTTTGAAATCAGGCAAAAAAAGGGGAGTTTTCTCTCCAAAGTGTTGTGCTGAGGATTTCTGCTCGATACACTAGGTGTAGGTTAGTGGTCGCATCAAGGTAAAACCTTTACTTTCACAAGGGAAGATTTTGGGCATTGTCATCCAGTGGGATCCCTCTCCGGTTGCCTGGACGGTTCCGGTTGTGGGTCTGGACATCGCATGGTACGGGCTTCTCTTCATGGGGGGCTTTCTGCTGTCAGGGATGTTAGGTCGTCATGTGATGCGGGCCTGGCGCGTTGAGCAGGGCGCTTCTGAGGCAGAGGCTAGGACCTGGGCTAGGCGAGTGGTCGATGATCTGCTCTCCTGGATGGCGATCGGTGCTGTAGTGGGTGCTCGTCTGGTGCATTGCCTGGGCTATGACCCGTTGAAGTACCTGATGCATCCTATCGACATCCTCAATCTACGACAGGGTGGCTTGGCTAGCCATGGTGCGATTGCCGGGATGGCGTTGGTCTTGGTCTGGTTGCAAAAAAGACTACAGCTTCCATGGCTTCTGTTAGGAGATCTGGTCGCGTTGGCGAGTGGCCTGGCTGCGACTTGCATTCGCTTGGGCAACTTCATGAACCAGGAGATCTGTGGGATTCCTACGGATGGGTCATGGGGAGTTCTCTTCATGCATCCAGCAGAGGGGTTGGCAAGGCTAGCACGGCATCCGGTGCAGCTCTACGAAGCGGCTGGGTACTTCATTCTCTTCTTAGTTGTCTATGCCAAGTACCGCTCGGGATGGCAGCTGGGCTCAGGCAAACTGGCCGGATTTGTATTGAGTTCATTTTTCCTGTTACGCATGGTGACCGAGTGTTGGAAAGAGGAGCAGGCTGCCTGGGCCACTGGTCTGTTGACCTTAGGCCAATGGCTGAGCATTCCTTGCATTGTTGTGGGGATCTGGATGCTTTGGCAGGCTGCTCGCCGCGAACGGATGGAGGCTTGTAAGCCGTGATTCAATCTGAAGTTTTGGCTATGGCCCCCGAATCAATCCGTCCGTCTCGCATACGGGCATTCTTTGAAGTGCGTTGGCGCCTCTGGAATGAACGGATAGGGAATGCGCTCTCGTACTATCACAACCTTCGGTTTGCCTGCGCAGACATCCTGCTCTGCATGGTGAATGGCCTAGACAATCCATACCGTCGGACAAGGCGTTACTTTGAACGGCAGAAGCGGTTGCCAGTGCCCTACGGAGAAACGCCCTTAAAGACTCTTTGTGAGGCGATACAACAGGCTGGCTGGCATCGTGGAGAGACGATCGCTGAGCTGGGCTGTGGCGTAGGCAGAACGAGCTTCTGGCTGGCCATGCATCTGCGGGCACATGTGCTAGCGATCGACTGCCAGTCTAAGTTTGTCAAACGGGCGCAGTGGATTGGTTGGCTGCTGAGAATCCGACGAGTGTCATTCCGCTGCGGCGATCTCCGCCTGACCGATCTCTCATCCTGTTCAGCAGCCTATTTTTATAGCACAGCGTTCCCAGACGCCCTCCTACGGCGTATTACGCCTACACTCTTGACGCTCCCCAAAGGGGCTCGACTGATCACAGTGAGTCAGTCGGTCTTAGACTGGGAGCCGACCGCTCCCTTCCGTGTGGAAAAGAGCTGGAAGGGGCAGTTCCTATGGGGAGAGGCTACTCTGTTCCTCCAAGAAAGGATCTAGTTGGCTAGGCTCCGGACGGTTCGAGGACTTTCTCAACGGCTCCATTGCTGGATTTCCTGATTCCAGACTAATATGCTTGCGGCCCCTACGGGGACCGCCGCTTGGATGATTCCCCATCCGTCCAAGTTCTCTACGCCCAGGTGGTGGAATTGGCAGACACGCCAGACTTAGGATCTGGTGCCGCAAGGTGTGAAGGTTCGAGTCCTTTCCTGGGCAA
>JBMOFD010000123.1:0-3396 GCA_049314435.1 Chlamydiia bacterium | reverse complement strand
GAAGCCGCTTAGCATATTGAGAGGGCTAATAGCGTTCAAGGGGCGGAAAGGAAATTTTGCAGAGCAGGTGAACAAGTCAGTCACTCTTCTCTGAAGAGTGACTGACTTAGAAGGGATATTTTTAATGCCGTTTAGCACCCTGTTCCTGCCATCAGAACCGAAGGCACTAGATGATCAGGTTTTAGGGTGTAGGTCTTGTTCGGCACAATGTCGACCCAGTTGGTGAGGAGATCTGGATCACCCTCGCCTGTCGACCATACGAGCACTCTTAGGTACTCAGCCTTGTCAGGGATGGTGAGATTCACCGTTCCTGACTGACCAAGAACCTGTATGGAGGCTTGATTCAAGGCCAATCCATGCAACATGGCATGATTTCCATCATCCACATCCTTACCAGAGGTCGCCCATTGAATCGCGATCTTGGATTTCTGATCTTTGGCTGGATGCATGGTCTGATTGTCCAGCGTTAGGTCATCAGAAAACCCTGTTGTGGCTATCGCCAGCAATGAAAGAAGGGACAGCGCGGTCTTTTTCAAATTCATAAAAATACCTATGTTATTCAAGAGTAATCCCTTCTTGAGGAACGCACGGGGCATCTACATTCTCTTCTGGCGCCTTCAGAGGGAACGTACCCTCAGAGCATAGCGTGAGTTTTTTGCCGTTGTTTTTGAATGGCTCTTTCGGAATGTGGACCGTCACGTTCTTGACAACGTTCACTGCCTCAGCAACCTCGAAATCACCCACCATGCTCAAGAACTGATAGCTCTCCTCAGCCGAAAAGCCTTGGGTACGCACTAGGAAGTCAATGGCGTTTCTGGACGCAAGCTTCATGGCCTCAAAGAGGTCCGTGTTTAATCCTACGATCATCCAGTGCGTGCTGTTCTCGATGATAGGCCAAGTGAACGCGTCTCCACCTTTTCTCTTGGTCTTATCAGCAACACCCAGTGCCTTAAGATCCTTTCTCACGATGAATTGGAAGGTAATCCCCTCATATGAGGTTTCCAAGGCCGTGATGTCGATCTCGCCATTGCTCTGCATAGCATGGGAGTCCCCAGTCCAGACTAGAGCGCCTTTTTGGAACACAGGAAGGAAAATGACTGAGCCCACTTGCAGCTCAGGTTGATCCAAGTTGCCTCCAAAAGGCCCTGGTGGAACCGAATTAAACTCTCCAGGAACAGGTCGAGCTATTGGAGTCTCTAGATTGACAGGCCACCCCTCTGGCCAATCCGCTGGAGGCGCTACGGCTAGCACACCGGGGAAGGGCTTCAGACGCAGGCACACACCCTTGGTGAACTCGGTCGTGTTGTTCTTCTTGTCGTACTTGAAATACTTGATCCTAGGCTTGGTGAATTCCGACAGAATCCCCTGCGTGGGGCTGAGGAAGTTGTAGCCAAAGTCGCCCAACTTAATGTCGAGCACCCGAATCTCTAGCACGTCTCCCGGCTCAGCCCCTTCGACATAGACCGGGCCTGTGAGTGAGTGCATGCCCCGCCGCTTCTGAATGTCGTGAGCCACGTAGAACTTAGCCAAGTCGGCTGGAGTCGTCTTGTTGAAGACCATCTCATGAAGACAGCTATTCCATGTCTCCATGGAGACTGAGTCTCCTGACTTAACCTTCAACACCGGCGTTTGCGCAAGAGCAAACAGACCCAGGTTGGTCGTTTCTGGTGTTGCCGCAACTCTGAACGTTTCTCCCATAAGGGAAGAAGCATGTATAGCTACGAGCAAGGAAAAAACCTTCATTTTTTTCAGCATTTCCACTCCTGTTAAACAAAATTCTATACAAAAATATAGAGCAAAAAGGTCGAAGGGGTATCTAGATCGCTCTTTGCTTCACTCTCGCGCAGCGTAGGGCAAATTTCTTTTTGCCCTCGATTGTTTTCTTTGGATCACCCAAGCGCTAGAAAGCGAACGCTCTCCATACGGAGAGCGCCCGATTCAGTCGTCCCTCATGACGCCAGCAACCCCTTTACAGAAAGGACACAGCGGGAAGGCCGCCCTGCCATCAGAGATGCTCGGGCTGGTCGATGGCAGGCCGGCGGACGATCGTCTACTTCTCAGCCCACTGAAGTCCAAGGAAAGCGCTCCCAGCGGGAGCCATCACTTGTTGGCCATTCTCGGTGATCGTCCTGGCTGTATTCTGGCAGCCGTTCACCACGAGGTAGGCCTGGCCAGTTTTGTCGCCTAGCACATAAGAAAAGGCCATCATGGTACCGCCATTCAACCCCGACGTCTCCATGATGCGATTCACACAGGGCAGGTTGGTGGGCATGAGGTTGATGTAGACGACGGAGCCCGGGACTGTATAGAAGCTCTCATCGGTGCCCTTCACTGGCGTAATCCCTTCTAGGAAGGACTTCTCCCCATAGTAAGCAAAGCCCCCGTTAGAAAAGTCTGGGATCGTCTTGGCATCCGTGACGAATCCCACCTCGGCTGCACGCCAGTGCGGGGAGAATTTCAGGGTCTTGTGTGGATTGCTGGAGTAGGCGTAGGGATCTCGCATGAGATCGGCTCGCGTCAGAGCCATCTCGATGATGTTGAGCAGCGATTGACGTACGATCAGGAATTTCTGCAGGTCCACTTTGGGATTGGGGATCTCAAACTCCCCTTTCTGGTTCTTTAGCTGAGGCACCAACCTCATGAGGCCATCAGGAGAGCATAGATCGTCCTCGAGCTGCTGCTGCTTGGCATCAGCCACAGCATCGGCATAGGCTGGCAAGGAGCCTCCCATCCAACAGCATCCGATCAACAGCAAGGCTGCTTGTCTTCTTCCCATATTCCCTCCCTTCTATCCACGCATCGTCTGCCTTGGTCGTTAGGAAATGACCTCCACCGCACCCTGGACGAATCTCAAGACATATACAGCGGGCACGACGATATCAAGACAAACTAGACCGAGGCCATACCAGCCTGGTAATGGTAGTGGAGGCCGGAGGAGCGTGATGAGTCTTGAAGAGTACCGAAAGCAGCGTCACCTTGAACAAACCTCTGAGCCTAAGGCCAAACGTGAACCGGCTCATGGCTCTCTGCGCTTCGTAGTCCATGAGCATCACGCGTCTCATCCGCACTATGATCTCCGCCTAGAGTTGGGTGGTGTCCTGAAAAGCTGGGCTGTCCCGAAGGAGATCTCCACGGATCCCAAGGTGAAGCGACTTGCGATCATGGTAGAGGACCACCCACTCGCCTACCGCACGTTTGAGGGCACCATTCCGCAAGGGAACTACGGTGCTGGAAAGGTGAAGATCTGGGATCAAGGCACCTACACAGAGCTCCATGGGGGATCTCGACACGAGATGGAAGCTCATCTCAAGAAGGGACTGGAGGATGGACACATCAGCGTGATCCTGAAGGGAACTCACCTGAAGGGAGAGTTCACCTTGGTTCGGATGAAAGCGG
>JBMOFD010000122.1:0-3447 GCA_049314435.1 Chlamydiia bacterium | reverse complement strand
GGGTAGTGGTGTGTTGCACCCCCTTCCAAAAGACAAGAAGCTAACCTGCCTAAACCTCCGTTGCCGAGGCCTGGGTCGGGTTCCATAGCCATCACATCCTGGTACCTACGCCCTAGTCGTTGCAGGGCTGCCTGGAGAAGCTCCTGTGCACCCAAAGCCACGGCATTGGTGTGGGTCATGGGTCCGGGCAGGTACTCCATGCTGAGGTAGAAGGTGACGCGTGCTTTGCTGGCGGCTGTCGATCGGGAGGATGCGGTCCAGTGGCGCATGACCTCTTCACGGAGTGCATAGGCAAGAGCCTGGTAGAGTTCGAGGTGGCTAGCCTCCTCGACCTTGCGCCCCATGCGAGAGAGCAGCTGGTACTTGATCTGCTGCACAACATGATCAATGGGGTCGCTCACGCTTGTCCTACTCGGTGTCAGTGCAAGATATAGATATATAGGACCATGGGTAGCGTAAATGGACATATCCTGGCCACCACATGGCGTTCAAGAGCGCTTGCAGGTCTTGTTACTTTGGATCAGACTGGGATGACCCAAATCGCTAGGAGGTGTCTATGCGTAGGGTCTTGCACTTGAATTCTCTCTCCTCCTCTGAGGCTCAGACTGGACTTCGTATCACGCGTATCCTGATGGGAGCGCTTCTGATGGGGCTAGCCGCCCCCTTGGCAATACACTTGCCATGGACGCCCGTTCCGGTTGTTCTACAATGCCACCTTTGTCTGGGTCTTGCTTCGATCATGGGCCGATCGGCTGCTTGGTCGATGGTGCTCTTTCTCTTGCAGGGTGCCGCGGGTGCGCCGGTGTTTGCTGGGTGTACAGGTGGGCTGGACAAGCTCTTAGGTCCATCGGGCGGGTATCTCTTTGGGTATGTGGTAGCGGCCTATGTAGTAGGGTGGGCGTTTGAAAAGTACCCTCTCACCACCGCGATGCAACGCATCATGGCCTGTGGCTTCGGTAGCCTGGTGATTTATGGCTGTGGTGTACTTCATCTCCAGCATTGGACTGGATGGGCAGGAGCCATCATCCAGGGTGTTTTGCCCTTCCTGCTTGGGGACGTCGTGAAGCTTCTGGGTTTAGAACAGGTGCGCAGCTGGTTGGTGCGCCGTGTGCCTTCTCTTGGTCGTCCTAGCTAGAGTTAAAGACCCTTGAGAGAGGAGGCTGACCGATCGTCAGCCCTCCTCCTAGAAGGATCTTTTAGTTCAGTAGAGGGTCGATTTCGGGTAGTTGGCTCTTCAGGTTTGAGCCAACAAGCGTAGGCGGTCCTGTTTCACCCGGCCATGGTGCTGGGGGAAAGAACACCTGAGAGACTCGGAAGACATCTGAAAAATCGAACACGCCCGGTTGCTTATTGACAGTCGGCTTGATCGTGCGCCCAAAGATCCCGTGCACGGGGAAATAGTCGCAGTCATGCAGGACGACATAGTCGGAGTGAGCAGCAAACCGCTTGAGGGTCTCAAAACGGGCAAGCCAAGGTGCTTGGTCGATGAAGCAGCAACCGTAATGTAGGCTGTTCAGCCACGTATTGGATTCTATAAAGGCAACCCAGTGGGCGGGGTCTTCGGAGCGGGTTGGACCTTTGCCGGGGACGAGGTAAAATTGGTGCCACCCCTGATTGTCCTCTTCGTAACCATCACCGCGATATCGATCGGCGAGACTCTGCAGCCAAGCTGCATCATCATCTAAGCTGATCAACATCCGGCCCTGTTCCTTACACAGCTCGTGGAGCAGAGGAGTACTGCCCTTGCCGCATCCGAACTCAATGATAGGGCCCCTTGTTGCCCTGGCTACCTGATATAGGATGGGTTGATGGGTAGCGACTGGGTCGTCACGGAGATAGTCGAGGCCATGCACGTGGGCCGGCATGATACACAGCGAGCAGACGCTGACAAGGATCCGCTTGGCCATCGACAAGGTTGTGCAATGTGGTTGTGTGTGAGTGATCACGCGCCCCTCAGGTAAAACGAGGGTCGTTTATGCCTTTAGAGCATTGCCGTTAGCAAGGCGAAAACACTCTACAGATAAGAGCGCCTCGACGAGGCAGTGTGGGGCTGTCTAGACCCTCTGGAGAGCCGATGTGATGAGCTGCCCTAGATCATGGGCATCTGGTGTGGCTGCAGCGCGCACAGCGCGCTCAGCAGCCATCTGGGAATATCCCAGGTGCATGAGAGCTCGGATGGCGTCGCCCACTAGCGGTAGCTCGGGATGCGACGACGAAGCTGGGCAGGAGATCTCCCCAATACGGCTCTGCAGTTCTGTAACCAGGCGTTCCGCTGTCTTCTTCCCGATCCCAGGGACCTTGCAGAGAGGCAGTGGATTTTGAGTCCGTACTGCTTCGATGAGCCGCTCTACAGGTAGATGCCCCACAATAGCCAGAGCCGTTTTTGGGCCTACGCCGTTTAGGTCGAGCAGAAGACTGAAGAGCTCCTTCTCACTTTGTGTAGCAAACCCGTAAAGAGCGGGTCCGCTTTGCTCACGCCACACCCAATGAATATGCAGGGAGACAACCTGCTCCTTTTGGGCAGGCAGGGCTCGATAGGTCCCCTCAGGGATCGCCACGAGATAACCCACTCCGGCTACATCCAGAATGCAGGACTCAGGAGAGGCCTCGACAACAGTCCCACGTAGAAAAGCCAACATCAGACAAGTTCTCCGATCAATGAGACCGCATTATAGGCGTGAACATGGCACAACGCCAGTGCCAGTGCATCGGCGGCATCTTCCGGTTCTGGGACTTTCGCTAGACCAAGGAGCTGGGCCACCATGGCCTGCACTTGAGGTTTGCTGGCATGGCCATAGCCCGTTACGGCTTGCTTGGCCTTAGTCGGGGCGTACTGGAAGATAGGAATATCTTTTTGCGTAGCGGCTAGCATCAGGACGCCACGTGCCATGCCCAACTTCAGGGCACTCTGCGGATTTTTAGCGACAAATTGGGTTTCGATCGAGACACAGGTCGGCTGGAATTTCTCGACGAGAGCCACCATCGCTTCATAGAGCGTGAGGTAACGCTGCGTCAAACGTGCCTTAGGCGAGGGCCGCACCACGCCATAGTCCAGCACCGTGGCTCGGCCATGGATGACGCGAACCAAGCCATATCCGGTGATCACGGTACCTGGATCGATCCCAAGGACGATCACGTCGCTCTCGAGAGGGGGAGGACGGTGGCTTGGATCTGCTGGGCTTGCCCCACGGTGCGCCGATGCTCTTCTCGCCGACGCTCCAGCTCGGAGAGGCGGTGACGGTCGTAGGCCAATGCGGCGTAGAGCTGCGCATGCTGCTCACGCCACGTGTCGATTTCCCGATGGAGACGGGAGATCTCCGCCTGGAGCACTTCGCTGCGCCCCTCAGCCAGCAGGCGTTGACGAAGCTCTTCCAGTTCCTGGGTTTGCACCTGATCTCTGGCTTCGAACCGCTTACGCAGCTGAGCCAAAGCTTTTGCCTGCTCCTG
>JBMOFD010000121.1:0-3455 GCA_049314435.1 Chlamydiia bacterium | reverse complement strand
ATCCTGGTCAGCTCAACCCGGGGGTCTATTCTCCTAAGGGATCACCACACTGGCAGGGCGTCAATTCCTGTTACTTTTGAATCCCTTCGGCGAGGAGAGTTCACTGTAGAGGACCTAAAGGATTGGATGGGCTCGGACTTCAAGAGTGGCCCAGAGGTTCTGCATGACGAGCTGGTGAGGTTCGCTGTCCACGAGCCAGCGATCGTCAAGGTCGTGAAGCTCTTTGCCAAGTGCTATCCGCGGTAGCGGACCTGTCTTGCCCTAGCGGAAATGGGGCGTTCCATTTCGAGCCAGTAGCTTCTTCGCACAGGCTTCCTATGAGGCAGTCTGTACATGGGTGACGACCAGATCACCGACTATCCCAGGCGCTCGAAGTGAACCGGAGCCATTTTTTCAGACGAGAAGATCAGGCCCTTGTCAGTGAGCTCCAAGACGCCGCCGCCAAATGTGACGTGTTGAAACAACTTTCCGCTGCCGTCGATTTTGGGGACAAAGTCAAACTGTGAGGTGAACTGGCCACCCACTATTTCTAGATGTAGGCCCCAGCTTCCTGGGCTCTGTTCTACAGCTGTGACATCCCACTCAGTTCCAAACTCACGACATCGATAGCGGCCGGTCAGATCTTTGACATCCTCTTCCCGATTGTGGGCTGATGGTTCCCCGGTAGGGGGACTGGGGCCTGGATCAACTTCCGTGCCAGCCATCTCATTGGCGATTCCAGCCGCCGTGAGCTCAGCATGAGGAACGTTGTCTGCATTGGTGGCCAAAAAGAAGGCAAACGTCTTCGTCGGATCGTCTCTGTTTTCATAGCGTCGATAGATCACCACTGCACCGCCCAGCTCACCTCCGTGACTAATGCATCGGTAATCACCGACCCGACTGACGGACAGTCCTCGACAATAGGAGGGCTTCTCTGAAGGATCCTCTGCCTTGGGTGTGGCTAGGAGACCATAATCGCCTTGAGCAATCGCAGCATTCCACTGCTTCATGTCCTCAGGAGGTCCAATTAGCCCTGTAGCACCATAGGACTTATTGGGTGAGGTAACATCTTGCATATAGGTGGCATTCTTTGGATCCCCATCGTATCCAGGACTCCTCCTGGGCACTTGACTCAGCTGGGCGCCCTTGTTAGCTTGGCTTGAATACGATTGACTGGGTTAGGTATGCAAAGATCCTGGATTCCGCTTCTGGCTGGCATTATGCTCACCGGATGTTCAATAATTTCAGCAACATATATTCCCAGCTCTGGAGTTCAGCGCCGAAGTGTTCCTGTACATGATGTGCAGGTTTACTACAGTCGGGAGAAGGTTCCTTTTAAATACACGGAGATAGGTCGTATCTTCCTTAAAAACATCAACTATTGGGCAGATCGCGACCCAGCTGGACAAATTGAAAAAATCAAAGAGGAGGCGTCTCTATATGGCGCTGATGCTGTAATAATCGTTCAGGAGATGCGAGGGGAAAGTTCCTTTTCAGCCTCGTACGGAGCGGCCGGGGGCAATGCAGGTGACGTGTTCCAATATTCCGGAATAGCAATTGTAAGGGAATAGATCAATGTGAGCGCAAGCCAGTCCTCCTTTTATGGAGTCTTAAAGAAGAGATGCGCTCAGACGCTTCTTGAGTGGCTGAGGAGGTCGGCCTGGCATTATATGTTGAGGACCATGCAAGAAATTGGACTTCGATGATAAGTTAAGACAGAGGCTATTTGGTGCGGTAGCTTCATCTTTGTTTTGAGTTCTATGAATGCTCTAGATTCAACTGTTCAACTCGTTTGAGGGGCGTACCGCCGCAAGGTCGCGATATCTGCGGCTCTAACGTTGGCCGGAGGAGTCGTAGCAGCTTTGATCAATAGTTTTTCTCCTCTGAAACCAACGCTGCCAAGTCTCTCACGCTGCTTACAATATTTGTCGACGCAATAGCCCTCGCCAGTCTCGAATGGAAGATTCAAACCTGGGGAGGAGAGTCGGCGGCTGAGAGCCTTCATCAACAACGGTCCACTTGTCTAAATACCCCTGCCGTCTTTCTCTCGGCAGGGGTGTTCACGTTGGATTCGGGGCATGGAAACGCATCGTGAACCTAGTATAAGACGGGGATCGGCTGCAGGTCGAAATGGCCGCACTCACGTATGCTGACCTCCATCGAGCCACAGCGCACTTGGTTCCAGTAATTGTGGAACGGCGGTTTTCGGTCCCCTCTCACAATGCAGATTATAGAGAAAGTGCAGATGCCAGCAGCGTATAGCCGACTTTGCCCTATCAGCCAGTCGCCTCTTCGTGCTTGCGGCCTTGTGATGGCCTGTGCGGGGTGGTGACCAGGACCTCTGGCTATCACGTGCGCTCGAAGCGAACTGGGGCCATTTTCTCGGACGAGAAGACCAGCCCTTTGTCAGTGAGGGGTCCAAGACCAGGCTACCAAACCCTACGTACCGAAACACCAACGTTCCGTTGCCGTCGATCTTTGGAGCAAAGTCAATCTTTGAAGCGAACTGGCCACCCACTATTTTTAGATGCAGGCCCCAACTTGTTCTACAGCTGTTACATTCCAATCGCTTACAAACTCGCTACAGCAATACCGCCCAGTCAACTCATCGACTAGACTTCACCTGTCTGGGCCGAAACTCGCGTTAAGGAACTACGCCACGTGGAGTAATCGCACGGTCAGCAAGTAAATAATTCCACAATACATAGTTGCGTTCGTGAGGTTAGATGCAGCAGATCAATAAGACATTATTCAATCCCCCGCTATTTACATAGACAGACGGCATGTTGCTTAATAGCCATTGGACAATTCCATTTGTTACTAACGCGACGATCGCATAATATAGTATAGCTAAAAATATGGGTTGTTATATGGCTTGTAAGATGGAAAGATCAGAATCAACATTCAGTCTCTACCATCGAGAGTACGGAAACGATCTCAAGCCTTCCGGGCCTTCTGGTCAATCGTCCTCGTGGAATCAAGGTTGCAGGGTAGCCAGAGTTGCGTTGCCTTATATCACTCTCTATCCACCTCTATCCAAGCCTATTTCCATTTTGCTCGGAGCAATACGAGGTATTCAGTCATTGGCTGACGTGGTGGTGGCGTTCAAGGCCGCAGACTCCCGCGCTATATCCCACGCAGTCTTGGAATCAGTCATCGCGGTGATCTCCGTAGTGGGGAGTATCTTCGCCCATCCAGTCGGGATGATCATCACCACCGGCCACGACATCACTATTGCTATAGGCAAGCTCATATCAGCTATCCAGGAAGGCAATCATCGCGCCATGACAGAAGCGCTGGTCCAGATTCTAAATAACTCTGTCTATCTAGCCCTGCTCTGTACTGGATCTATTGAGCTACTTATCGCATCCACAGTGCTCCAGGCTGCCCATGCTACCTATCAGTCGGGGATTCAGTTCAAGGGCCTAGTTCACTAGTGCGGGGAATTTCCGGCCAGTATGCACGGCTAGATGGTT
>JBMOFD010000120.1:0-3489 GCA_049314435.1 Chlamydiia bacterium | reverse complement strand
TTTGCGCTTTCTCCACCACCGCAGCAGTGCCCTGCCTGCAAGTCGCCCCAGACCCTACGATTCCGTGGGGTGGGCACTGAGCAGGTAGAGCGGCAGCTCCATGGTGTCATCCATGATCTGCGCTCCCTGCGGCTCGATGCGGATACGACCAAGCATAAGGGATCTCATGAACAGATCTTGAGGCAGTTTGGGACAGGCAAGGCGGATGTCTTGATCGGCACTCAGATGATTGCTAAGGGCTTGCACTTCCCAGCCGTCACTTTGGTGGGCATCCTGCAAGCGGACAGCTCTCTACAGGTCCCCGACTTCCGAGCCGCAGAGACGACCTTCCAGCTTCTGACTCAAGTGGCGGGGCGGGCTGGGCGAGGCAAACTCCCTGGCGAGGTGATCATCCAAACGAACATGCCTGACCAACCGATCCTACGACTTGCCGCAGCTCAAGACTATCCTGCGTTCTATCATGAGGAGATCAAGAGCCGGGAGATGTTTGGGTTCCCTCCCTACAGTCGGCTAGCGCGCGTGCTCTGTTCAGGGAAGGAGGAGGGTGTAGTAGCCAGCGCCTGTGAGGAGATCGCCAAAGCCCTCCGACAAGCGTTACCTCCGGAGGTCGAGATCTTCCCGGCTCTGCCGTGCGGACGGGCCAAGGCAAAGGACCACTATCGCTACCACCTTCTGATCAAGGCACCGAGACCTGGTCTTGTTCAGGAGGCTCTTCATTCCTTACAGACACCCAGTCGCGTGCAAGTCACCGTCGACATCGATCCGACCAACACCTTCTTCTGAGATGGCATGGCCCGACGGTACTTTACCCGAAGGACCGATGACCCAACGGATCGTCTTGCTAGGTCATAGGCGACTCGTCCCTGAGCTTTAGCGTCGCTCGCTTCCTCCAGCATGGGATCCAAACAAACCGGACAAACCAGGGCCTATCCATGGACTGAACCAAATATTTTTTAGTTTTTCCCGACCCGTCCCTGAATCGTAACCCCCGAATTTTCCTGGAAAAAAAGACAAAATGTTGCCATTTATGAATAAGTGGAGTCATTTTGTCTGGAGCTCGGGATGAAGGTGCAAGCAGAGGTTATTTTTCGCGCCAGAGGTGGCCAACTGCGGATGAGTGAGGCTCTTGAACTTGGGATCACCCGCTCGATGCTCTATTCTCTAAGAGACAAGGGGATCATTGAGCAGGTTAGCAGGGGTGTCTATCGGCTGTCGGAGCTTCCGCCAACTAGCAGCCCCGATTTGATCACGGTCAGCCTGCGCTTTCCAAACGCCATCATCTGCCTAATATCGGCGCTGTCCTACCACAATCTCACAACGCAGGTGCCACATAGAGTCTCGGTGGCGGTTCCGAGGAACTCGCGCGTGCCATCGCTCCACTACCCCCCACTGCTTGTGCATCGATTCTCAGGTCCAGCATACAGCTCTGGGATCGAGGAACATCCAATGGACGGCCTAATCGTCAAAATCTACAGCCCCGAAAAGACCCTCGCTGACTGCTTCAAATTCCGTAATAAGATCGGCATGGACGTAGTATTGGAGGCACTTCGGCTCTACAAGCTGCGCAGGGGCCTGAACGTTGATGAACTACTCAATTATGCGCGAATCTGCCGAGTTGAAAATGTGATGCGGCCCTACCTGGAGGCCTCCATATGAAAGCCATTAAAAATCTGCCGGCATCCATCCGCCAGCGCCTCCTCAATCGATCCAAGAACGACAACAGACCATTCAATGAGCTGCTGCAGTACTACGCAATGGAGCGGTTCCTCTACCGCCTATCCAAGTCACCCTTCATTGAGGCCAAGCAAATCCAGTGGACGGCCTTCTGGCGGAGACTCCAACAGGATCACGTTCCAAGCTCATTCCGGGACATCGTATCGGCTCTAGAAGGATTTCTCGTGCCCATTGCTTCCGCTCTTTCTGGTGAGCCGCAAAAACCGATAAGCTGGACCGCTCCCGGGCCCTGGGTACTGGGTCCACAAGGGGCTCTTAGCTGGGCCCCGTAGCTCACCGGCTATCAACAGCGCCCGGTCAGCTCAGGCGATCTTAAAAGAGCTTCGTGCTTATCGATGGAGATGTTTGTCTTCCCTCTTTCGTACTGCGCGTATGCATTAGGAGACTGCGATCCCAGACGCGCGGAAGCCTCTCGAATTATCGACCCACTCTGTTCCCTTTGCCTTCTCAAAGACAGGGCCGGCAGAAGTTTCATATCGTTCGCCGAAATTCCAATCATTCCGTTCTTACGATCACTTGCCGTCACAGCAAAGTCCCCCATAACTTCCGATTCGAAGTAGCATTCGACAAGCCCAAAGACTGCTTCTTGAGCCATTTCCAGAGCGTCTTTCTTGGTGGTGCCTTGGGTCATCAGGTTCAATGCCGGCACCTCGACAAGCCAAGCTCTACCGTCCTTCCAAACTTTTCCTTCAAACTCCATAGCTCGCCTTACAGTGATCGCGTTTGTCCAGACAGAAAATCGGGCCCGAGCCGCTCGTGTACCCAGCATCAGCTCTTCAAAATAGATATAGCAGCACTGAGCCCGTCTGACCTCTAATCGGCCAGTCGAATACACTGGTTGCCTCAACTTCTTAGAGAGTTCCGGGAATAGACCGATGCCCTGCTACAAGAGAAACCCTGGCGACCTCTGTGCCTGCTGCTCACGTCCGCCTCCGGCAGAGCCCTCCTGGTGGGATCCGGTTGAGGAGCCGGGTTGGGTCTCCTGTAGAGCCTTAGTGCCAGTCAGCTCGATGCGCTCAACAGGCGCGGTCGCAGCAGTCGTTCCTCCCTCAACCACAGCAGGCGCTTCATGCCCACCAATGATCTGCCCTGAGCCCTCACCCTCTGTGGGAGAGTCTCCTGTGGGCGCCATCGAAGAGGGCTTAGCTGGTGGAATGACAGCTAGGATCCCTCCTGGGTAGGCCATGAGTTCCTGCACCAAGTAGGTGGCCATCTCAAGCGAAATAGCCGGTAGGTTCACCGTGATCTGAGCCTGACTCTGAGGAGAAGCGGCTTGGCTGAGAGTTGTCCAAAGTTGGTTTTGGAGGACGGGCGTAGTTTCTCCAGCCCGATTGGTCCGCATCACAGCACCCGATCCTACCATGGCGGCATAGAGTTTAGGCCTGTTCTGCAGTAGATCGCTGAGAGCGGCTGGGTTGACCACCAGGGTGGCATCTGGAGAAACCTGCGAGGGGCTGACCAGTTGGTCAGGTCCGAGCACCTGGTCCCCACAGCCATTGGCTGCAGGCGGAGCTAGATTCGTGCCCAGTGATTGCACTTGAGATCCTAGCTCGGCGGTCGAGATCAGGGGCGCCCCAGCTAATGGAGCAACGGGTGGCTGCGCAAACGCAGAACTCGGCTGGGGAGTCACACCCCGTCCCTGTACAGGAGCATTGACGCCCTGCATCTGATCGCCCTGCTGCATCATGGCGCATAGAGAGCCGGAGACCATGCCACCCAACCAGATCCAGCGACGATAGCCCTTGCTCATGGATG
>JBMOFD010000119.1:0-3672 GCA_049314435.1 Chlamydiia bacterium | reverse complement strand
GATCTGCGCGGCCTGCACCCCCGCCTTGACGGCCTTTAGAAGTTCAAAATACCCCACCGGTATCTCTCCGGATATTGAAGAGCCCTCAACCTTCCTGTCCATTCACGACTCCGATTCCGCGTTTCCTGCGATGCGGCCCTAAAATTCAGGCAGGAGCAACTATCTTGCTGAACTAGAACCCTCTTATCAAGAGCTAACGACCTCTAGGGGGCGATTGAAAGTTGTACTCTATGCGGAGTGGGATTATCAGGGGTCAAACATGGCTATGATCCGCTCTTTGGAGCGCGACCCCTGAAACGTCTCATCCAGACCGATGTAGTGAACCCGCTGAGCTCCATGATCTTGAATGGTCAGGTCTCGGCTGGAGACCATCTCCTTCTCGAACAGAAGGGCCAAAAGATCGTAGCGGAGCATCAAGGCACTTGACGAGACGGCTGTAAATGCTGTAGGTATTCGATTGAGGGCCACCTACGCATGACCGTTGTATCACTCCAGCAAGAGGAGGGAGCGTCGCCGCAACCAGCGCGGCGCGCGCCCCGCTTGCGTTTTACCTTCCTCTGCGTAGCGCCCCTTGCCCTACTGTGGGCCTGCGTGAGCTCGTTCTCTCTCTGCATCATGGCCCTGCTCTGGATCCTCACAGCAGCTCAAGCCTCAGCCCTTCGTCAGCAGATCGGACGCCTCTGGCGAGCCACACGTATTGGTCTGATCTCAGCGCTGGGAGCACTGCTAGGGCTTGTGAGTCCTCGCCTAGGAACTACGCTCGTCTTCCTCTACCTCGCTCTCCACCTCCAGCCTCATGGCCAAGCTCCTTTCCTCCGTTGCTTCAGATCGGCGTTTGAAGAGTTCTTTGAGTAGGAGCCTTCTGCTCCCTCCGCGACCATACGCCAACACGTTCGGTTAGACCCGCCTTAATCAACTGCACACAGAAAGTTGGTTGAATAGAGCCCATTCATTCAACAAAGGTGGGTTTTATGATCAATCCGATCGGAGCCGCTATTAATTTTGCAGCCAAGACCGTGGGCTATGCCTGCGTAGCGGGTATTGGTGGGATCAGCTGCCTCGCCTGTGGAGCGCCTCTCCTCATGGGCCTGGCGATGGTGGCTGCTAACGGCTTGGGATTCGTGGGGCAGCTGACCGTCGAGGAGCGAAATCGAGCGAGCGCCATCCAGCAAACTCATCAGGCTGCCATGCTGGGCGTCCTCGCAGCGGTCGGCGCTACAGTCCTCTCGATCTGCTTGAGCAGCGCTCTGGGGACGGCGGCCTTCTACTTAGCCGCGATTCTATGCGCGTTTTCTATAGGGTCCGTCGTGGGCTATTGCGCAAGAACGCTAGGTGCAGCCGCCGGCTTGAGCTAGTCTCTCTAGACCAGCGTCGGCTGTAGGAAGGCGAGTTGGTTCTGGGTGAAGAGTCGGATGTCTCGCACGCCCCTCTGGAGCATGACGAGGCGTTCGATCCCCATCCCCCACGCAAAGCCCGTGTAGCGTTCGGGATCGATGCCACCATGCTCCAAAACCTTGGGATGGATGAGGCCAGCGCCTAAGATCTCCAGCCATCCGGAGAACTTGCAGACACGACAACCCGCTCCCTCACATAAGAAGCATCCCACGTCACACTCAAGACCAGGCTCCACGAACGGGAAATAGCTGGGGCGGAAGCGAACGGGCACCGTCCGTTGGAAGAGACGTGCTAGGAAGAGCTCGAGCGTAGAGAGCAGATCAGCAAAGCTGACGCCCTCTGCGATATAGATCCCCTCGATCTGATGGAACTGCACGTGGCTGCGTGCCGAGATGTCTTCATTGCGGAAGACCCGGCCTGGACAGCAGACTCGGATGGGCGGCGTCGTGGACTGCATGACGCGAATCTGCGTATTGCTGGTGTGCGTACGCAGCACCCAACCTGGTCTCAGGTAGAAGGTGTCCTGCATATCTCGCGCAGGATGGTCCTTGGGGATGTTGAGGGCATCGAAGTTGTAGAACTCTTCTTCCACCTCAGGACCTAGCTGGGGTGTGAATCCCATCTCCGTCAGGATCGTGACGATCTCGCGTAGCGCTTGCGTAAGAGGATGGAGGCCACCTCGCCTCGGCAAGACACCGGGCATCGTGATGTCAATCCACTCTTGTGCCAGCTGCTGATCGAGCTCTTTGCGTCTCCAGAAGGTCTCCAGGAGTCCGCACTCAGCCTCTAGAAACTCCTTGAACTCGTTGATCTGCTGACCAGCAGCCTTGCGTGCTTCTGGTGCCAGCTCTCTGAGACCGGTCATGAGGTCTTGAACAGGGCCTTTCTTGCCCAGAAATTGCACGCGCAGCTGCTGCACATCGCGAAGGGCAGTCAGGCGAGAGCTCTCCGCTTCAAACTGGGTACGTAGGGATTGGATGCGAGTCATGAATTCCATAAGACAAGCATTCTAAACAGAGGAGGAGGGTCCTGGCAAATGGGTTCCATTGCCTTGCCGGAATAGCTGGGCAGCAGCAGCCCGCCACGGGGGTCAGGTGGCAACGACCTCTCTTTTCGAGTACGAGAGGCTGGATAACTTTAGGAGAGACCGTCATGAGTCAGATTCCCTCTTCGGGGTCACCAAAGGACGTCCCCACAACCGCTTCCGCCCCCGCGAGCCGTAGGACCAGCCCCAGTTCTTCATCTAGCGAAGTGAAAACCTCGTCGGTAGCAAAGAGTTCCCTGACCGAAGGTTCTGGGTCCTCTCAAACGGTCACCAGCCTGGACTCGAAGCAGATCAAGTCTGGGAGCGATATGGCCAACAAGAAAACTGACAGTGGTCTGGCCAAAGTAGCAAATGCTTGGGCCCCCTCTTCAACAGCTCCGAAGACAGCGGGACCTCCAGACAGCTCACTATCGGAAGAGGCCTTTGAGATGGTTGAACCGGCCAAGATCGAAACCTATCTGGATCCGTCGTATCAAGCCAAATACCCAGGCATCGTCAAAGAGAGAGAAAAAAAGCGCCTAGAACGAATCCGGTTAGCCGGTGAGCTAGCCAAGCTGTCCCCCGAGGAGCGAGCAAAAGCCGCCAAGGCTATTCATTGGACGGAGCACCTCAAGGCATCTCCCCAGTCACTTCCTGAGTTGCAGGAGCAGGACCTCCATCGACTAGCCCAAGAGGGCACGCTATTCAAGGAGCTTGGACGGCGGAGCGGCATGATGAAGACAGCGGCTCGATCCTTGAAGGACCGCTTGGCCAATGTCGGCAATAGTGCCGGCCTTGATGGCCTGAGCCAAATCATCATGGACGTCCCGAGAAGGGAAAGGGTGAGGTGGCTGGCGCGCATGAACCTCGATATTGGCACGCTGCTCAACAGTCAAGCACGACTATATTTCGAACTATCTGCCTGGGAAGCCCACCAAGATGCGTCGCCCCAGCTCTACAAGGACATGCAGCTAACTCTCGCTCAGCAGCTCCAACAACCTGAGGCCTTAGAAGCACTTCATAACATGGATTGGCTCACCGCTCTATCAGCAGTGCCTATGAGTGATCGTTCCCCCCAGGAGATTCGCGTACTAGAGGACATGCTCGTGGAAGGTCTCAAGGACGTCATCACGTTGAACAACAGTGTCGCCGAGACGTTAGTCACCGCTCGCCTGGGTGATGCCGGGGCAGGAGTCTGAGACAAGAGGAAAGCCGAGCCTCATAGGGATCCCGCTTACCCGGCTCGGCCTCTC
>JBMOFD010000118.1:0-3695 GCA_049314435.1 Chlamydiia bacterium | reverse complement strand
ACCTCACGGAGTGCCTGAATTCTCTGTTTGTCGTGTCTCCTCCAGGGAATGCGATTGACTGCCACAGAACCTGGGAGGCACTCATCCTCGGTTGCATCCCCATTGTCCACTCAACAACATGTGATCGCCTCTTTGACGATCTACCTGTATGGGTGGTCCAAGAATGGCGTGAGGTCACTGCTGAGAGCGCGAAGAAGCAGAACAAAGCCATGCGCCGAGCCTTTCCCCTTGGCCCACGGGCCCCAGAAAAGGTCTATGGCAGTTATTGGACCGATCGGATTCTCGATCACCAGGCACGCTTGCGCGCCTGCCCATAGCTTGAGCAGGCAGGTTCTTGACCTATTTGAAGATGGCATCGGCTGGGTTTTTAGAGCTGCAGTTCAGGGTTGGATTGATATGTGGCGGTATGATGGCCTCTGGGCAGAAGATAACTTCCCAACGCTCCGGAATCAGGTCCTTGGTATCCTCACGGCCTCTTCCGTGCGGCGCAAACCACGGCGCTGGAAAGATGCAGCGACGGCCAGGGCGATCCCCCAGCCAAGCGCCCCACCAACCGAAGGTGCTGTTGGATGAAATGACGTGCTGGCATTTAGAGAGGATAAGTAGATCATCGAATCGGTCGGTGTCTGAGAGATAGAGAAAGTTCAGCTCCAGACCGCTCAGGAGATCCTTTGCCGCGCCGACGTGGTTTGAAACCACCACATACAGAGCATCCTGCGGTAGTGTCCGAAAGGCTTGTTCGAAATATCCCCTTCCGAACAGGGGATGGAAGTCTGGATGGTCCAGAGTGGGATGAAAGGGGATTCGAATCTGAACTCCAATCTTACACGGATGTGAGAGTTTGGGATACTGGCTAAGAAGAGACTCCCAGTGACCTTCCCTAAATGAGAAGAGCTTAAGAATATCGTCTCGATAGTCAGCAAAATAGCGCTCTGTTTGGAACCAACCAAGAAGGACCATGTTGGGGGACTCAGGCAATGGATGATAGCGGAGCTCCTCGGCCTCTCTGATGATAGGGCCCTCCGGACAGGACCAACATGGAATGTGATGGAAGAAGCGCGCATGGTTTTCAGGGACCCCTACATCCGTAACGTGAACCAGATCAGGCACCGAGAAATCCCAGCCAAGCCTACGGCTATGGGCATATGCTATGGCGATCTGGAACATTTGGTTGCCCAGCTGGCCCATGAGACGGACAGATACACATGGGCGAGCTAGTTGGGCGACAGATGATACTGGAGCATTAGCATAGCCACCTGCCCAACAGCGTGACTCACAGTCTTGGCATGGAAGCCAATTGAACAACACGCCAAACAGGAGGGCGCTGAGAGCAGATGGAATCCCCCAGCGATGTCTGTGCTTGGCCCAGGTTGTGGTCGACATAAGAAATAGCCTGTTTGTAGGTTTCAGAGAGGAACTCCGAGGGTAACAATCACTATAGAGCGAACCACGACCCTCAGGATGACGGATGGGTGTTATTTAAATAGGCCATCCGCTGGTTCATCAAGAGAACATCCCTCTGCAGGATTCCATTTGATCAGAGCTTCGGGACAATCGATCGTCTCCCAACGATCTGGTAGTAGGTCTGGCACGTCCTCACGATGTGGCAGATGAACCAGCCAAGGCATCGGGAAGATACAACGGCGACCTGGGCGATCTCCGAGCCAGGCGCCCCACCAGCCAAATGAACTGTTGGATGAGACAATGTGATCGCACTTGGACAGGATGAGAAGGTCGTCGAACCGGTCTGTACGGGATAAAAAAAGAAAGTTCAGGTCCAGGCCTCTGAGAAGATTTTTTGCGGCGCCAACATGATTGGAGACCACCACATAGAGGGCATCCTGAGGCAGAGTCCGAAACGCTTGCTCAAAGTAGTCTCTCCCAAATAGCTGATGAAAGCCTGGATTGTCCAGAGTGGGGTGGTAGGGGATTCGTACTTGGACGCCGACCGTACAAGGATGTGATAGCTCGGGATACTGCTTAAGGAGGGACTCCCAGTGACCAGCTTTGAAGGCAAATAACTCCAGGATCTCCTCCCGGTAGTCAGAGAAGTAGCGCTCGCTTTGGAAATACCCATCCAGGACCATGTCGGGCCAAGCGGGGAGAGGATTGTATCGGAAATCTTGCTGTTCACAGCAAATACCATTTTCCGCACAGGGCCAACAGGGAACGTGAGCAAAGATGCGACGACGGTTCTCAGGAATATTATTGTGTTTCTGGCGGGTTAGGTCGGGCGCCGTAAATTCATAACCTACCCTTTTGGCATGGGCGTAGGCAGTGGCGATCTGGAACATTTGGTTGCCCAGCTGACCCTTCAGGTGCAGGGAAACACAGGGCTCCGCTTCCGCCGTAGACCAACAGGTAAGAGCTAGTAGGATCGACTCAGAACCGATCTTCCGGCATATAGCGTCAAATCGTCCTGCTAATCGCTTAATAGTATTTATCGTCATCGCAAGAGAATAGCCAGTTAGTGAACGGATGTAGGGCTAAATCTTGCCGTAGGATGCGCCAGGGTGTCTAGGAAAAAGGCGCATCGCACGGCAGCCTAGAGTCAATTAGATTCAGTCTTGCTCGGAGTAGCCGTGATACATAGATGCCAGCCTAAGCTCCTTTCGAGGGCGCGGAACATGTCAGGAGGCATGGCCTCGAACCAGGGTTGTCTGACGTACTCATAATTCACGTAATGGTCCACCTGATAGGGGAAGATGTGATCCTGTTCAATGGATACGATATCAAAACCATCCAGCAGCTCGCGCACCTCTTCCGGTGTGTAGGAAATGGCGATCGGGCAGCCTGATTGGGCCTCCGGCTGATCAAGTCCAGCGTCAATCATGATCTGCTTCCAGGAGTTCTTGGCATAGAGCATGATCTTCAGAACCCCGTCTGGAGCTATAATTTTCCTGATCTCCTGTATGATTTTAGGCGGATTGGGGGCGTGATGGATGACCCCAAAGGAGAAGACAAGATCGAATTTTTCTGACGGGAAGTAGTCTGACAGTTGCTCGGCATCGCCTAAGACAAACCGTCCTAATTGACTGAGCACATCAAAACGTGCTTTGGCAATATCAAGGGACACTTGGGACAGTTCAAAACCTGTGTACAGGGCTCCAGCTCTGGCAAATCCAATGCCCATGGTGCCAATTCCACACCCTACATCCAGCACGCGCTTCCCAGCCCAGCTCGGAAAGTCTGCAAAGCCAGGAATATGCGGTTCAATCAGGTATTTTCTCGCCTCAACCTCTTGGAAATACTGGGCGGAGCCTATCGGAGCTGTGCTATGCCGAATATTACATGGTCGGCGATCCCAGTAGTCTCGTACGGTGTCAGTGCTGATAGGTCCTTGTAGCGAGGTCGCCATGGACACTGCTGAACAAGATACTGCAGTGAATATGCTCAGAAGTCGTATTTGTCGGAAATAGTACATGTAGATATGAGGTGCGGAGTGTAGATGAAAATAAATGTTTCGCTGCATCGGGTAACCATTCATAATATTATGGCCTATAAAATAGACCCAATCTAGGTGGAAATCCCGTGCCCCGGCTCTTGTAATGGACGAAGCTTTCTCTTTCGAGACTCCTTTATCAGGGCGTGACCTGCCGCGCTAGATGTCGTTAGACCTTAATAGAGGAGATCAACAAAGCCAAGAACAAAAATTACCCCGCAACCGATTCACATTGACTGGCGCCTAGACGTTA
>JBMOFD010000117.1:0-3715 GCA_049314435.1 Chlamydiia bacterium | reverse complement strand
ATGTTCTCCTGGCTGATGCCGGTTAGGCTGGCCAGATCCTTTTGGCACAATCCTTTCTAGAGATGTTCTCCTGGCTGATGCCGGTTAGGCTGGCCAGATCCTTTTGGCACAATCCTTCGCGATAGCGGGCGCCGCGAAGAGCTAGGCCCGACTCCTGATATTTGGCGATGCGATCCTTGGCCAGGTCCTCCCAAAGGATAGACTCAGCTTGTGATTCTACGGACTCTATCAACATTTCGTGCCCCCACAGTTTTCTTTCAGCCACCCTATCATGTATCGGCTAAGGCTGACTCTATCCCACGGTTCACCATTTAATTATTTTCCCATAACGGGCACAACAAAAGTTACCGAATTTGGCAGAAACACTGTAACGGCTCTTATTCCAGCGGGGGCGCGAAATATAGCCTGTTACTCAGTCATAAGGGGATTAAACATGCGAAATGCGACAGCCTTTTTAACGGGGTTAGGGATCTTCCTCGCCCAAGCCGCCTGGGGAATCTCTTGTTTCAATGGTAGCCTTGGGGGCGCAACTTGTACCTTCCAGTATACGGGCTGTAATACAGCAGGTGCGAGTCCTGCCGCCGAGCCACAGTTCTATATCATTGGAGCTTCTGGCTCGAACTGGTCCTCGGACGACGTAGGCCAGCTGTGGAATATCTGCGTTGGTAATGCGAACTGGGCGGGTCATACATTCGGCACGGATTATGTCATTGCGCCGAATCCAGCGGCCAATACATCACCCCTCAACCCAGCGGGTCTCCTTAGTTCTCTTCTAACGCCGGGTCAATGTCCAGGCTGTGCTAATGGCACGCCCGCAGGTCAGTATTCTTCCTGCACCGTGAGCTACCAGTGCCCAAACAATCAAACTGGCTTTGGAAACTCGACCGGAGGACCCAACGGCGTTGCATGCACGGTTGCTTCTTCAGGAGGTTGCCCTGCTCAGGTATCGCGGGGGTTTGCTTCGTGGTCTCAAGGAAAACAGGCCATTTGTGAGGCCATGCATAGTAATAACGATCAGGCCCCCATCCGTTGTGGCAACTACGGTTCTCCCTAAGTTAGGCGAGCCTGTGAGCTCAGGCCCTGTCAAGCGGCTTGGTCTGAGGCCAACCTTCGACTCCACCACGAAGCTGTGCCTGCGAAGTCCCCTTTCTTGCCTCCTTGCCTCCCGTGTAAAATGTCTGCGTTTCTCCATGAGAACAGGTGTCAAAAAGCCCCCTGTTCATTAGACTCCGGTCGAACCCTTGAATAGCGCCCGGAGGACCATCCTATGCAGACATTAGCCGAAGAACGATTCAATGCGCTCAGCCATGGCGTTGGGATTCTTCTTAGCGGGCTGGCTCTCCTCTTCATGCTTCAAGCCGCCGTGCAGACGGGCGGGTGGCTGGAGATTGGCAGCTGCGCTGTCTTCGGATGTGCTCTCCTGCTGATGTATACCTCCTCGACCCTCTATCACGCGGTGCAGTGCCCTCATAAGAAACGCATCTTCCGGATTTGCGATCACATCATGATCTATGTCCTGATCAGTGGCAGCTATACGCCCATTGTCCTGGTTGGACTCGGCGGGGTGTGGGGCTGGACTCTCTTTGGGATTGTGTGGGCGTTGGCTCTCTTTGGGCTGATCTTCAAGATCTTCTTTACGGGGCGCATGGAGCGCCTGTCGCTAGGTATCTATTTGGGCATGGGTTGGCTCGCCGTCATCGCCATCCAGCCCATGTGTGAATGTCTCCATCCTGATGGGATCTTCTGGCTCTTTGCCGGGGGTGGCGCCTACAGCTTTGGCACGATCTTCTTTGCCCTGGATCACAGGATCCGGTTCTTCCATGCGATCTGGCACCTCTTTGTGCTGACAGGCAGTCTTTGCCACGTCAACGCCGTCCTCTCCTATATCTTGCCGTCAGCCGGCTAGAGGACCTGTACACGTCTCCCTTTACTTCGATGAGATTTCTTTCCACATCCCATGAAGGCCTACGGGAATCGCAAAAGGCGTCCGCACCCGAGCCAGCTCCTTGAAGTCCGTAGCGTCGAGCATAAGGAGGAACGAGCTTCTGTTGCGCATGTCCAGCACCAAAGACAAGACGACACCACTGTCTTCAGAAGTCCCCTGAGGATGCGGCACGAAGATCGCTTCACCAGGAAAGCAACCCGCCTCTTCCCACTTCAAGTTTGTCTTGGACGTCACGTCGAATTTGTAGAGGGGTCGCACATCCCTTGTTGATGTAGGGAAGCGAATGTCAGGGGCATAGCCATATTGGTACTTCTGAGCTGTCCGAGCCGCAGCAACCCGTGGTAGCTCCGAAGGCACGTCAAACAGAAGTTCTCGCGATAGCTTCTTAGCTTCCAGATCCAGGGTAAAGCGTTCAAGACGAGTCTGTTCAGCGGACCTGACTTTCGAGGCCTCTGTGATCTGACCGGACACTGCCCTAATGATGTCAGCATTGGCGTACGTGATGGTGTCGATGACGATCTCGTGATCCGCTTCAAAGGCATTCACATGATGAAAGGCAAAGAAAGGCTCCCCCTTCAGCCGACGCACCTCTCCGGTTCTTCGATCAACCACCAGGAAGGTCGTTCCTAACTCAGGAGCCCATTGGTAATTGAAGATGAAGGGCTTCTTATGAAGAACCAGATCCAAGGGATGCACGACGAAGGGAAACTCAACCAGGACCGCGTAGTTTTCCGTCAGTGCAAAGCTGTGCATGTAGGCAGGACGCTCTACCGGGATCTCCGCTATGACCTGCCGACTCGAGGCATGATCTGCCATTTTCCAGATCACATACGAGCTTCTCTCTCCAAATCGGACGAAGTAGTTCACCGTCTCGTTGGTCTTGGGATCCCGCTGTGGATGGGCAGATTCCCATTGGCCCTGTTGCAGAGCATCGGCATAGTGGAAGTTCCCTAAGGTATTGAGAGAGCGACCGTCAAAGACAACTGGAAGAGGGATCTCGGTGAGAGCCACGAGCCGGTTAGCATACTCCTGTAAGCTCACATCGGCATTGTGGATATTCTTCATTGCCTCAGGAACAGACGACGGAAGGAGGCTCTTTAGAAGCGCATGGTGGGGATCCATGCTGAATCCCTCAAAGTCCAGGCTCTTCTCATTCACCATGAGATAGTACTGCTCGCTCCTCAGGAAGCGGTTAGTGTAGAAGACGCCTTCAGGGACAAACTCAAAGCCATGGATCATGGCCAGCCCATCAAACCAGTCGACCCGTCGCTCTCCTACCTTGAACTTAGCGGGGCCGTTGCGAAGAAGGGTGCCTCTTAACCAGGAGGGGATCTTCCCCTCTGCCGGACAGGCATATCGATCGACCTCTTTGTCCAGATCGAAAAAGAGGTGTGCGTCCCAGAACTTCTGATCGGGTGACCTTGGGGGTGGCGTTGGCGAGTTACACGCAACAAGCAGCGCCGCCATCATGAGAGACCATCGAATCGACATTTCTGCTCCACACCATGCGCCGCCAGTCACAGCTGGTAAAGGCTAGCTCAAACGTTTGTTAGCACTGATCACCAATTGCATTCCAATCCCTGGGAACCAGGAAATCTGTGCAGCCGACTAGAAAAGTCGCATACGACCCGATCCTTCACCTCGACCGCTTCAGCCGAGAGTCTCTGCACCTTGCGCTCGACTTCCTCCCCTTCTGAACATCCCATGAATCCACCCAAACGTCCGTCTGCGGCCACTACTCGATGACAAGGCACCTCCGGAGCATAGGGG
>JBMOFD010000116.1:0-3734 GCA_049314435.1 Chlamydiia bacterium | reverse complement strand
CACTCTTGCCGCGCTGCGTGGTGCGAAAGCTCACTCAATCACACGACCTTCCGCATCCAGCCTAAATTCAAGCGACCCATCGTCAAAGCGCAGTTCGACCAAGCAATCCCTGAGCGGCTCCTGCTCTTCAGGCCTGTCCATCGCAAAGTTTACGGTGATGTACACATGAGTAGGCTTGACCTTGATGCCAGACTCAGTAGCCCACTTGTGCCAAACCTCATCTTCATCCTCATTGAGCTGCACCTCTAAAACAGTTCCCCTTTCAGTGATGAACTCGTTCTGCTGTTCACCCCGCTTCGCGGCGGAGTTACAGACCTTCAAGGCCCTGTTAGTGGCCCTCAAGACAAGGTCTTTATTGACTGGAGAGGCTCGGCTCAGCACGTCGCTGAGAGGCACCCTAGAGACCGAATTACGGACATCCCGCTTGAGGATGTCGTTGGTGAGCATTACTGACCTACCGTCCGACAGCTGGAGTACGCAGAGGAGAGGCTTCTGTAATCGCCCCCCGTGAACAAGAAACTCCACTTCGATCGAGCTAGGACTGATATCGGGATGTCCCCCACGCGTTGAAATCCTATGCGCAGTTTGCCACTGCTTCCAGACCGTCTCAGTCGCCCTTTCAGGCACAATGACCTTGACTCGTCGTTCTCCGGCAGATTGAATCTTGAAACCGCTGTCTGATCCGGCTCGGCTTTGCAGCTTGTCATTGTAGGCCTCGCGCGCGCAGGCTGCACATCTGTCGAACAGCTCAGCTGTCACAACCAGCTTCATCGCCTCCTTCCTCTCGGCAGCGGTCTGAGGGTGATGCTGGTGACTCGAAGATCGAGAACCATAGTCTGAAGGAATGCTCATGATCGTGACCCAAGGGCTTCGCGGGACATCACTCAGCCACTAGGCCAACTGTACAAAATAATTATTTAATGCACACAGGCCTGTCATCGAGCTAGGAGGGCGCATCAAAACTGATGCGGGCTCCAGACCAGCTCCATTGTCGGATTTCTCCCGTGTTCCCAACCATAGCGCTGCCGCATGGCGACTCACTCGACATGCGGCTAAAGCTACTCGCTGGCCGCGTTATTCCGCTGACTCTTTTGGTCTAACAGCAGGATATCTGCCTCAGAGAGCTGCGGTGGATCGAGGACGAGAGTGAGTTTTGTGAGCGCACCCGTGAAGGCGAAGGGTGGCTGGTAGTCCTTGTCATCCACTGACGTCCCCGTGTCTGACCCAATATTGAACGTCTCATCCCATTCTACGGTGATGGGGAGCGTGTGCTCCATCTTGTGGCGAGCGACCTCTTTGCCATCCACAGACAGCACTCCCTCCCCTCCCCGGCCTACCCCGCTCAGACTGTCATATTCAAGAGTCCCTCGTCCTAACCCGTCGTATTTGAAATCGAAGGTCACGACGTGTTTGCCAGGCGAGAGGGCCTCGGAGCCATCCCAACGTATGCGCTTAAGATCCAGCATATTCCAAAGGAAGGTGGGTCTACCCTTGAGAAGGTAAAATCCCCACCCACCGAAGCGTCCACCCTGCGTGGCGAGAATCCCCTCTGCACCATGTTCGGGGATCTCGATCTCGGCCGTGAAGGTATACGAGGTGTCTAAGATGCTAGGCGCAGCCCCAAAAGGGATCCCTGTCAGCGGACGCAAATAGACAAACTCGCGACGCCCCCCTGCGTAGCTGGGCTTCGGAGTCCCTAGTCGAGAAAAGGAAGAGGCATTCAGAGGAAGCGCGTGATACTTCTCGAGCTCAGTCCAGAGGAGCGCCTGCAGCTCTTTGAGCTTATCGGGATACTTGGCCACTAGGTCATGGTTCTGCGTCCAGTCCTCATCCACATTGTAGAGCTCCCACTGATAGGCGGTCGCTGGATCCTGGACCGAGGGCCCCGGTTTGGCCCATGGCGCACGGAGCGGTGTCGTGCACGCCATCCAACCATCCTGGTAGATGGCTCGATCCCCCATCATCTCAAAGTACTGAACCGTATGGGTGGACGGCGCCTCGGCGTTCTTTTCGTCGAAGGTATAGGCCAAGCTCACGCCTTCAATGGGTCGTTGCGTCACACCGTTCACCACGCGGGGCGCCTGAATGCCCGTTGCCTCTAGGATCGTCGGGACAATGTCGATGACGTGATGGAACTGCGCACGCGTAGCTCCTCCATCCTTAATCCGCCTTGGCCATGATACAGCCATCCCCTGACGCGTTCCTCCAAAATGGGAGGCGATCTGCTTGGTCCACTTATATGGCGTGTCAAAGGCCCAAGCCCAACCTGTTGCCATGTGGGGATAAGTGCGATCGGAACCCCACACGTCGTAGTACTTTTGCAACTGAAGGGCAACCGGGATCTCGACCCCATTGAAGATGGCCACTTCGTTGGGAGTACCTATGGGGGAGCCTTCGGGGCTGCTTCCGTTATCTCCGTTGATGTAGATGATGAGGGTATTGTCTAGCTTCCCAAGCCGCTCAATTTCCTGAATCACACGACCAACCTCGTGATCAGCGTAGGCTAAATAGGCTCCATACACCTCGGCCTGCCTAGCAAAGAGCTTCCTCTCCCAGATGGGCAGCTGTTCCCACCGCTTGAGCAGGTCATCAGGCCAGGGTGTGAGCTCAGCGGTGTCTGGGATCACACCGAGTCGCTTCTGGTTCGCAAAGATCTGGTCGCGGAGCTTGTTCCAACCCATGTCAAAGGCCCCCTCGAACTTTTTGATCCATTCCGGAGTGGGATGGTGGGGCGAGTGGGTGGCTCCCGGCACGTAATAGACAAAGAAGGGCTTTTCCGGAGCGATGCTATCGAGCATGTTCAAGTAGTCGATGGCGTCATCAGCCATGGCTGAGATGAGGTTCCAACCAGGCTTCCCTTGATAGGGGTAGATCGCGGTGGTGTTGCGAACGAGGTTCGGCTGCCACTGGCTGGTGTCCCCTCCCAGAAAGCCGTAGAAGTAGTCGAATCCAAGTCCTGTGGGCCAGTGATCAAAGGGGCCCACTTGGCTGGTCTCCCAGATCGGGGTGTTGTGATCCTTCCCAAACCAGGCCGTGACATAGCCGTTCAAGCGGAGGATCTCACCAATGGTGACTGTATCCTTCCCAATAAGGGCGTCATAGCCAGGGAACCCGGTGGCCTGCTCAGCCACCACAGCAAACCCAACAGAATGATGATTGTGTCCGGTGAGAAGGGCGGCCCTAGTTGGGGAGCACAGGGCGGTAGAGTGGAACCTGGTATAGCGCAGTCCCTGTTTAGCCACCCGATCCAACGTGGGTGTGGGCACGACACCTCCAAAGGTGCCTGAGGCCCCAAACCCCACATCATCCAGCATGATCAGAAGAATGTTGGGAGCATCTTTAGGTGGAACAATCGATGGAGGCCACCAGGGTGTCGACTGACTCGCATTGCGCTCGATCTTGCCACCAAAGGGAAGCGGCGGCGCCGGCAACACATTACCTTCGATCGTACGGGTGCCCGAAGGGGAACCTATCGCATTGCCGGTAGGAGCTCGTTCAGCGCGTCCATCCACCATAGAGGCCGCTGAAAACGCACTGAAGGCGAAGCAGACAAACAGCATCCTAGGGCCAAGCCCCTGCAGACGCCTAGGGGACCCTGGACGGTCACCACTTGTTGCAACAAGAGCCATCCAATGCTTGACATGCCGTGCCATACAACCATCTCCAGAGTGCGTAGCGAGACTTTTTCCGACTCTGCTGCAATCCCGATTGGTCGGCAACCAAAAAGAGGTCTC
>JBMOFD010000115.1:0-3811 GCA_049314435.1 Chlamydiia bacterium | reverse complement strand
CGTCGTACTACGGAGCGCTCTCTTCTCCCAGCTCAGCCCAGCTCCGCCATCCCAACCCAATCAAGGGGAGTGCAAGGACAAGAAAGAGAGGCCACAGTGCAGCATTCCATCGCAAGGTCAGGGTCTCCCCATCACTTAAGAATAGGAGTGCCAAGGCAAAGAGAACAAAGACACTTCCTAACAGGAAGTAGAGCAGCGTGACGAGCAGCCGCTTGGTCACCTCTTCGTGAGGATGCGGAGCGGGTAGCGAAGCCATCCTCTCCTGACCACCGTCCATGCCCGTAGGCAGAAGAGGGGATTCCATGTGTCTAGCCGTGCGAAACACCGGCTGAGGGATCGCGTCTTTGATCGGGGGAGCCAATGCCTCCCGTGCCCGTCCAGCTGATGCTCCGGAGAGATCAGATGCACAGTATGGACAGATCATGATGTCCATTTCGACTTCAGAGTCGCAGTTCCAACATGCCTTTCGGCGATTCTTCCTAGGAGCCATGCCCGCTCATCCCCAGCTCTTCAACCGCATTCTAGGCGGTGGCATCACCACTGACAACTAAAAAGCATCGTGGCAAAAGTGGAGCATACAAAAGGCTACCTCATGTCCTCCTCTGTTCAGGTCGATCTTGCCGTGTTAGGCGCCGGGCCCGGCGGCTATGTGGCCGCCCTCCGCGCCGCCCAACTCGGCGCCAAAGTTGCCCTCATCGAAGCCAAGGAAGTGGGCGGAACCTGCCTCAACCGCGGCTGCATCCCCAGCAAAGCGCTCATTGCAAACGCAGAGCTCTGGAAGCACGTCCAGCAGGCTGGCGAGTTTGGCATCACAACGGGAGCACTCTCCTTTGATTACGGAGCGATGGCCCGCCGTAAAGACAAGATCGTGGCGCAGATCCGTCAGAGCTTAGAGGGCCTCATCCGCTCTCACGCGATCCAGATCGTCTATGGTCGCGGCGCGCTGTCCGATGCCCACACTCTCCTCGTCTCTGGATCCACGCCCACCCGCGTGACCGCTGAACAGATCATCCTCGCTACAGGATCGGAACCGAGAGAGGTGGGCGCCTTTCCCTTTGATCATCAGCGTATCCTCGACTCCACCGACCTGCTTGCCCTGCAGACAATCCCCAGAAGTCTCCTCGTCATTGGCGGTGGCGTCATCGGCTGTGAGTTCGCCAGCCTCTACGCCAACCTCGGCGTCGACGTCACGCTGATCGAGGCACTCCCCGAGATCATCTCTACAGAGGGCGCCCAGTTGGGCGGCATCCTGCGCGAGGCCCTCACCAAACGGGGCATCAAGATCCTCGTCTCCACCCCAGTAGAAGCACTCCAAGCGTCGTCCAACAGCGTGAAGGCCACCCTAAAAGGCGGTGAAACGGTTGAGGCGGAGCTCGCTGTGGTGGCCGTTGGAAGAGCCTTTAATACGCGTAAGATCGGTTATGAACAGGCCGGTGTCTACGTCTCCGAGAGAGGCATCGTCCCGGTGAACGACCGCATGCAGACGAACCTTCCTCATATCTATGCCATAGGCGACATCACGGGGCAGTGGCTTTATGCTCACTATGCTTCGTTCCAAGGCGTAGTTGCCGCTGAAAATGCCTGTGGGAAAACACGCCGCGTCATCAGTGCCGTCTGCCCCGGTGTCATTTTCACCGATCCAGAGGTGGCCAGCGTGGGCCTCACACTAGAAAAGGCCAAAGAGCAGGGCTATCTAGCTCGAACTGGACGCTTCCCCTTCGCACATCTAGGAAAGTCTCAAGCCTCAGGTCACACAGAGGGCTTTGCTCAAGTCGTGATCGATGAGCCAACAGGACTGATCCTAGGTGCTCAGTGTGTGGGAGAACAGGCCTCTGTTCTCATCGCAGAGATGACCTTAGCGATTGCCAATGAGCTCATCGCACCCAGCGTCAGTGAGACCATCCACGCCCACCCCACACTATCCGAAGCCTGGCAAGAGGCCGTTCTCCTCGCCCAAGAGATGCCACTCCATAGCCCTCCCATGCGCAGGCGCTCATGACTGAAGTCCCCTTACAAGAACAGGGCTGCTCGGGACTCTCGAGCCGCTTCCCTCCTTGGCTGCGTTTCCATCTGCCTAAGGGCGAGCACCTCCCCGAGACGCGGCACCACTTAGATGATCTAAAGTTGGCCACGGTCTGCGAAGAGGCGCGCTGCCCCAACCGTGTGGAGTGCTACGCCAAGGGCACCGCTACCTTCCTTGCCTTAGGCAAGGAGTGCACGCGCGCCTGCGGCTTCTGCAGCATCGCCCACTCCTCCAAACCTGCCGCCCCAGAACAGGACGAACCCCAACGCATCGGCGAAAGCGTACGACGTCTCGGCTTACGCCATGCTGTGATCACCATGGTCGCCAGAGATGACCTTCCCGACGGAGGAGCCTCCCATTTGGTCGAGATCGTTCGGGCCATCAGAGACCAGTGCCCAGGCACGACGATCGAGCTCCTCATCAGCGATCTGCAAGGAGACCTCGATGCGATCCGTGCGGTCTGCACGGCTCACCCCGAAGTCTTCAACCACAACATGGAGACCGTGGAGCGCTGCTCCCCTCGCGTTCGCCACCGAGCTACCTATCGACGCTCCCTCGAAGTCCTACGAGATGCCCGCGCCCTGATCCCCGGCTATGTCAAAAGTGGACTCATGGTGGGCTTAGGTGAAACGGAAGAGGAGCTGCGCACCGCCCTTCAAGATCTAGCGCAGGTGGGTTGTGATATCGTCACCATCGGACAGTATCTACAATCCTCAGCACGGAAATTACGCGTCAAAAGGTTCTGGACTCCCGAAGAGTTTGAACAGATGGCCCAATGGGGCCGAGATCTCGGCATCCCGCATATGTATTGCGGACCCTTTGTGCGATCGAGTTATAATGCTGCCCTCTTCGTTGAACAAGGAAGCCCAATTGGACGATCTGCCCCTACTTGAGGAGCTCGACCAGCTCATCCTCATGCACCGTAATGCCCACTTCGCAGGCAGCTGGGCCGAGATGCTCCGCTACTATGAAGCGGAAGGCATCGGCTGCGCCGATGAGATCCCCTTCCATCGGATCGAAGAGCTCGCCATCATCGAACGCGATCTGGGCCAAGACCTCACTCCTCTCGTCTGCTCCGTAGAACAGCAGGAGGAAATTCAGGCAGCACTGACTGCCTATGCTCAGTTCCGGAAGCTCTATGAGATCGATGAGCCAGAGGCCCGCCGCCCTCAGCTCCTGGCGAATCTCCTCCTCGCTGAGGAGAATGAACTGGAGTCTGCCAAGGAGCTCGTTCTACAAGAAGGGTCTTCGATGGTCCCGATTCTCATCGACATCCTCCATCGAACGGAGTGGCTCAATCCCCTCTATCCAGGATATGGAGCAGCCCCAGCCCGTGCAGCTGAATGCTTAGGTGAGCTCAAAGACCAGCGAGCTGTCGTCGCTCTCTTCGAACTGCTCGTCCAGCTCGGCTTTCAACCCGAGACGGACTTCGATATAGAGGCCTCCGTACTTGAAGCTCTCCATCAAATCGGCACTCCTGCCCAAGAGTTCCTCACACGCATCATCGCTCGACGCCCCATCGGTCCCGACCATCTGCCTGCGATGGTGGCCCTGTGCCGATTCGGCCCTACACAGCCACTTAGGACCACGGTAGCGGCCCTGCAGGCAGAGCTGTCGCCCTCGTCGCCCCTGGCGCAGTACTGCTCGATCTTTCTGGAAGAGCCTAATCGATAGGCAGCAGCGGCCGGAGCTCTGCTCCGGACCACGTTGGAGGACTCCGTCCTCCAAACCTCCTATATGGAGGAGCTGGAGCGGATCCTTGGCAGGGGCTCACATGGGCTGGTCGGT
>JBMOFD010000114.1:0-3962 GCA_049314435.1 Chlamydiia bacterium | reverse complement strand
CTCCAAGGGGATAAAGGCGAGATTGCTCATGTTAGGTCTTCTTAAAAAACTGTTGGGGACAGCTCAAGGTCGGATGCTGAAGCGCTACCAAAAGGTGGTTCAGCAGGTGAATGCTGAGGAGCTCAAGCTCCAGGCCCTCACAGATGAAGAGCTGAGAGCCAAGTCACGAGAACTGCAAGAGAGGGCTCGTGCTGGGGCTTCGTTGGACGGGCTTCTCCCGGAAGCCTACGCCGTTGTAAAAAATTGCTGTCGACGGCTTTGCGGGACCGAGATCCATGTAGCTGGGTACAACCAGCGTTGGGACATGATTCCTTACGATGTGCAGGTCTTGGGTGCGGTGGCACTCTACCATGGATCGATTGCCGAGATGCAGACCGGGGAAGGTAAGACGCTGACGGCTTCGATGCCGCTCTATCTTCATGCTTTAACAGGCAAGTCGGTGCATCTCGTGACGGTGAACGACTACCTCGCTCAAAGGGACTGCGAGTGGAGCGGAGCGATCTTTCGCTGGCTGGGTCTTACGACCGGTTCTCTCACCTCGGAGACGCCGCCCTATGCTCGGCATGGAGTGTATCAATCGGACATTGTCTACGGGACAGCCTCTGAATTTGGGTTTGATTACCTCCGCGATAACTCGATGGCGATGCGGGCCCAGGAACAGGTGCAGCGCGGCCATTATTTTGCCCTGGTCGACGAGATCGACTCGATCCTGATCGATGAGGCGAGGACACCGTTGATCATCTCAGGCCCTGCTGCCGACTCTCGCCAGCTCTATGATGTGTTGCATGAGCAGGTAGGTGATTTAGTTCGCTTGCAGCGGGATCAGTGCAATCGCCTAGCGGGAGAAGCTCGCAAGACATTGGAGCAGTTAGAACTACTACAGGTGGAGGAATGGCCGAAGCTCAGCAAGGCGGTGGCGAAGCAGGCTGGAGAGGCCGCCAGAATTTTCTGGTTGGTGAGCAAGGGCATGCCGCGCCATCCAGTGCTCATGCGCAGCAAGGAGAATCCATCCCTACGCGTCGCCATCGATGAGTGGGAGACCTACTATCACTCTGAGCAGAATCGCGAGGAGAAGAAGGAGGCGTTAGCTGACCTCTACATCATCGTCGATGAGCGCGCCAATGAGTATGAACTCACCGACCGCGGCATTGCTGCTTGGGCAGATCTCTGCGAGAAGGTAGGCCATCCAGAGCAGGGCTCGTTTGTGCTCCTAGACCTCGGTCATGAGTATGCTCAAGTCGAGCAGGATCCAGATCTCTCTGCCGAGGAGAAGTTGGTTGCCAAGGTGGCTCTTCGTGAAGAGGACGCTCGTCGGAAGGAGCGTTTGCACAACTTGCGGCAGATGCTACGAGCTCATCTTCTGATGGAGAAGGATGTCGAGTACATCATTCAAGATCAGAAGATCGTCATCATCGATGAGAACACAGGGCGTCCTCAGCCTGGCCGTCGGTTTACGGATGGACTGCATCAGGCGATCGAGGCTAAGGAAAACTGCCCGATTCAGGAAGAGACGCAGACCTATGCTACGGTGACGCTCCAGAACTACTTCCGCCTCTATGAGAAGCTCTGTGGGATGACCGGTACAGCGATGACTGAGGCGTTGGAGTTCAAGGAGATCTACAAGCTTGAGGTCATAGAGATCCCAACCCACCGGAAGAGCCAGCGTCGCGATGCGGACGATGAGATCTACATGACGGAGCGCGAGAAGTATCAAGCGATCCTGAAAGAGGTCTCCGAAGTGCATGCGCAGGAGCGGCCGATCCTCCTCGGGACTGAGTCTGTGGAAGTCTCGGAGAAGCTAGCTAGGATCTTCAGGCAAGCAAAGTTACCCCACGTGGTGCTGAATGCTCGTCTTCATGCTCAAGAGGCGGAGATCATTGCGCAGGCGGGACGTCGTGGAGCGATCACGATCTCGACGAACATGGCTGGGCGAGGCACGGACATCAAGTTAGAGCCCGGGGTAGCGGACCTTGGGGGCCTCTATGTGATGGGCACCACTCGCCACCCTTCTCGTAGAATCGACCGCCAGCTAAGAGGACGATGTGGCCGTCAGGGAGATCCAGGATCTGGGAAGTTCTTCCTGAGCTTTGAGGACCAGTTGTTGAGGCACTTCACGAGCCCGCGTGTGGCAGCCATGTTGAAGTACCTACGGCCTCCTGAGGGAGAGCCGATCTCCGCTTCCATGATCAATAAGTCAATGGAAGAGGCACAGAAGCGCGTTGAGCAGCGCAATTACATGGTGCGGAAGCACACGTTGGAATACGACGATGTGATGAATCGTCAGCGCAAGGAGATCTACTCCTTCCGCAACGAGGCTCTCCGTTGCCAAGATATGACTCCACTGGTCGAAGAGACCTTTAGACGGATCCTTGAGCGTCAGGTCGAATCGATGCTGGTGGATCGTATGCATGAGGGGATGTGGCGCATGGAGGAGCTACGGGCATGGTTTGTGGCTACGTTCCCGTCGGCGTTCCCCGATGCCCTATTGGAAGACGATCATGTGACGCCAGCAGAGGTGTTGGAGCAGCTCTGGAGTCGACTCCACGCAGCGATCCAAGAGAAGGCCAGGGTAGAAGAGGAGAAAGTCCGCGAGATGCAGCAGGGGTATTACCCCTCCGAAGAGGAAGTGCCTGCCTCACAGAGGCCTGCTGCGGTCTTTGGGGATGCGTGCCGTTATGTCTTCATACGGGTCCTAGACCGACTTTGGCAGGAACATCTGCTTGCGATCGATCACCTTCGAGCTGAGGTGGGGATGCATACGGTAGGGCAGAAGGACCCCTTGGTGGAGTTCAAGAAAGAGGCCTTCATTCTGTTCACTCGCCTCACTGAGGAGATCCAACAGGAGATCGCCACGCAGTTCTTCCGGCTTCAGCTGATGAGGGCTCCGGCAGAGCCGATCAGACCGTCAAAGACACTCTCCTTCACCGAGATCACCGATGAAGAAATCGAAGCTCCTAGGCTCAACTTTGTGGAGATCGAAGAGGAACCTGCTGAGACCTTCTATCCCTCTCCACAGCTCCACGGTGAAATCCCCTCTGAGCCTGTGAGCTGAACGTGCCCGTTCGCTCTGGGAAACTCGAAGAGCTGCAGAAGCGCCTCTTGGCGCTGCAGCTCTTCGAGAGGGATTTCCAGGAGCAGTTCGTGCTTGCCAGTGGTCGTGGTGGTCAGAAGGTGCAAAAGACGCACAGCTGTGTTGTTTTGAAGCACTTGCCGACAGGTATCGTCGTGAAGTGTGACCGCGAGCGGTCGAGAGAAATCAATCGATATCTAGCACGTAGGATGCTCGCCGAGCAGATCGAACGACGCTCGGCGAAGTTCTGTCCTCAACGACCTTCGGCCCAGGCCTGCAACTTAGGAGAGACCTTAGGAAGCTGAGGCTCTACCGCAAGGGTGATGGCGCGAGAGAGGGTGTTCGTCTGCTCGTTCCAAGCGTTGCTCTGTTGGCCATGGGCCTTGCAGAGGCGACTGATCTCATTGTTGAGGTGCTGGCAGGCTGCTCCTAGTTGCTGATAGGAGTGGTTAGCGCAGGCTCGATTGACCCGGACAGCGGCCTGGCGGACACGGTCAAGATGGTTGGGGAGTGAACGGCTTAACGCAGGATCTGACAGGTGCTGGGGGTACTGCTTCGTCCAGTCATGGATCGAGCTCGCCAATGAACAGATCTCATCCTGCGGCATGCGCTTGGAATCTCGATTCAGACGTTGGCCCATCTGGATCAGGTGGGTGAGGTAGCTGTCGATGCCCTCATTTGTGCCGGCCGTTGCAGCTCGTGATTGCGGGGAAGTCTCTGGGGTCAACTCGGCGGAACGAGACACGATACGTGAGGCTGCCAGGTGCGTCTTTTTCAGCGGAACAAGGTTGCCCTCCATCATGGAGATCCTGGCTTGTCCCAGTGAGGCACTACAGGCAAGTAAATAGATGATCCAACGCATAGTTCAAAACCTCTCGAACTCACCATAGGG
>JBMOFD010000113.1:0-3968 GCA_049314435.1 Chlamydiia bacterium | reverse complement strand
CACCCTGATCGTTGAGACTCACAAAAGGCGCATAGCCCGTGACCGTCCCCATCCTGAGTGTGTCGGCAGCCTGCAAGGAGAAAGCACCTAGCATGCTGAATAAAAGACCTCTGAACCACATGTGCTGCTCTGAAATAAATTGTTCATCGCTCAAGAGGCTTGCCTACTTGAGGGCTTAACGGTGGTCAGGCTAGGAATAACCGAAACAGCCTGTATGCACTTTCAAAAGAGAGTAGTAGAAAAGAGAGAGCCCGCTAGCGCGGGTGATGGACGTGACGGTTCGAGGATAGAGCATCTACCCTGTCACCAAAATAAATGTTGATGCCGAAGGACAACATTTCAACTCGTTTACGCCCATCCAGACTGATGATCAGGTGGATATGTAACTCCTGAGGCCAATTATACGGATCAAGCGATTTATCGCCGAAGCTACATCGATCGCTTAGGTGTTCCAGTCGGGCCACTCTAGGCGGTGATGTAGAATACGTCATCTTGAGGTTGCACTCGGCGCCTCTCTTCGGCCTGAGCCCTCTGCACCCACTGGTCGTCCGCGATAGCGTAAGGGTCCGGAGGGGTCGTCTCAGCATCGACAATATGGACTTCGGTCTGTCGCCGGACGATGTCTCGTAGCGCGACCAGAGGCCAGGGTTGCGGGGCCAGGGGGTCGTACTCTTGATTGTCGGCAGGAAGTTGCTCGCCCTGCAGATCTTGTAGGACTACGGCAACATCTGTGACTGCATCTAACTCATCAAACAATCCCATACTCACAAGGGCCTCTGCGTGCTTTTGCAGGCAGGGTCGCAGAGCTTCCTCAAGGGCGGCTCTTCCATTTTCAACAATGCCCGTTGGGACTACTCCGTCGCCAGGGACATAATATAATCGAATTCCCTCCGGCATACCGGGAAGCAAATGATGATTTTCCCGCAATCCACGGAGAACAATTTCTACGGCTTTCTGGGATCTTGCTTGCCAAATCGGTCTCAACGATCCAACCCGATCGTTTTGTTGCAGGCAGATACGATCAAAGTCATGGCAGGACAGCGTTTTCAAGACGGTTCGCAGTAGACAGCGCATGGCCGAGGCTATCTCAGGATTCCGCTCGGCATCGACAATCGCTGCTTCATGTTCAGGATCAAATGGCACCCAGGGATGATGGAACGTGCGAATTGCCTTAATGAGTAGCCACATTTGATCGTGCTCTTGGGTAGCCAACAACTTGCTCTCCGTAACTGCAGGATCCCAGGCCACCAGCCAGATGTGCCGAAGGCGACTGAACTGAACGGCTAGTTGGAATCCTAGGTCCACGAAGGCCGCTCTCCTCGCCCCGAACTCCAGGCTTCCTGCGTGTTCCATCAATGCCCCAATCAGGGTCTCATACCGCCCTTGGTACTGGTCGAGACACAGACGGACTTCAAGACGCTGAGAATAAAGGTTCGGTGCAACCCAGGTCGTAACACCCTCACGTTGCTGTTCTGTTGCCGATATGACGTTGGCTGCCTGACCTGCTTCATCATAAGGCATGACACCCTGTCTTTCGCCTCGACGGGGATCGTCGGCATCTAGCCAGTGGACCAAGTCGGTCGCCTCTTTGATTGCGCTTCGACAGAAGGCCTCATCATCCCCTTCCAAACGAGCCGGATCGGTCACCCATTTCACCATTTTGCCTCGATGAACGATCTCCTGCGGCTCACGCGCGGCCAGCTCCATAGACGCTTGCCACCAAGGGTCTGGGGCACGGAAGTTGGGTAGCTTCTGCTGTACGCATCGATCCTCAGCGCGGCGATTCTCCCCGACAGCAAGGCAGAGTTTGGCACCTAAGGCTGCGAGTATAGCGGGCCCTAAAAGATCGAGGCAGCTCTTCACTGCCGGTGGCGCTACATAGGCGATGGCATACCCCGCCGCTGCCTTGATCAAGAAAGCCACCTTCAGTACTGGGTGGGGGGCCGCAAACACACCAGCAAGGGAGGACATATGACAGAACATCAAGTAGAGGCTGTACGGCAAGGCAGACGTCATGATCTCGCCTATGGACGTCTTGCCTCGCCAATAGACCTCACGAGCAACCCATAGGCAAGTGCCGATCGCAATGGCAGGCACCAATACCTGCATAGCACTAGAAATAGCCAATACATTCCCAAGCAGTTGCATAGCGCAGATAGCGGCATGCATGCCAAACCAGATCGCTGTCACGGAGCAGGTTCTCGCAATGCTCTCGTTATTGCCGCTTACCCTGGCGCCTATTGCGTCAGCGACTTGTGGAAGTTGCAGATATCCCCGGATGGGCACATCCCCTTCGCCTGGCTGTCTTATGGGACGAGCTTCTGAACCAAACTCTGGCGGCATGGGCTCGAGAGCTGGTCTACCCACTGAATGAATCATAATCAGGCCTCAGGTGAACAAAGAGACCTCTATTGTAGCGCCACAATCCATATTGATGGATCAACTAGCTCTAATGAGTTAGATTGAATTTGAGGCCCGATTGAAAGAGCCGATGAGTGTATGGGCCTGTTTGTGAATTTTTTACTTACTAAAATTGAAAAAAGACCCACGCTCCGCAGAGTGGGAGCGCGGGTAGGCTAAACCTTTTCGCCGCGTGCGCGCATGTCGCGGATCACGGCGGCTAGGCCCAACCTATCGATGGTCCGCATAGCTGCCATCGAGAGACGCAGCGATACGAAGCGACCTTCCTCGGGGAACCAGAAGCGCTTCACCGTGACTGGGGGACTGTACGCCGGTACGATCCCAGCCCGTTCTCGGATTTGGGACTATAGCTCGAGATCACCCCGTCAAACTCACCATGGCTTCCTGGGCAAGCTCTGTCTCTGCCAACTCTTCTGCCTCGACAATTTCCACCGCGGTCTGCTCGCTAACGATTTTCATCAGGACTAGTAGTGCGAAGGCGTTGTCCAGGGTCAGTCTGTCTGACTCCATTTCCTGAATCTCCGGCATGTCAAAGAGAGTGTTGACGACCTCGGTGATGGCATTTTGCTCGCTGGACAGCCCGCTCATCCGCAGCTGCGATGCAGACAATTTCGCCAAAAAGGGTGTAATCCTCGCCCTGTTCTCACCGGCCGCGTGCAACACGATTTGCACGGCGGTCTCGATCTTGGCCGTCCGTAAGGCATCTACGTATAGGGCTCGTAGCGATGGCTGTTCTACCCAGTCCGGGTCGCAAGTGTAGGCAAAAACCAACAGAGTTTCTTGTGCAGTCTTGAAGAGATCCTGAACTGCTCTCTGTAATCCAGTTCCGCCTTTGGAAGGACTCAGCTGAATAGCCCGCGTATGTTCGAGCTCACGCCTCCGCAGAGATTCGATACAGTCCCAGTTTCCGGAGAGCGCCGCACAATAGCGCGTCCTGTGGAGGCCTACCACCACCTTGGCCAGCAATCCAACGAGGGCCCCCCTCACCCACCCACAAGTCTCCTCCTCGGCATGGCGCTCGAAGGGATGGAACACTTCCAAAACGGATTTATTCATGAGATCTGCACCAAGGGGCCCATTTCCATATCGACTGTAATCAATCGCACGAGCAGGCCCCAGCACAGCCTCTTCAAATTGAATCCCAAACTGCACAATCAACGCTCTAGCACCAACCAGTTGACTCTGGCTACGGTAGGTCTGGATCATATCCGGCGACAGCGCCTTCTCGACCCACTTCTTGACCTCGGCCAGCTGCGAGCTAATAATCGCTTCACGACTCACTAATGGCCTCCTCAACTGCTTCCAAAAATTCATTGCACAGTAGACTCGACAACCTACCGAGGTCTCCTTCAGACATTTGAGTGTGACGGATGAGCTGAAAAGAGAAAAACGACTGCAGCCCATTCCCATCATCGCTAACAAGCGACGATTCGATAAGGCTGCTGAGTCAAAAAAAGCCACGCTCCGCAGAATGGGAGCGCGGGTAGGCTAAACCTTTTCGCCGCGTGCGCGCATTTCGCGGACAACAGCTGCTAGACCTAGCTTAT
>JBMOFD010000112.1:0-3992 GCA_049314435.1 Chlamydiia bacterium | reverse complement strand
CGTGGGGATGGGATGAAGCCTAGCTGGGGCCGGGGAGTGGCCGCCAGCTAGGACCTCGATTTAGGATTGAGGAGACTGGTGAGGTCTTTGCACTTGCTGCTGAGCTAGGCTAGCGCCTAAAGGTATCGGCCCTTTTTGAAGGATCGGATTCTGCTGTGGGCGCATCACTTGGGGCTGGGCCGGCGTATGAGTCTGGGCCGAGACCTGCTGGTTGAAGGTCGATTCCTTGGCGGGCATGGCGGGCCATGGGAACCTAGTCGTTGTTGGATTAGGTTTGGCCGGCTGAGCAGCCTTGGCTTTTGGACGACGCCCGCGAGGGAGTCCCGTTAAACCTTCTTGACCTTCTGTTTCAAAGCGACGCAGCCATTTACGGATGGTGTTCCGGCTGCAACCAAAATGGCGCATGGCTGGTTTGATACCATTCGTCTTGGCGTATTCGACTAGGGCTTTGCGTGCTTCGGGAGTCTGTAACTTTGGATCCCAGGCGCTGGTTGGTGAGCTGGCCTGTCCGGTGGGTTGCTGTTCCATCATGATTGCCTCATTCCCTTTGTAAGATCGAATATCTCATAAAAATTTTAATTTGCATACCCCGGGGGTAGGAAAGGGCTCTCAGACAGTTCGAGCTGAGGGAGATCGGGAGTCTTGTACAAGAACAGGGGTGGGCTTTCGTTAGTTCGAAAGAGGTTTGTCAGCCAGCAGTCAGCGATAGAGGGGATTCTCCCAGAGCCTATTTGCTGGGTATGGTATAATGTCTTATTTAAACCTTATTTTTCTTCGGCGATTGAGCAGAAGAGAGGGGAAGCGATGACAACTGCGGTATTGCAATCGGCTCAATCCGTCTATGCGGGGCTGGATCTGTTTCGTGCTGTGCGTCCTTATGAGGTGACGGCGGCTGAGGGCGGCGAGTGCTATCTATTCTCCACTCTTGTGGGTTGTCCAGCTCTTGTGGTTGGGCAGGTCGCTGAGAAAGCCTTCAGTCAAGTGCCGAGTGGCGCCCTTAGCATGGTGACCTATGGGGCTCTTGCTTTAGACGTGGCTGTTTCGGCGGTGACCTGTGGGGCGTTGGTTTCTAGGGATAACAAGGTCGTGAAGGGGATCCTTGCAGCGCAGAAACAGCTACGTCCTGTCGTGATTGGGGCGTTGCTTTGTGGTTTGGCCGCTGCAACGGTCTTCAATCCGCTGTTAGCCGCCGGTCTTCTTCTCCATGGACTTGTTTTTGTAGCGGACTCAAAGGGGATGCTGAGTCCTTCTTTCGTCGCTTGGTTCTATCTCATTTCTAAGCTCATCGGGATCGGAATCGGGCTCGCCTTCGGCGGTCCGGTCATCAAGGGACTTATCGGGCTAGAACTTGTCCTCCATTACGTTCTTGGGAAGTGGAGCAGTAAGGCGAAGAGTTCTCAGACAGCATTCGTGGACGCCCAGTTGCAACTCAAGCCAGCAGAGCTGGCTCGCCGCAACAATGAACAACGTATGCATCAGGCCTTTGAGCAAGAGCCCCCTGTGATGTCTCTGCGCGATGCTTGGGGTCGCATGTCGGAGCAGGGCGATTGGCAAGTCCAGGTGGGAGATCTCTACAAAGAGGCGCCTAAGGCCGAGCCAGTCGTTGCTGGGCAGGTGGCCGGAGTTGCAGTAAAGGCTTGGTCTGTGGAGGCATCCCTGCAGAGAGTGGAGCAGATGCGTCAAGATATCATGGGTGATGAGCCTAGGGTGCAGCGCCTGACTCGGGACATGTCCTATGCGTGGGATCTATGTGATGAGGAAACGCGTTCTAGGCTACGTGGGTTAGAACCTGAGAAGTTCCTGGTCGCTGGGTCACCTTCTACAACAGCAAGAGAGGCGTATGCTGGTACGCTCTTCGACGAAGCGCTAGAGGTCTTTAAGAATCCGCCCCATGGGCGTTACCAGCCAGGTCAGGTCGAGCATCCTGAGGAGCTCTGGAAGAATTGGGAAGCGGCCTTGACGGCCGTTCACAAGCTGCTTCTTTCGGAAGACCCCATGGAAAGGCCGAATGAGATTGTGGCACCGTTTTCTTGTGAAAAGATCGACAACAACAACGTGCTGTCGTCACAGGCGGAGAACCGGCATCTTGGGATGAGCCTTCTTCTCAAGCTGGCGACCATCCCTGAGGGGAGTGGGGCGAGCTGTGCTGCCTATGAAGTGCTAGAGGTATTGGATCGCGCCAGAGCTAAGGACCATCTTGTTGAGGGATTCTTCCGCAGTGTGCATCGAGACATGGATACTCACCTCGGCCAGATCCGGGCAGAGGAATATGTTTCTTACGCCAGCCGATTAGGGGCCTGGTCTGCGCGGTTGGTTGGCGCCTACCACTACGCTTCGGGCGCTTTGACTGCGACCATGCGTCAAGCAAGAAACAGTCCATGGGTTCCTCCCACTCGTGCTCAGCATGTGGCGGCAGAAGACCAGCTGATCCAGGATGAACAGTACAACTTCATAGCCATGCCCTGTAGAGCATGGAGTGAATATGCCTACCGGAAGCCCTTCGAACAGGCATGGCAGGATCCTCAAGGGCTGCTGCTTGCTGCTGCTCGATACTTGATGACTCCTGAAGGCCGGAGAGCCTGGCTTGAATCAGGCGAAGGACCTGATCAACTGGCGATTCACACGCCAACTGCAAGTGCGGACACCGTAGCTCATTGGGATCAGTGTCGCCTGATCGTACAGGCTATGAAGGATACATACTGGTTTACCCAAGCCGACATCCGGGCGGGCTTGCTGACGATATATCCAGAGACAGAGAAGAAGGATCTCCATGGGTTGGACCGGAACTGGAAGCTTCGAAAGTTGCTAATGGACTCTTTGGATAGTATGCCAGCCGATCGGAGCTATACTGCCGAGAGTTTCACGCAAGAGTTCGTTCAAAAGCGTGTCCGCGATTCCATGGGAGTAGGCGTTGTGCTTACAGATAGAATGACGAGGGAGCTGATCGGTCAGTGGACACGGCTAGCTGGTCCTTCATCGAGTTCCAAGCATCATGATGAATCTCTTCCAAAAGAGGTTTGGGAAGCCGCTGCACGACTCTTGGCTCGGGCGGGGGTTCTCTATCGAGAACGCGTCATGAGTGAGAGCGAGCAGGTTGCCCAGTAGGCGTGCTATCGCAGAGCATCGTAGGAGGTTCCTGGTCGGAACCTCCAATCGATCTGTGTGATGCGCCATACCCCTTGATCCTTGGAGGCCTCTAATGGAGCCACCTCTAAGATAGGACTCCCTAGCTTGCCTGCTAAGTACGAGAAGTTGCTGCAGGGCCTAATCAAGACGTCAAAGCGCGCCATGTGGAAGAGATCCTCCAGTACACATCCACGACACTCGGCGGGCGATCGATGCTCCCACGAGATGCGTCCTCTCATCTTAAGAGGGACCACCTGTTGTAGCTTTTTCACCAATTCCGAGGGTTTGGAGTGATCGGTAAAGAGAAACAGATAGCAGGGCCTTTCTCTCACATGTTCCAGTACAGTGTTTACACTTTCCAGATAGTAGGAATCGGGAGGCAGCTTCAGAGGCACCCGATCCGCTTCCGAGGTGGCGTCGACTCCTGTACCTTTGCGCCAATGCACCGCGATGCATAGGTGGTCTGTGGGCAAGTATGGAAGATTCAATATAGCTCTAGGGCTCACTAGAGTCCTCATCATCTCACGAAATGCCGGCTGTTCCCAATCGACTTCAAAGTGAGGCAGATGAGGTGTGCAGCGCACATACTCCCAGATGAAGTCGGGGAAGTAGGGGATCTCTAGGACCTCACCAGGGCGAGGAGGCACGGCCTCCTCGCCCCTCTGCATTACCCTTGGAGCCTCCGGTTTACGAACCAGTCGGGTGTAGGGGACTTCCATCGTATGCAGGTTCAAACGATCGCTATAGGGGAAAGGCCGGTATAGGAGGGGAATCTGATGCTGGCATGCGAACCACTTGGCATGGAGGTAAGCGATGAGATTATCGCCGAGCCTCCCTCCAGAAAACCCATAGGTGCAGGCGCCCTT
>JBMOFD010000111.1:0-4042 GCA_049314435.1 Chlamydiia bacterium | reverse complement strand
CTTTCCTCAGCCCGATGACAGTTTTGCTGGAAATCATCCTTGATTCAGTGATGGATTTATGCTATTCTTTCATTATACCAAGGAAAGATGGTCATGGACGAACAGCTGCTACTCCCCATTTTGCTGGGAGAATTCCATGACAAACTGGGTCGTCTGGAGGGGTTAGTCCCCAGGGACACGCAATTCCCAAACGCTCCGACCAAAATAAAAGTCGCCATCGGCATGCGTCGGGTGGGCAAGACCTACTTTCTCTATCAGCAGATGCTGAGCATGCTCGGTAATGGGGTGCCCAAGAGTTCGATTCTATATATAAATTTTGAGGACGATCGGCTGGCGCCGTTGAGTGAGCAGAGGCTAGCGAGGTTAGTCGAAGCGTTCTATGCGCTCTATCCCGAGAATCACGACCGAAAGTGCTACCTGTTCTTTGATGAGATCCAAAACGTTCCCAACTGGCCGATTGTGGTTCGGCGTCTACATGACACCAAGAATGCGGAAATCTTCCTGACTGGGTCCTCTGCCAAACTACTCAGCAAGGAGATCGCAACCAGCCTTAGAGGGCGTTCTCTCGCTGTCGAGATCTGGCCGTACAGCTTTCATGAATATATGAGAGCGAAGAAGATCTCTATCGATCAAAGCCTCTACGACAAGAAGACCCAGGACAGGCTGGCGCAGACCTTTCGGGAGTATCTATCCGACGGTGGCTTTCCTGAGATTGTTTCGTTTGAGTCGGACGTCAAGCAGAGAACACTACAGGACTACCTCGATGTGGTGATCTACCGAGACATCATCGAGAGGCACCAGGTCAAAAGCTCGGCGGCCATTAAGTATATGATTCTGTCGATGATTCACAACGTGGGCAAGCCCTTTTCGGTGAGCAAGTTCTATAATGATCTAAAAAGTCAGGGGCATGCGGTCGGCAAGGATGCCCTGTATGAGTACGCTGACCACATCGAGGATGCGTATCTGGCCTTCGCCGTTGCTCTATATGATCAGTCCATTCGCAAGGTACAGACTAACCCCAAGAAGGTGTACGCCATCGATCCAGGCATGGTCCGAGCCTGTACATTGGACTATGAAAACGACCTAGGAAGACTGTTTGAAAATGTGGTCTATCTGGACCTAAGACGCCTTGGGTACACGGTTAACTATTACCTCACGTCCGAACGGTACGAAGTCGATTTTTTGGCGCACGCGCCGCGCGGGAACAAGAAGCTGTTTCAAGTGGCCTGGGATGTACAAGATGCTGGGACCTTGGCACGAGAGGAACGAGCGCTGCAAGCAGGTATGCAGCAGTTGAAGACAGAGGGAGCTCTCATCACGCTCGATTCCTACCTGCGAGAAGGAATCAGATGGTGAGCATAGGCTCTCCGCCTCGCCACAACCACACCGCTATAGCCATGGATCACAGAGCGGGAGCTCTGATATACTAGCCTCTCTTTCTCTCCCTAAGGTCTATGCTTCAGATCCAGCAACTTACTCTTCGCATTGCGGACCGCGTTCTGCTGGATCGCGCTTCCTTAGTGATCGGCCAGGGTCAGCGGGTGGCCCTAGTCGGTCGCAATGGTACCGGAAAGACATCTCTCTTTCGCGTCCTGCTGGGTCAGTTAGAGCCAGATCATGGCAGCGTGAGTCTGCCCAGTGGAACGCGGGTAGGGTCGGTAGCTCAAGAAGCCCCATCCGGAGAAGACTCTCCGCTCCAAGTAGTGATTGATGCTGATCAGGAGCGTACAAGGCTCCTGAAGGAAGAGGAGAGTTGCCACGACCCAGAGCGCTTAGGTGCCATTCATGAGCGACTGGCTCTGATCCAAGCGTACTCGGCTCCTGCACGAGCGGCCCAGCTACTCGCTGGACTTGGCCTTACTGAGAAGATGCAGAACTCGCCGTGTCGAGCTCTCTCGGGCGGATGGCGTATGCGAGTGGCGCTGGCCGCTGCGCTCTTTGCTGAGCCCGACCTACTTCTACTCGATGAGCCCACGAACCACCTCGATCTTGAAGCTACGCTCTGGTTGACGCAGTATCTGCGCAAATATCCCCACACGTTATTGTTGATCAGCCACGACCGCAGCCTGCTCAATGCGGTTCCAGAGATCACAGTACACTTGAACCAGGGGCGCCTCACCAGCTATCGCGGTGGCTATGATGAATTCCTGCGAGTGAGGGCGGAGCAGCAGGAGAGACAGTTGGCTGTGCAGCAGTCGACGCAGGCGAAGAGAGCGCATCTGCAGGCTTTTGTGGATCGGTTCGGTGCTAAGGCTAGTAAGGCGCGTCAGGCGCAAAGCCGGAGGAAAGCACTAGAGCGCCTTCCTCCGATCTTGATTGAGCAAGATGTACAGCCCATCACGATGGAGTTTCAAGATCCAGGCCCGATCTCGTCTCCATTGATCGCCCTAGAGGACGTCTCTGTGGGATATGGGGGGCCTCCCATCTTGCATCAGCTGACGCTACGAGTGAATACCCATGACCGCATCGCTCTATTGGGTGCCAACGGTAATGGGAAGTCTACCTTGGTCAAGCTGTTGGCAGGCCGTCTGCCCCCCGCCTCTGGTCGAGAAGAGAGGGCAACTAAGCTGCGTATTGGTTACTTCGCGCAGCATCAGCAAGAGGAACTGCGCACCGATTGGACAGCCTTGGAGCAAGCATCGTCGGTCATGCCCAGTAAGTCCGTTGAAAAAGTCCGCGCGTATCTGGGCCGGTTTGGGTTTGCGCAAGACCGGTCGCTCACTCCCATCGGTCAGCTGTCGGGAGGGGAGAAGGCTCGCCTGCTGCTAGCTCTCATGGCAGCGCAAGCTCCTCATCTGCTGATCTTGGACGAACCCACCAATCACTTAGATCTGGAGACCTCTGAAGCTCTTTGTGAGGCTCTTAATGCCTTTGAAGGGGCTGTTGTCCTCATCTCTCACGATCCTCACCTGATCGAGCTCTGTGCAGAAGAGCTATGGGTCGTGAATCACGGGCGCTGTCTGCCCTTTGATGGGGATCTTGAAGAATACCGAGCTAGCGTTCTGGAGAAGCGGTCTTCGGGGGCTCCTGAGCCCGCCACGCCGTCTTCTAAAAAGGAGGAGAGACGTTCAGCTGCAGCAGTGCGTGCCGCTCTTGCGCCCCTGCAGAAGCGTGTGACTGACTGTGAAAAGCAGCTGCAGGTTCTCCACGTGCGTCAGCACCAGCTGGAGCAGGCGTTAGCCCAGCCAGAGCTTTACATAGAAAGCTCATATGATAAGCTTCGACTGTTGCAGGAAGAACTGCGCAATGTGGAGCTAGAATGTGGGAAGTGCGAGGTGCGATGGCTAGAGGCGCTGGAGGCTCTTGAGAAGGCTCAATAGAGCCAAGGAAAAGAGGGAAGCAACCGTATCCGTCATTGACAGAAGGGAGGCCGCTTCCCAAGAGCTATTTACTTAGATGGAAGCCTTGTAATGATCGCCATCATCGGTATCCTCGATAGGAGTCCCCTTAAGCGTTGGGCACAGAGCGCCGCAGCGGTCTTCCCCACCATGTTCTGACCCAGGGGCATACTTAAAGTTGCCGTCGGATGTCTGAACACACGCACATGAGACCGTCTTATGAGGATTGTCGCAGCTAGCGGCAAAGGTGTCGTGTCGGTTGCATCTGTCTAAGAAGATCGTACGAGTCGTTGCCCCATCGTCGTTCACTAGGGGTTGCCCTTCGCAAAAGTCGGCGCACACCACTTCATGCCCGAAGGCTACTCCTGCTGTTGCCAGGGTGCACAGCGCACCCAATATCATGACCTTGGCTTTCATCGTCTTACTCCGGCTAAGTTTGAGATCTAACCTACTGTTATTCCGTTACTTGGGTGATGTCAATAGGCGTGTAAAACAATTGTTATGGGTCCGTGGCAAAAAAACCATGACCCGAGGCGGTCCTCATCCGCTACAGGAAGAACTGCGCAGCGTTGAGTTAGAATGCGGGAAGTGCGAAGCCCGATGGTTAGGCGCGCTGGAGGCTCTTGAGAAGGCTCAATAGAGCCAAGAAAAAGAGGGAAGCAACCGTATCCGCCAATGGCGGAAGGGAGGCCGCTTCCCAGAGC
>JBMOFD010000110.1:0-4101 GCA_049314435.1 Chlamydiia bacterium | reverse complement strand
GCTTTCTTAGCTACAGCCTTCTTAGGAGCTGCCTTCTTCGTTACCGCTTTCTTGGCGACGGCTATCTTAGCAGCTGCCTTCTTGGGCGCCGCCTTCTTCGCTACAGCTTTAGCAGCTGGAGCAGCAGGAGCCTTCGCGGCCTTCACGGTCACTTTGGAGACCTTGATTGCCTTGACCTTCAAAGCGGGACGCTTGGGAGCTACGGCCGCAGCAGGCGCAGGCGCTGCTGCTGGAGTCGCTACAGAAGCTGCTGCTTTGACTGGCTTCTTAGCTGTACGACGCTTGGAAGAGGCTAGCTTAGGAGCAGGAGCAGCTGGGCTCTTTTTCTTAGCTTTGGCTTCTTTGGATTTGGCGGCACGAGCACGAATGCTCTGACGGCCTACATCGGCTACAGTCTGGCTCTTCTCAGCAAAGAGACGGAGGAGCTCCAAGATGCTGTTCGCTAAGCGTTGCACCGTGGGGTCCTTCGAATCCTTCAGCAGTTGATCAGCCATGTGGCGGCTTTTGTCCTGCGTATTAGGAGAGAAGGCGTATGTCAGGCAGAGCATGCCCTGAGCAATCTGGTTTTGTGGCTCTGTACCGAGGACCGTTTCGAAAATTCGACTCGCATCCTGTAGCTGCAGTTTATTGAGGGCTACATAGCCCTTGCCAATGTGCGCCATCGAGTTGTCAGGACGCAGCAAGAGAGCTGCATCAAACAAACGATCGGCTGCCGCACCATCGGCTTGATTGATCGCCACGAAACCGCCTTCCAATAGCATGAGAAAGTCGGGATCGTAGGCGGATAGATGTTGTGAACGTTGTTGCATCTTGTTCTACCCTGATTAACGGCTTTGCATCGCCTGAATGGCGCTAACGACGAGGTGGTTGAGTGAGCTAACGGTCGTTGTGATCAGCGTGCCGATCTGAGTTAGCTGGTTCATTGCGATCTGCAGAGCCATATACTGGCTCACGTCCACGTCTTTCGTGGCTGAGATCGCCTTCATTGCTGCTTGAACATTGCCCTGTACCGTATTGTAACCACCTATTAGGGTCGTTACCGGCATCTGAGCTGATTGGAAATCGCCTGGTTTGCCTGCGTTTGCCATGATTAATTCTCCCCCCTATCCATCAACCTAGCGTGCCCGCTCAATGACCTTTTTCAGGCCATTGTACGCATTGAGCAGGGTCGTCAGATGGTCAAACACCTCTTGAGAACCGCCAGCTCGAAGCTGTTCACGGATCTGAGCGATCCGCGCTTCTACACGCTCTAGGTACTTTTTACGGTCCTCAGCTTTGTGTAGCGTCTTCTCCATATCAAATTGGAACGGTAAAACTGGACCGGCTGCGCCACCCCGTTTCTGCCTCCCCTGTGATTGCCCCAACATGGGTTTCTCCTTCGTATAGTATCGTTGTCAGGCCCTTGCGGAACGGCTTCTGAGAGCTATGCCCCGCGACTGGTCCCATTGTATTTAATTTTATATTCAACGCCATCTTTCACAAGCTGCACACTTGTGGCCTCTATGGCCATGATGCGCATGCCGTCAATCTGGTCTTCTGCAAAATAGAGGTTGCCGTTGATCACGACCCCGCGTCCGCTAGGTCCAGTGATCCATCCCGAGACTTTGTATTTGGAGGAAATGTCGGACTCTGGGCCCTTGGCGGGCATCATGACTCCATCGACTGTCTTCTGCTCACTGACGGCTAGAACAAGATTGTCGACGGTATTGATGCCGGGCATGGTTTTCAGCTGCTGGACGATCTCTTGTAGATTCTTCTCCTGAGACTTCACCACAGAACCTCTCAGGGTCAGCTGTCCCGCATCCCAAGTCGCGGCCACACTGTTGAGCCCCGCTCGAGCCAATTCGGCATTGATCTGGTCTTGGAGATTCGCTTGCACCACCACCTGTATGTCTAGGCGATCGCGATAGCTGAAGTTCAGGTTCAGATACTCTTGGAGGGACTGCAACGTCGATGCGTCGGCTACAGCACCACTGACAATGAAACGACCCGGCTCCTTGGCATACATCGTCACGCCGCCCCAGGAGGGATTGCGTGCAAGGAGGAGATTCATCTCCTGCCACAGATTGGAGTCAGCGATGACGTAGTTCTCTACATTGGTCACGAAGTTGAGCTGCTGCAGCTGGAAGGAGAGCTCCTGGAGATCGGTTGGAGTCAGTACATGTCCTAATAGAAGGAGGGTCTGAGCCGTAGGATTGAAAGAGAACTGCACAGATGGATAGGAGTGCAGTGCTTTCTGGATCCTTTTCTCAGGGTTTTCCCTAGTGATCTCGATCGTCTCCACCCGCATGAGGGCCATGACCATTACGACGACGCAGAGGACTGCGCCCGATACGCCAAGGAGCATATAGATGCTCTTGACGGAGATCGGTTGGTCCTTCCAGTCCTCTTTAGCCGCTTCCTCGGTAGAGAGTTGCTCTTCCTCGGTTTCAGTCGGGGGTGGAGGGGGAGGAGCCAGTTCACGAATGACCGTTTCACCAGCATGCTCTCGATCAAAGAGAGCCATGCTGGTGGTGCCCACCTGAATCACACTATGGGCATTGAGCGTTGTCCGATGGTCGATCAGCTGACCGTCGACGAGGGTGCCGTTGCGGCTCTCAAGGTCCTCGACTGTGATCTCCCCATCATCGGCAACACGGAAAATACATTGGCGGCGAGAGACAGAGAGGTCATTCAGTACGATGGCGCACCCAACGGGGTCTTTTCCTAGAACATATTCGTTGCCTAGCTGGAGACCAAACTCCGCTCCCTGGTTGGGTCCGCTGAGCACCTTGAGTAAGTAGCGCCACTGAGGTTCCCCCAAAAAGGGCTGCAGGTCTTCCTCGTGGATCTCAAAGATCGTGTCCCTAGAGGGGAGCTCGATGATCGACTCTTCGCTCGTCTTGCTCGGAGAACGGGGAGGGGGAGTTCGCTCCGCGTCTTCTAGGATGAGATCCTCTTGCAACGCCTCTTCTTCTAATGACTCTTCGGGAGTGGCGTGCTCAACAGGGGATTCCTCATCTTCGTGATCGTCCGATGGAGGGTAGGCTTGATCATTTAAGAGGGGCTCGAAGGCGAACCAGGTGCCTCCCATCTGAATCGAATCGCCCGCCTTGAGGATGGTGGTTTCCTGGAGGGGTTCGCCATGAAGTCGTGTAGGGTTGCTCTGGCTCAGATTGGAGATGACATAGATGCCCTCCTTCGACCGGTTGATCTGCGCCTGCGTCCGAGAGACGGAGGGATCCTCGAGGATAAAATCGACCTCATCGGGATCTCGGCCCAAGACCCAGCTCGGGCCCCCGATGAGTTCTAATTCGAGACCTGTTAGGAGTCCCTTCTGTCCAATTAAACGTGGTGCCATAGCCGTCGACGGCTCCCCCCTCAGAGACATCAAAGCGTCATTAAATGCGGGGAGGGTCACGACGTCAAGGGAAGTTTATATTAGGGGGGTCACTTCATAGAAGAACTAGGCTATTTGCAGGGCTCCGCCCCAGCCCCTGCTGAGGGACTAGCGTCCCCCAGACCCCCTAATTTATGAGATTGAACGTCCTGGCTGAACCAACACAATGTGTCCTGGACGTTTCCCTCCAGGACAGCAATGTGTATGGTGGGAAAGAAACGCCGATAATGGAGTTAGGGGATCATGCAGCAGGGGGAATACGAAGCACTCATTCGGCAATTCGTCGAATACCTAGGAGTAGAGAAGCCCGAGTCAGTGGTGCCCAATGTAGTAGCCCTGCCCATGAACGATGGCTTGATCTTGGAGATTGCGCATATCCATGAGAACGTCCTGCTGATGGTGATCACCGAAGAGCGTCTTAAGGTGAATCGAGCTGAGGCTCTTGAGGCTCTCATGGTCGGGAATCTGGTCGGGAAAGACACCAGGGGATCTGTTCTAGGGTTGAGAGAGGGTGATCAATTGGTCGTGCATAAGTGGCTGTATGGAGAGTGGATCTTCCAGTCCTTCCGCGATGAGGTGGAGGATATCCTCAACATCGCCTCGGCCTGGGTGGAATCTCTGAAGTCGATCGCCACGACGTAACTTGGTTAGGTGCCGACTGAATCAGGACAAAAAAAAGGTGTGGGGAGAGAACTCCCCACACCTCGGACTTCGATGGTGCT
>JBMOFD010000109.1:0-4145 GCA_049314435.1 Chlamydiia bacterium | reverse complement strand
CAGGCCCATGGTTCGGCGCTCTAGAAGGTGAGGGAAGCTTCCAATCGAGAGGCGAGCTGATCGATGGGGCAGCGCACCTGCTCCATCGTATCGCGATCACGCCAGGTCACCGTTTGGTCTTCAAGCGTCTGGTAATCGACCGTCACGCAGAAGGGGGTTCCGATCTCATCTTGACGACGGTACCGTTTCCCGATGGCTGCCGACTCGTCGTACTGGATGGCAAATCGCTTGTGCAGGTCACCAAAGATCGACTTGGCCACATTGATCAGCTCCTCTTTGCGCATGAGGGGGAAGATCGCCATCTTCACAGGGGCCACAATGGGCGCAAAGTGAAGGACTGTGCGCATGTCTCCTTCGCCTAGGTCTTGCTCCTCATAGGCATCACAGAGAAGCGCCAATAGAGTGCGGTCAACACCAAAGCTGGGCTCGATCACGTGAGGGATGAACCGTTCATGAGTCTTCGGATCGACGTAGGTCAGATTGGTATGGCTATGTTCCGCATGCTGAGAGAGGTCGAAGTTGGTGCGGTAGGCGAGTCCGTAGAGCTCAGCCCGCCCAAAGGGGAACTGGAACATCACATCGACTGTCCGCTTGCTGTAATGAGACAGCTTCTCCGCAGGGTGCTCGAAGAGCGAGGTGGAGCTCTCTTTGAGGCCAATGCGACGGCACCACAACTGCATCTGCTCGAGCCAGCGCTCGAAGTGTGACTCCCATCCTTCGGGTGCGATGAAGTACTCGATCTCCATCTGCTCAAACTCAATGGTCCTGAAGATGAAGTTACCCGGCGTGATCTCGTTGCGGAACGCTTTACCGATCTGTCCAACACCAAAGGGAATCTGCACCCGCATTGTGTCGAGGATATTACGGAAGTCGGCAAAGATCGCCTGAGCTGTTTCGGGTCGCAGGTAGGCGATGTCCTGGTCGCTCGTCTTGCTGATCTGCGTCTGGAACATCAGGTTGAAATGACGAGCTGCGGTCCACGTTTGCTTGCCGCATTTCGGGCAGGGGATAGGTTCCTGTAGCAGGAGCTCGGAGAGCGCGTCCACTGAGAGACCTTCGACGTCTTTTTGTAGAGCCTTCTCGATCAGGTGGTCAGCACGGAAGCGGCCTTTGCAGGACTTGCAGTCGACCATGGCGTCATTGAATCCAGCCACGTGTCCAGAGGCCTCCCACACCTTGGGATGGAGGAGGATGGGACCGTCTTGACCGACCATGTCTTCTCGCTGCTCGATGAACATCTTCCACCAGAGGTTCTTGATGTTCCTCTTGAGCTCGCAGCCATAGGGCCCATAGCTATAGGTATTCGCAAACCCTCCGTAGATCTCAGAGCCGGGGTAAATGAATCCGCGACGTTTGCATAGGGCGACAATAGGCTTGAGATCTTCAAGAATGGATGGCTTAGACATGGGCACGATGCGGGAGACCTCTGGGTTGAGGTCCTTGCCGCTTCTCCTAGTGGCTGAGGTTGTTATGGTCGGGCTCAGCCACCAGGCGTGATCGAGCCGGGAAAGAGCGCCGTGTGGAGCTCGTCCCATGTCCGATCGATGAACCAGGAAACTGAGGTACTAGCAGTTTCAGCCAGGCTGAGCCCCTCCGTCAAGAGGGAAGCTCTTCTGAACAAAGGCTCAAAGCCTGCAGCGGCTAGCTGCATGATCGATGCAGGACTTCAAATCCTCCGCATCTCCCAAAACATTGCACTCATCCCGATCGGGAATATGGACCAGGATGACCACGTTGTTGGAGCGCCTGCGAATGAGGGTCGTCACATTAGGCAAGGTGCCCTGAAAATGCAGTTCCATCATGGCATCCCTGGCTGTCTTGGGCGAACCATCACTTCGATACTGGCTGAAGAATCGACCCACATCTTCCAAACGTGCGCTGAGGCCGTAGCTGGACAGAGCCGCCTCCATTGATGCGGTGTCTAGATAGGGGAGTTCACGCCGATTCTTGGCCGGCGCAACAGCCAGTTCGAAGTGGAAGCCATGGGGGTTGGCAAGGGTCTGATTGACATAGGTCAGATAGTCGAGCCCCGAGGCCTTCTCGATGACCTGACCCAGGATGATGTAACCAAAATTGCTATAGGCGCATCGATCGCCTGGGTAGAAATTGAGACGCGTGGTGGTCAACACATGCTCAATGAGGACACGTGGATCTCGGAGAGCCTCCTCAGGCAAGTCAAAGTCCCCGGCGACATCAAACACTGGGTCGCTAGATATCTCACGATCCCATCCTCCACGATGATCCAGCAGATCCTCGATGGTGATCCTGTGCACTCGTTCGTCTCGTGGTTGGTAGGAGGGGGCAAAATAATCGTAGACGTTGGTGTAGAGCGAGATCTCTCCCTGTTCGATAAGCCGATGGATTGACACCTCTGTGAACAGCTTCGTAAGGCTGGCCAAAGGACACATCTGATCGGGGTCTGAGCACTCTCCTATGCCCTGTTTGAGCAGTAGCTCACCATTCTTAAAGACCACCACAATGGCTCCAGGAAAGCCTCGTTCAAGCAAATAACGATCTAGGGCTTCTGTGAAAGCCTCTTGCGGTGACGGGACGTAGGCATATGGGCTTGTAAATAGGGTTGCGTGGGCCGGCGAAGAGAAGGGTTGTATCGTACTAAGCGATAGAGCTGCTCCCATGAGGAGAAGGAGTGGGGATCGAATCGACATGCTGTATGACTCTCGTTGAGGAGAAGGGCTATCCATCTTCAAAGAGGACGCCATACAGCGTCAAGAGTATGAGGCGGGTTGATGCTGGAAGTGGTTTGGAGGATGGAGACATCCTCCAAACCAGATTCGATCAGATCGTGACTTGACGGCGTTTCAGTAGAGATACACCTGCGCATGCGACAGCAGCAGCCGTACAGAGAATGCCTAGCGTGTGGCCGCTGATCGATGTGTTCGTCCAGGTGAAGATGGGCAGGTCGAGGATCTCTAGGAACTTGCCGACCAGGTAGATCGCCCACCCAGTAAGGAGCCAACTGCCTCCGCCCGTAGGTAGAGGAAAGATGTTCATGATGAGAGGCAGAACGATCAGTGGGTAGATGACCATGGCTGTGTAGAGACGGCTATCGCTGCCGGTCACGGCATCTTCTTTAAAGAACCAGACCAATACGCTTATGAGAGCAAGGACCAGGAGCCATGGAGCAATGCGGATGCCATAGCGGTGACGCACTCGTTCGATGATGAGCGTATTGAGAAGGGCCGTAAGACCGACCACAGTGGCGGTTCGCACAACGCCCAAGGTCATAAAGGAGGGAGAGAGGCGTAGAAGCATGCCTCCTACACCGCCAAGGATCGCGGCCCCAAACACGAAGACCCACTGGAGCTGGGCGCCATCCAAAAAGCCGGGGGCTCTGCGGCCCGCTCGGACTGTAGCGAAAAGCCCAAATAGACCAGCTACGATGATGCATCCATCGGCGGCTAGTGTTGCGATGTAGGGGATCCCATTCCAGGAACGAGCGTCTGCCAAGATCCAGGTAGCCGGATCCAGGGGCGTACTGGGTTCAGAGAAGAGGCCGAACAGAAGGAGTAGGGCCAAAAAGAAGAGAACGAAGATCTGCATTGGCTTTACCTTGCAACGAGCGGCTTACCTGAACTGAGGACACGGTGACCTAGTAGGCGTTCAAAGAGCATAGCGAGAGCGCCATTTCCCATGACATTGCTGGATGTGACAATTGGGTCCAATAGCAAATTGAAGCTAATCATGAGGGAGGTCATGGCCGGCGTGAATCCCAAGTATTGCTCATACAGAGGGATCATCAACCAGATCGCTCCGCCGGTCACTCCCACTGCCGCAAAGCGGGCAAGCACGAAGGAGAACCAGAAAGCGATCAGCTGCATCGGAGCTGGATGGGTTAGGCCAAAGAGTGGAATGAGGGAAAAGGCCAGGAAGATGTTGATGAAGCAGTCTCCCGGCATCTGGATATTCACTGTGGCCGGAATGAGGAGTCGAGCGATCTCTGGATCATGCAGGTTCTTCTCGGCGCCTGCCAGGGTGACAGGCAGCGTGGCATCTGAAGACATCGTAGTCGCTGCCATCAACCCGGAGGGGAGGCAGTTGAGAACGGCTCTTGACCACCCTCTCCAGCGGAATCCGGTCGCCATCCCAAAGAGGATAGCGAGGTAGACGAACAGCCATCCGAGGAG
>JBMOFD010000108.1:0-4181 GCA_049314435.1 Chlamydiia bacterium | reverse complement strand
CTTGACGTTACCCACAAATCCGAACGGCAAAAGGGCAACACATCGGGCAGGGCCGTGAGCAAGCACGTGAAGAGCTCAAGCGCAAGCCAGCGCTCGCTCAAGAGCTTGAAGCAGCTATCCGAGCTATGCCTACGAACAGATGCTAGCAGGTCGTGGGATGACAACCGGAAAAGCAGCAGCTGTAGAAGCCAATGCGCCAGAAGAGGAAGAAGCTCCAGTCTGAGCCAACCTATTTCGCCTGACTCCATTGTGGAGCTGGGCTCGTTTTCCCTTGCCAACCGTTTCTCGTTCAAACAAGATTGGAATCAGAAGGCGACCCACACCACAATCACATTCTGAGGACTCAGGCCCTTGACGTTCGTTTGGATGGCTCGATAGCCCCCCCCTGGAGTCGGAAATGAGACGACCGATAGCCCCGCCACTAGCCCAACAGATAGGCCTTATCGTAGTTTTGGTAGCGGCTTGTTTTGTACCCGAAAGGTCCTGCTGGCCCGACACGCAAGCCCCCCTCTCGTCGCACCGACTAGATGCTGACCGAAAGCACCGGCAGCCATCTGGAGCCGTTCGCGACCTTCCCGAAGATGAGCAATATCCGGAGCACGAGATTGAGAACCGCAAATCCGACAGAAGGGATGGAGCTCTAGACCTCGGCGCTGGACTTTGTATATCGGCGCTTGGTATCGCCCGCAAATCGCCCGGTGAGATTGCAACTGGAGCCTTCTTTTCCTTAAAGGGCGGAGATAAGGTCCTTGAAGCACAGAAGGACATTTTCAAAATGGAGCGGCATAACGATGCCGTTAAGACCAGGAAGGAAAGTACTCGTGACAGCCGCTGGAATAATAATAGCTAATTCAGGGGTCTCGATGGCAGGTGCAGGGCTGGGCGACCGGCCTAAAGATCATGGTGAACCCAAATACAACACTGTAAGGCGAATGATGAGCAGCTGGCTAGACACTTCAACATGGCAAGTCATCTTATTACTTCCGATTTCCGTTGGTTTGACATTTTTATTCATGTTTATTTCGGGGAATGCCCGACCAATCGGAGCTCAGGCAAGACTACTTCTCGCATCCTCGGGCTACTTCTTTCTTGCGGGAATGACCGTTCTCATAGGCTGCTGGGAACTAAGGGCGCCGGACGCCTCTCCGCTGTCCGGGCCCGCCTGGACCGTGGTCCTGTTTGGCTGCATTGGGGTCGCGGGCGGAGCATCTATCCTGCACGCACTACAAAGGCATTGGCCCGGCCTACCCAACACCCTGGGCTGGAGAGGAACTCTAGGCGCCGCGCTGATTGGAGCGGCAATAGCCGGCCTGATGGCGTTACCAGCGAGAGCCTAGTGACTCGCTAGGGGGCCCCGAATACCTGAGGTCGCCTCATAACAGAGGAAGAGGCTCCTGTCTGAGTCGGCCCGCCGAATTCAGGTCGCGCGCTCCGTTCAATAGTCCAACAACGAGCTGGCCATCAGTGCCGGCCCAAGGCCGCACCATCCAGTGATGCAGGAAGAGCCTGCATCACCACCCATTCGCAGAACGCATCAATCGCCTCGCCGTCCCAACCCAACGACGCCTTGACTGACAGAAAGGCCTCCCAGTGCGCGATCGCACACTCCAACGTGGATTGAGTCCCCCACAGGCGGCAAGCGTTAGCCAGGCCATCCTGGCAGGCGTCCTGTAGATCATCAAAACACTGATAGGCCAAGCCGAGGTGATGGGCCATCTGGGTGACGGGTTCAACCGAGTCCGGGGGGGCGGGATGAAAAGCCCATCCAGCCAAGAGAGCGATTTCAAAGAGCGAACTCGTCTTGTAACTGAGCATGAGGGCCATGTCGACCGGCTCGCCTCGGGCGCAGGCCAGATCCATCGCCTGCCCGCCACAGATCCCCTGCACACCGCCCAATAGGCCAATACGAGAGACCGAGTGGATGGCGTGGATCGTATGGGGCGCTACAGCACAAGCATCCGTCAAAAGCCTAAACCCCTCACCCACCAGAGCCACTGAGGCCAGGATCGCCGTGGCCTCGTCAAAGCGACGATGGAGAGAGGGGCGCCCGTGGCGCTCCTCGTCATCGTCCATGCAGGGCAGATCATCGGCAATCAGACTGGCCACGTGGAGAAGCTCCACGCCACACGCCGCCCTCAAAAGCGCGTGGTCCTGAGCGGCAGAGCGATCATGCAGAAGGTGCGAACCTAACAGCAGCGAGAGGATCGGTCGCAACCTCTTTCCCTGGCCAGACACAGCATAAGCTAGTGCAGCACCCAAGCTCCCTTGCGATTGCCACGCAGAGGCCATTTGCTGAAGCTCAGCTTCAATTGCGAGCCGCAAGCGCCCAACGGACTCAGGAAGCGACATAAGCGCGCTCCTGGCCCAGCAAACGCGTTCCAGCATCAACGGTTCCCCGAACGGAACATCCGGGCCCGATCCAGACATTACGACCCAAAATTGTGCCGGGGCTTAAGACGGCGTGGCACCCCACCTGGCAGTCCGCTCCGATGAGGGCGCCGAGCTTGCGGGATCCAGTGTGGATGACTTGTTCACACCAGCGCAGGCGAACAGGAGCTTCATCAAGGCGGAGGTTGGCGCAGATGGCGCCAGCTCCTAGATTCACCCGTTCACCCACGATGGAATCACCGACGTAGTTGAAGTGCGCCGCGGCGGCACGGCTAAGGAGGATGCTGTTCTTGACCTCCGAGGCGTGTCCGACTACGGCCTCTCTTCCTAGATAGACCGCGCTTCTCAAATAAGCCCCATGACGAATCTCAGCTCCTGAGCGGGCCACAATCCGGCCAGAGAGATAGACGCCTGGTTCGATCCGAACATCTTCCGCAAGGGCATACCAACCGTCAGGAGCGAAGGTGACGCCCGGATATCTAGCTTGGAGATCAGAGAGGCTTTGGGAGGATCCCAAGCGCTCTAATTGGCTAGGGAGCGTTTCCAAGACTCTCCAAGGCTCTTTCTGTTGGGTAAGAAAAGCCTCAAAGGGATCAGAAGTTTGCTCTGCAAAGAGATTGGACCATGAAGAGGATAGAGGCTGACTGTTCATAGCTCAGAGTTTATACACGAGGTGTCGACCGGTTTTCAACACACTAAGAAAGAAGAGTATCTCTATAGATATAAGACTTCTTCTTCTTCAGTGTCTGTGGGACTGTTCATAACTGCCGGTCTTTCTATAGTGTGGACGCTGTGTTCATGGTTCGTTGATGCATCGTGCATAAATCGGGGGTTTTGAACATAGCGGAATCCGCCGACAGGTTATCGACGGCAAAATCGACCTTATGAACCGGGTTGTGATGGACCCACGTTGATAGAAAAAATCAGGAGAGGAGGTCTGGAGGAGGGCACTCCTCCAGCGGGGTGCGGGGCAGGCCCCGCATAAGGAGGCAAGACTTAGCGGACGTAAAATTCGAGCGGAAGGATCTCCTTGAATCCAAGACTCCTATAGGTTGGCGCCAGGTCAGGAGAGCTCCACATCACAAGCCGAGAGAGACCCAGTTGGTGGGCTCTACGCATGAGGAAGGTCATGAGCTCTGGAAGCATGTTGCGACCGTACCTCTGCACTGGGGCGTCATTGAAGATGCCGGCGACCTCGTTGTCGACGAGAACCAGGCTCGCTGCTGCGGCTGGCTGGCCTTCTTTGTAGAGCAGATAGTTTTCGATCTGAGCATGGTTCAAGCGGGCGCCATAGGGAATCGAGAGCTCTGGTGTCAGCTGGTAGTAGCCAGAAAGAACCTCCATGAAGGGCTCCAGGTTGGCTTTCCGTATATCGGCGGGTAATGCATCTATGGGCCGAACCTCCCAAGCCATCATGGGGAACGGGCCTAATGACTGAAATCCACGCTGCTCGAGGATTTGCGGCAGATTTTTTGCGTGGTTGACCTCATGGGACAGAAAGGCCAGTGGCATGCCGGAAGGCGCCTTCGTGATGATCTCATCAACGGTCGAGGCGGTCTCATGATCTTGGCATTTGAGGTGCCAGACCACGTTGAAGAGAGGGCTCGGGATACCTGTAAACCAGACAAAAGCCTTGTCATGCTCGATGGGTGGGTGGAGGACGGCATAGCAGTTCTCACAGTCACGGATGATCGTCTCAGCATTCATAGACACTCCTTGCGCGCCTCTAAAGAGAAGGCCAAGACTCAAAAGGGAAACTAGGGCTCTCATAGTGGGGCTCATTGTTCAATGGC
>JBMOFD010000107.1:0-4230 GCA_049314435.1 Chlamydiia bacterium | reverse complement strand
GCTTCCTGTTGCGCTGCTTCCTGTTGCGCTGCTTCCTTTGTTTTGGTCGGTGAGGGAGGTGCTTGTGAGAGAGTGCTCTCTGCGACCAGGTCGCTGGTCACAGTTCCCTTTGGGTGGGTGGTCTCTGAGACTGCGCTACTGACCCCAACCTCCTCAGCAGGTGCATTCTTCGACTTGCTTTCCTTCTTGACCGCTGCCCCTTCCTGTGCGGCCGGCACTTCCGCAACCTTCTTAGGCGCTCTTGCCTTCTTGGTTGTCTCGGTTCCCGTCACTACCTCAGGAGCGACTAGGTCTTGGCTACCCTCTTTAGTGCCTTGTGCCTTTTTGGTAGCCTTAGTCTTCGTAGGGACAGCCTCTGGGGCGGGCTGAGCTTGGGCAGTGGCTGCTGCGGTTGGAGTCTTAGCGGCCTTCTTGACCGCTTTTTTGGCTGCCCTGGGAGCGGCCACCACCCCTTCAGCAGAGAGTGCTGCCTCCTGGGCCGAAGCGGTTGCCTGGTGGTCTGCAGCGGCCAAGACCGCTTGTTCCTGGGCCGATTGAGGAGGGGCCATCAGAGCCTCCATCCTGGCTCGTCCACTCTTCCTGGTAGGAGTTGTTTTAGGGCCTTTGACCGGTTTTTGGCGTTCCTCTGTTTCGGGGGGCGTGGGAGAGGGGTTACTTGCTTTTGATCTCCTTGGCTGCGCGGCAGCTGCAACTCGCCTACGACGAGGTGGAGCGTTCTCGGCCGCTGGCGAGGCTTGGGTCGAAGGTGCCCCTGAGCTGCTGGATGAGGACGGTTCGCCATAACTTAGAGGTTCTGGAAGATCGTGGGCAAGGGGAGTCAGCTCATACTCTTTCGCGTAACTTGGCCTAGAGTAGCTCGGTTGGGAGTACCTTCTCAAGGCAGGTTGTGGGGGAGTCTCTTGCTGGGCAAACCCAGACGAAGTGTCGTTCTCCTCAGTATCGTCTTCAGGTTGCACCTGAGCCCGTCGACGACCCTGCTGTTCCGAATCCGTGGAGTCAACCTGCTCGATCAGCAGTTCAAAGTCCGATGTGGTCTTAGGCGCCTTCAGGTCGGGCTTGTCCTGTGCAGGACGTGGAGTGAAGGGCACAGATCCGATGTTGGGAACGTTATCCATCGCGTCGATCCTTCCGTGTGTTGAACATAGCCGTACCTAAGTCGTCGATCTCGATACCCTCAAGCCGCAGCTCCTCGAGACTGACGCCCTTGCGCCAGTCTCCCTCATGGAGCTCCAGCTTTTCTACCTCAAGTCGTCGTTGGCGGAGCACCTTGATCGCCTCATCGACCTGCTTCTGGGCAGCCTCGACCACGCGCTCCTGATCCTTTACCTTCTTGTCTTCCTGCTTGAGCTTTTCACGCACTTCGATGAGGTAGTCCTTCGTGTGTGTAATCTTCGCAGGAGGCATGGAGGCGGTATCCATGCCCTCTCGGAGAGCGTGTAGAGTTTCTTGATAGTGCGTCTTAACTCTTTGGCGAGCTTCCTCAGCCTTCCGCAAGTTCTCCTCTTCGAGCTCCAGTGCCTTGCGTCTGTCGGCTAGGACACGCTCTGCTTCTTCGACCCGCGTGCGCTTGATCTGGAGAAGCTGCTGCAGCGGGTATTGAGGCGCCATGGTTAGGTCCGGAAGAGCGCACGGAGCTGAGCCTGGGTCTCAGCAAACGTGCAGCGCTCATCAACTGCCTGACGTAGGAATCGGTTCACCTTGTCGATGTACTTGATGGCAAAGTCGGCATTCTTATCACTGCCAGGCTTGTATTCACCGATACGGATGAGCAGTTCGTTCTTGCGGTAGTGAGAGAGGACTTCTCTCACCTTACCAATGAGTGCCAGATGCTCCTTATCGACCACATGGCTCAAGATACGGCTTGTCGAACCGAGGACATCGATCGCGGGATAGTGAAACGCGCGGGCCAGCTCACTGGAGAGGACAATATGACCGTCGAGGAGGGAGCGCACTTCATCAGCAACCGGTTCGTTCATGTCATCACCAGCCACGAGGATGGTATAGAACGCGGTCATCGAACCCTTATCGCTATTCCCAGAGCGTTCGAGGAGTTTGGGCAGGGTAGAGAAGACGCTAGGGGTATACCCGGCTCGGGCGGGTGGCTCTCCAGCAGCCAGACCGATCTCACGCACGGCACGCGCAAAACGCGTGACCGAGTCCATCATGAAGATCACCTTCTTGCCCTGGTCCCGGAAGTATTCCGCAATGGCCGTTCCCACATAGGCGGCGTTCAGGCGAAGCTGACTAGGTTCATTAGAGGTAGAACACACAATGACCGAACGAGCTAGACCTTCAGCACCCAGATCATTCTCTAGGAATTCGCGGACTTCACGACCACGTTCCCCGATCAGGGCAATGACGTTCACATCCGATTGCGCATAGCGTGCCATCATGCCCAATAGCGTGGACTTACCACCCCCGGCCGCAGCAAAGATCCCCATGCGCTGCCCCTCCCCACAGGTGAGCACGCCATCGATGGCACGCACTCCCACGGATTGTGGCTTGGTGATCATCGTTCGACGCAGGGGGTCGGGCGGGGCACGGAAAATAGGGTAGGGTACGACATTGGCCAAAGGCCCTAATGTATCAGCATCTAGGGGTTCTCCAAGACCATTCAGGACGCGGCCTAAAAGACCTGGACCCACTTGGACTGTAGCGGGAATGCGTAGGGGGATCACCTCGGACTGAGGGCCTATGCCGCGCATCTCTCCAAGAGGGGAGAGGATGACCTCGTCACGCGTGAACCCAACGATTTCACATCGAAGAGGAGTGTCTTCGTGGCGCTGAACAAGACAGATCTCGCCCATACGCACTCCAGGGACCACAGCGCGGATGAGCATGCCCACTACCTCAGTGATGCGCCCATGCATGGTGGTCAGGGGAGCCTCGTCCAGATTGTCTAGCAGGCTGTCGAGTTGCGTTTTCTTCTTGGCCATGGTCCCGGCAGGTTCTTACACCTGGATATTCATCAGAGTCTTAATCGTATCGACGAGCTTTCCAATGCTGGCAGCGCAAAACTGCACTTCCTGGTCAGCTGTATTGATCTTCACTTGGAGAGACATCACATCCGCCGGATTCAGACCCGTGCCGGACGCTTTCATACCTTCGAGTGTAGATCGTACGCTATTGAGCTTCGTTTGCCCATCTGTAAGGAAGAGGAGAGCCTTTTCCATCACAGTCGCATCCTTAGTCGGTTTAATCGGAGGCCCTACGTCGACGCCGACTTTATTGGCGGCGGAGCGAATGAGCTTGTTGCTGTTTCCCAACTTGGTCACGAGGAGCTTTTGGTCTGCTTTGCTCAGCTTCATGCCCGGTGTCTGCAGGGCTTGGCTGAGGTCGCCGATCCGTGCGGCTGCCTTCGTCGTCTGTTGGATGAGAGTTTCAGGAGTGGGTACGCCCTGCACGACAGGACGCTGCATCAGGTCCGCTGCGCTAGGCGCTGCTCCTGCTTGTTGTGCGCCGGTAGGCGCTCCTGCAGCGGGTTGCTGCAGAATCTGACCGAACTTGGTCTCCATTTCGGGACCACCGCCAACAGGCACGGGTCCCGTCGTCGAAGGCGTGGGTCGTTGGTGGACAATATCTTTTGGGTCGATTGGCATCGCGGATCCCTCCCCTGATCAAGAGAAGAGCATGAAACCCTTCCCTGCGATGTTTCTTTCTGTATCCATGCCGTTCATGCACCCAAGAGAAACCTTCTCAGAAGGCGCCTTAAAAGGCCTCCCTACCCCCTCGGTAGAAAGGCCTCAGGCATGTTGTGGATTACTTCTTCTTAGCAGAGGTCCTTGCGGTTTTTTTAGCTGCTGTCTTCTTGACCGCGCTCTTTTTCGCAGGGGCTTTCTTAACTACAGCCCTCTTAGCTCCCGCTGCTTTTGGAGCAGCCTTCTTCGCTATGGCCTTCTTAGCTACTGCCTTCTTGGGTGCGGCCTTCCTGGCTACTGCCTTTTTGGCGATGACCTTCTTGGCCACAGCTTTCTTGGCGGTACCCGTTTTGGCCACGCTCTTCTTGGCTACGGCTTTTTTGGCGCCGCTCTTCTTGGTCGTTGCTTTCTTAGCTATGGCCTTTTTAGCCATGGTCTTCTTAGCTACGGCCTTTTTGGCCACGGTCTTCGCGGCCACAGCTTTTTTGGCAACGGCCTTCTTGACTACGGTCTTTTTGACCACAGCGTTCTTAGCCACAGCTTTCTTAGCTACAGCCTTCTTAGGAGCTGCCTTCTTCGTTACCGCTTTCTT
>JBMOFD010000106.1:0-4261 GCA_049314435.1 Chlamydiia bacterium | reverse complement strand
ATTCCGTGCGGGTTCGAGTCCCGCTCCGAGCATCTTGTACATCAGTGACTTACGAAAATTAGACCGTCCAAATTTCCGTGGTCCAACGGTCCATGGTCCATTGGTGGTCCAATTCGTGCCAAATCTCAGCCTACGTCTACCCCATTCAACCATAAAGGAGAGGGGCAGCTTGGTTCCGTTGAGGTCCAGCTTGGCGGGCAGGCCAAGGGTGCTTATGGTAGCCTCTGAGGGATGGGAATTTACGCACCTTTTACGCAATTGTCGTGAGACGGACGAACGCAGCGAGCGGTGGAGGATATTGAGCCGTCGATGGGATGCGGAGCCAGCCTCCGGTTTGGCAGGCTGGGGGGAGTGATTCAGCAATGGCTGTTCATCGGCCAGGCTGCGGGAATGGTGATTGGCTTGTCGATGAGGAATACCGACTGAGTATTGCACTCGTTAGGAGATCGTGACAGGCAGCCACGCCACCAAGACAGATAGGGCAATCAGTTCTGGGCCGAATACCCGCTGCAAAGGCGGGATCCTGGGCCAATACTCTCAAAGGCCCATGACTAGGCAAAATGGGGTGAGGACCATGGGCGACGCAATGTTGCAAATTGAACGAACCAATAGCTCTCTAGCCTGTTCTCGGTAAGGAAGCCCTCTCGCCGCAGAATTCACACGATCGCAACGACCAGCCAAGCGACCGTGGTAGTCACGGCTAAGATAGCGAGGCCAAGTCGCCATCCCAAGCGCGGCGTATTGGGCCAATACTGTTGGAATGTGACTGTAAGGCCTACTATCACACCTGCCAGTGTAAGAGAAAGGCCTATTACACATCCGAAAGGCCCTTCGGGACCAATCAGAGGATTCCGGTTGAGCTTGAGGATTAGCGATGCAATGCCCATCGCGGAACCAAATAATCCAAGGGATGCGATTAAGAACGGTCGCGGGCGGTGGCGGATATCTGTTTGTCCCGAAATCGCACAGAAAATGCCATTCACTCCCATGGACATGACGGCTAGTAATGCTGCCATCTGCAACAGGGTCCACTGTTCTAACACGACGTTTACGCTGTTGATAATTATGTTGGTGGACATATTGACTGCACTCAGTGGTTTAATAGTCGTTGATCCCGGACCCTGTTCTTACGCTCTTGGGCCTGAGCGTTATGTCTTTCCATGTGCGTGATGTCCTTCTTCGCCTCCAGAACCTCGTTACCAGCCCCAATAGCTGCAGCGGTTGTGCCCATCAGTCCAATGGGTTGCTCGGCAAGTATGCAAGCCGCACTGAGTCCTAGTGCTTCGAGGAAGTCGCATGTGCTGCTGTTTCTGTCATTTTTCCGATTCTGAATCTCGTATTGAGCGTATTCCTCATCTGGAGGGAGATCCCGAACGGCGCGTTGTACTGGTCCTATGCTTCGCACGGCAACGCCGCCATCTACATGCGCGGATGTGGTGGGGCGTTTAGGCGGGCTCATGGATGCATGCAACGCGGTGCTATGGGAAAGAATGACCGTTGCTAGAAACAGCATTGGCCAGTAAGGGCCTGATAAGAGACCTTTTAGGGTTGGCATAAACCCTCCCACGAGTCGACGACTACTGAAATGTCACATGCTAGGAGGGTCGGAGAGAAATTGCAACAAGCATTAGTGAAGAAGATATCCTCTGCAGTAGGCAGTAGTCCAGGTTCCATACCGATGGTTGACACCATGAGCCGCTCGTCGCTGGCAGGTGAGACATTCGAACGGTTGGCCAAGCGAATAGATCGGACTTCCTAGAGTCCTAGGCTTCCTAGATTGAATGGTGTTGGAAGGAATGCAGTTTGCTTTCATGTCAGAAACACCTAGGAAGCCTAGGAATCTAGGAAGTCTTCCGCATCCCTGCAGTGGAAGGCGGTGAGGGTACTGTGTCCATGGTCCATTGTGGTCCACGGGCTTGGTTTGAGTTGTCATCCGTTGTTTTGGGTGGAGATCAGTCATTTTATGTTGAATGTAAAAATTGATTACTTGTTTTCTCTCTTACGATAATGGCCTCACACATTGAGGTTCCCATGGCGGATATTACCAAACGAATCAGCGCTACAGACGAAGTCAGCTATCGAGTGCGGGTGAGGGTCAAGGGACACCCGCTCAAAACTGCCACCTTCGCGAGCAAGACCAAGGCCAAGGAGTGGGCTCAGGTCACCGAGGCAGCAATGAAGGAAGGGCGATCTCCAGTGGAGGCCAGCAAACGCACCGTGGGGGAGTTAATAGATCGCTACATCCTAGAGGTGCTTCCCTCGAAGCCGGTCAGTGGACCTGGTCAGCGCAGTCAGTTGCTATGGTGGAAGCAGCAGCTCGGACATCTGCCCCTGTCACAGCTCTCGGCCAGCTCGATTGTAGAAAAACGGGATCTGCTTGCCCAAGGAGAGACCAATCGCGGAGGTAAGCGTTGTCCTTCTACGGTCGTTCGATACATGGCGGCCTTCGGCCATGCCCTCAACATCGCCCGAAAGGAATGGGAATGGTTGAGTGACTCACCTATGTCTCGAGTCAAAAGGCCGAGAGAGCCAAGAGGGCGCGTCCGGTTTCTCAACGACCAGGAACGTACCTCCTTGCTGACTGCATGTCGGGAGAGCGACAACCCTTACCTATATACGATCGTGGTTCTGGCGCTCTCTACCGGCATGCGGTACAGCGAGGTGGTTGGCCTGGATTGGAGCGCAGTCGATCTGCCCAAAGGGCGTATTGTCCTCGAGCATACGAAGAACGGTGAGCGTCGTGTCGTTCATGTGGCGGCGCACGCTCTGGAGCTACTCAAGGGGCTGTATTCGAAGCGATCTGGAGATGGGGGATTGCTATTCCCGGGCAAAGAGCCCTGGCGGCCGGTCTATCTTCGCAATGCCTGGGAACGTGCTGTTGCAGAAGCAGGTGTTCAAAATTTTCACTTCCATGACCTGAGGCATACGGCGGCTTCCTACTTGGCTATGCAGAAGGCTACCACCGGAGAAATCGCTGAAATCCTCGGCCACAAGACACTCCAGATGGTGAAGAGGTACGCTCATTTCAGTGAGTCGCATTCTGCGCGGGTTGTCGCTAAAATGAATCAGCACATCTTTGGTCCGGAGTCGGGCCAAGAGCCAGCGGCTGAGTAGACAACCCAAACAATGTCTGGGAGCATATGCCTCAACGAGAAGATGATCGGCCATTCAGTGGTGGAGGTTCCCTCAATACGCAGAGCCATTTTGCCGAGGCTGACGAAGCAGTCACGGCATATGAGAAATTCCAAGGGGAATGCCTGCGGCTCATCAAGCCTGCTGTAGTTCGGAAGGAAATTGAAGAGGGGATTCTGGAGTATCGAAAGGAGTGCCAGGGTATGGCGCGCAGCATGCAAATGCTGGGCGAACACCTGAGGCAGACGCCTCTCGTTTCTGCGGTGTGTGATTGGTATCGAGGAGTGGCAACGGATTCATTCCGGCGCGAGCGCTATGGGGCGGTGGTACTTAGACTTGTACAGAGCGGAACCATTCCCACTCACGACAGCGCTGGGACCCCGGTCACCGTCGACTTTCTGCAGCATAACGGTCATGAAAACATCGTAGAAGAGATCAGATGTCTTCGAGGGTGGTCTGAGGCGGATAAGGAACTGGCCATAGAGGCATATCTCACGTTTGCTCATGGAATCAACCAAGCGACATATGGGATCGTGCCGTATGCCCTAGACCCCATTCGTAGAGCCACCACCAACAAGGCTCTTTCCTATGATCAGTTCGTTCGGTTGATCCAACATCTCTCAACACGGGACGTGCTCATAGCGCAGGTGCTCTACTTTGGCGCCGAGGGCATTGCTGAGGTCCTGGACCTTCGGTGGAGCAGTCTCGACTTCAAACGCAATCGTATCCATTTCGATGGGTATGACGCAGCCATGCCCAAGCATGTGTTGCAGGCTCTTGAGGCCTACGGTGCTGCCGGTCATAAGCCAACGGAGCCTGTGTTTCAAAACGCGACCGGTGGGTCGGTGGACCGTTCAACGCTTACCGCTATCCTGGCACGTGCCTCCATGAAGGCGGGCCTGTCCGAAAAGGTCACGCCAGGGCTTCTTATCCAGGATAGAAAATAGCTCTAAAAATGGTTGTCAGCAACGAAAGACAACATATGACGACTAAAAGTTGCTCAAATCAACACACGTCAGTATGATCGTGTTTGCAAGACGTTGAAGGCTGCTCTAGGAGCAGATCCTTCAAATTGATGGCTTGCAGCATATCCATTGGAGCGATCATGACAATGAAATTGGCACTTGAA
>JBMOFD010000105.1:0-4580 GCA_049314435.1 Chlamydiia bacterium | reverse complement strand
GTCTATAAAGAGCTTTCAGATCAACTCCTCAGCACCGTGAGTCCTAACGCGCTTCCGTTCCCAGCCGTTTCCTCAGAATGAGTCTGAGGACCTGCGTGTCGATCACGCCGCCTTCGGGTTTAGAAGGCTAGTCCCGTGTCCAGCACCGCATGGCCCCGCCTACGCGGGGACCACTGGTAGCTCCCAAGTGACAATATACCCCTTATCGAGCCCGTGTCTAAAGTCCACTTCTTTTGTTATTATTGGTAGCATTGTGATAATATAGTAATAAAATTACTTGCACTTAGATCATGATCCTGATCAATCACATAGCCAATGCGCAAGCGACCTACAACCTCCTGGTCAATGGCGGGTTGGAGCCGGCTGGCCGCATATCCGCTCGAAGCGGGTTTCAATCTGAGAGTGCCATCACGATCCAAGCGTGTTGCCTGGGCAGTCTGCTGGGTCTCACAGTAGGGATGCTGTTTTCCTTTCCCGCCGCAATAGGTGTTGCTCTTAGCGCCGTGATGGTCAACGACTGGCGCCGTAGACGTTCCATTGAGCAATACAGAGGTCAGCTTGGGGTGGCCCACGCGATCGTGTACGGCATGACTCATCGAGGTCTCGCACCGCGTCAACTGGCAGAGATGCTGAGAAGATTGGGTGGGCAGGAGCTTGCGCAGTGTGCTCTCCGCAATGAAGGGACCTGGACATCTTATTCATGCTCTCGAGCACCTGGCTATGGCATCGTGACGTGGCAGATCGGTCAGCTTGTGATCGCAAGAGTCGTGACGAGAGAAACCGTCGCTTTGGTCTGTGGACAACTCATGGCGCGAGGTCGGTATAGGCTAGTCGATGCCGTGGCTAAGCAGAGGATAGAGCGTCGTCTTGAGCACGCCGTTGCTAGAGCCGCCGATCTGCATCAGGAGCCAGCGATAGAGGCAGACCGTCTCCAGCGTCACCTGGTGGGGATACAGGCTGACGTCGACACCCTTGAGTGTATAGAGCATGCCATCGAACAACTCTTTGTGGGTCATGCTGAGGACGAAGCGGAGACTCGTTGCCTGGAGCAATTCAGGAACGAGTTGGAACGAGCTCTTGATCACAAGGTGTCAGCGCCGAGACTGTTCAACGGACGATGGGCCGACCTATAGAGTGATGCAAACTCAACCGCTAGCTTAGGAATCTCCGTGCTTCTATCATGGGACCTCTTCAACGGAGTCCCTCGAGATGCATCCATTAGAGCTACCTACTCTTCCCTACGCATTTGATGCCCTACAGCCCGCGATCAGCAAGCAGATCATGGAGCTGCACTACACCAAGCATCATCAGGCTTACGTGAACAACTTCAACGCAGCCTTGACGAAGCTTGATGAAGCTATGAAGAAGGATGATCTCCAGACCGTCTTGTCTCTACAAGCTGCTCTTAAGTTCAATGGTGGTGGCCACGTCAACCACAGCATCTTCTGGAAGAACTTAGCTCCAGTGGGCAAGGGTGGAGAACCATCTGGTGCTCTGATCAAGTCGATTGAAGCACGTTTCGGTTCTCTCAATGGTCTTAAAGAAGCCCTCAATGGACTCTCTGGTGCAGTGCAGGGTAGTGGGTGGGGATGGTTAGCCTGGGACCGTGCTGGGAAGTGCCTGACGCTAGCGACCTGTGCGAATCAAGATCCTCTACAAGCGACCACAGGTCTCGTGCCTCTCTTAGGGTTCGATGTGTGGGAACATGCCTATTACCTCCAATATCTCAACGTCCGGGCTGACTACCTGAAGGCACTCTGGCAGATCGTGAACTGGAACGATGTGCAAGCTCGATATGAAGCGGAGATTGGTTGAGCTTGGTATAGGAGGGGAAGACGGGAGAGAGGCATGCCTTCCTATTCACGGATGAGACCCCAGCTTGCTGAAGGCTCCAAACAACGGAGCTTTGATGGATGGAGCGGGTGCGAGGGATGCTCGAATCTGATTCCAACCGATGAATTCCAAGCTCGGTGGGGCGTTTGCCCCTACTGCCAGCATCATCATCGTCTGCGGGCTACAGAGAGGCTGGCTCTTCTCCTTGATGAAGGGAGCTTTGCCCCTCAGTTTGAGGAGCTGCAGAGCCGCAATCCCCTTCAATTCGTCGATTTAGAGCCCTATGACCGTCGGCTGGTCAGCGCTAAGAAGAAATCCGCGCTCTCCGAGGCCGTCTTGGTAGGAGAGGGCAAGCTTCATGGGATGCAGATTGCTGTGGCCTGCATGGACTTTGCCTTCTTAGGCGGGTCGATGGGCACGGTGGTGGGGGAGCGCATCGCTCGCATCATCGAGGTCGCGATCGAGAAACGCCTGCCGCTCCTTGTGATCACAGCTAGTGGCGGAGCTCGGATGCAGGAGGGCATCTTCGCACTGTACCAAATGGCCAAGACCACGGCTGTGCTCCAGCGCTTTGCCGCTGCCAAGTTACCCTACATCTCTCTGTTGACCGACCCAACGAGCGGCGGTGTCACAGCGAGCTTTGCCACACTTGCCGATGTCATCTTGGCAGAGCCCGGTGCTCTGATCTGCTTCACAGGGCCTCGAGTGATTGAGCAGGCGATGGGCTGTATCCTGCCCAAGGGGGTGCAGAGAGCCGAATTTCTTCTAGAGCGAGGCATGATCGATGCCATCGTCATGCGAGCTCAACAGAAAGAGACACTGCATCGGATTTTGCGCTACCTGGCCTAGTTGTTCTTCGCCTATCCAAAAGAATTCCCTAGCTGAAGAATCCTCGTTTTATACCAAAATGACGACCGCATCGCCCGTGAGGTTTTTTATGGCGCAACAGCTTGAGGAAACAATCGATATTGCCTGCGTGATGGCTGCCCATGCACGCTTGCCGCAATATGCCACGATCGAGGCAGCAGGTGCAGACCTGTGCGCCTGCATTCCCGAAGCTCTCATTTTGGAAGTAGGTGCCAGAGTCTTAGTGCCTACGGGGCTGAGCATTGCTCTGCCGATGGGGTTTGAGCTACAAGTGCGGCCGCGGTCGGGACTTGCCTACAAGCACGGCGTCACGGTACTGAATGCTCCTGGCACCATCGATAGTGACTATCGAGGGGAATTGAAAGTTCTGCTCATCAATTTGGGGCAGGATCCCTTCGTGATCGAGCCAGGGATGCGCATTGCCCAAGCTGTCGTCTGTCCCGTGGTGCGAGCTCGGTACTATGTCGAGACCAGCCTGCCGCCTACAGAACGGGGTGAAGGTGGGTTTGGACATACTGGCACGCATTGAACGACAGAAGCACCGTCTATTAGGTGGGAGATTTGCTATGTTGCAGCAGCCTGGTTCTGGATCGCTGACACGCTATCTGCGACCAGAATGTGTCATTGTTTCCCAAGCTTCTACCCAAGAAGCAGTTATCCACGATCTCATCAGCGCCGCTGAACGAGCAGGGCTTCTTCAAGAGCCTGCGGCTTTTGAACAGGCGGTTCTAGGGAGAGAGCGGATCGTTTCCACAGGCATTGGTTTGGGGATGGCGATTCCCCACGCCAAGCGTCCAGAATTAAAAGAGTTTTTTATCTGTTGTGCCCTGGTGCCTCATGGAGTGGAGTGGAAAGCGATCGATGGCGATCCTTGCCATCTCGTGTTCCTGATTGGGGGGCCAGATGACCAGCCCAATGCCTATCTTCAGCTCCTCTCTCAGCTCACAGCGTTCCTTCGGGATGATGAGAGACGCAAACAATTGTTGAAATCTCGTTCGGCGAACGATATCCTCACCATCTTGAAGAGGTCCTAAAAGGACGACAGATCGCCCCTTAAGGTGGGTCTGGTGTGCATGGAAGGTCGATTCGAGACGGGGCGGGGTAGGGTATGGATCTCAAGATCAAAGATGTAGCAGAGCTGCTGAAAGTCTCTGAGAAAACGATCCGTCGATGGCTCCAGAGCGGGAAGATTCCGGCCTATCGTCTCAATCATCAGTATCGGTTCAGTCGTCTAGAGATCCAGAACTGGGTCTTAGCTAATCGACTCCAAAGGCAGGAAGAGCGCAGGCCGGAGCCGCCGACCGAGTCGGGGAATACAGGCCACCAGACCTTCAGTCTCCTACGTGCGATGACACGAGGGGGCGTCCACCATAACATCCCGGGTCGTACGAAGGCGGAGGTGATTCGTCACACGATGCAGCGTCTCGCTGAGCGATTGGATCTGGATGCTGAGCTGGTCTCCAACCTTCTCCTTGAAAGGGAGTCGATGATGACGACAGCTCTCAACAATGGGCTAGCGGTTCCCCATACACGGGACTTTCTGCTGCCAGGCGGGGAGGAGGCCATTGCGGTGGTCTATCCAGCGGAACCTGTACCCTATGATGCTCTGGATCGACAGCCCGTCTTCTGTCTCTTCTTCCTCTTTGCTCATAATGATAAAGAGCATCTACGACTGCTTGCCAAGTTAGCGCACTTCTGTGGGCAAGCCCCTCTCGTGGCTCAGCTAGCTGAGCGCCCCACTCCTCGGGAGACCTTGGAGCTGATCCGTGAGTGGGAGGGATCGCAGATTACCGAGCGGATGCCGCTGGAACCGGTCCTGATCTAGATACAACATAGAGGGGGTCTGGGGGACGCTAGTCCCCCAGAGGGGGGTGCGGGGC
>JBMOFD010000104.1:0-4683 GCA_049314435.1 Chlamydiia bacterium | reverse complement strand
CGTGCTTTCATCCCGATCCCCTGAAGGGGATGGGAATTCCCGCACGTCCATTTAAACAAGAAAGGATCATAATCTCCTGCGTACTCCGGCTTAGGTCGCAGCCGCTCCTAAAAACCTAATCAAACCTATACATCGCAAGGCGTGGTTCAATCTAAGGTTACACCAGCTTCCGGCCCATCCTCTTGGGGTGCCCGGCCCATGTGTAACCTGAAAATAGCCTATTTTGAACCAGGCCCACGCGGTGAGCAGGTTCGTTTAAGTTTGCGCAGATTTTGGTTGAGCTGTTACTAGCCCAAGCCGCAACTGCTCAAAATTGAAACAGGATGGTCTTATGTCTAGTATTTTCGGCGCCGCAATTGGCGTAACGGGTGTCTATCTCGCCCACACAGCCTTGATCGCTGGAGGAGCCGCTCTTCCTGCCACGCTTCCCGTCGTTGCAATGGCTCTGGGCGCTGCTGCTCTAATCGGTCTGTTCACAGGACGGAACGCTGGTAAGGATGGCTCCACTATGCCACAGGCAACTCTCCTGGCTATGATCGGCGGCTTGGGCGCTCAGTGGTGGGCAAACGGCCAACCTGCATCGCGGAGTTCTGACGGTGCTTGGATGTTCGTTCACAGCAGCGCAAATGGTCACAGGCGGCTGGGCTGTCTTCGGCCTGGCTTCTGCCTGCCAGTTTGGCTGGTCCGTATCAAGAATGTTCCGATAGCATCGACCCAACCTCGGCGCCTGTACGATTCCGTGCAGGCGCCGCCAAGCGCCTTTCGGCAACCTCGCTCGGTCCTTTCGAGCCAACTTCTCCTTCAGCGTCACCATCACAAGTCATGAGCACAACTCGCTTTTCAAGCCATCATGGCTCAAAACCCACTGTGAAACGCGACTTCCGCTTAGCCTCATCTTAAAAAATCTGGAGCCATAAAAGTAAGGATCTGGTTAACATGAGCGGTCACACACACTGGTCAAACTCCAGAGGAGAGATCTCATGACTCTGCAAAGATTAAATACTGTTCTTAGCTGCGGCGCAACCGCAGCCGCTGCAACTGTTTGCACAATGGCCCTATACGGGGCAGCTGGCCTCGCCACTGGCGCACTCGCCACGGCATCGGTTCCCATGATTTGTATCGCTATGGGTGCTGCGGGCATGTTGGGCTTGGCTTTAGCTAGCAGCAAAGCAAAAACTCAGACAGCTGGCAGCCAGCTCCTGGCAAGTACCACAGTAGGTGGCTTGGCCGCGTCGCTCTTCGGTGCGTTCCACTCACAAACTATACTCACACTCCTAGGTCGTTCGCTGATTGTAGCGACAGCGATGCCAGGGACATTGGCTGTGACCGGTCTTGCCTCCACTGCACTGGCCGCCTACAACCTTGCACAGTTCCTCAAGGCCTAAGGAAGTTCCTAGAGACAGGGTTGATCCATGGGGCATGAGCCCCAGGATCTCCTTACCTCTTCGCACCTCGACAGGGCTGCTCTCTGCAGCCCGAGGTGCCATCTCTTTGAATCCCTTGCTTTTCCCCATCACGAGACGCTATACACAGACCGAGGGGATGTTTTCTCTCTGTTAAGCCCTCAGGAGTCCTCTGTGAAGATCGTTCTCTTCCCTAACCTCCATAAGCCGGGTGCAGCGGAAATCGCCGAGAGCATCGTTGCCTTTCTTCATAGTCATGGTGTGGACGTCGTTGCTGACATCCTCTCCGCCCCCACCCTCGGCCTCTGTCCTTTTGACCCAAAGGCCCCTGAACTACCCGATATCTGCATTACCTTGGGCGGAGATGGCACGATCCTGCGAGTGGTTCATGAATACCCCGACCTACAGATCCCCGTATTAGGCGTGAATCTGGGTCATCTAGGCTTCATGGCCGAGGTGCCTCGCGAGGGTCTCCTCCGCGCCCTAGAAAACCTGGTGGCCAGGAACTATACCATCGAGGAACGCCTCGTCATCAACGTCGACCATGGACGGCAGTTCGCGGTCAATGATGTGGTTCTTCACCGCGGCCCCAACCCGAGTCTGATCGAACTCTCCGTCTCCGTAGACGGCACATGGGTCAATACCTTCGTGGCAGATGGTCTGATCCTCGCCACCCCCGCCGGATCGACTGCTTACAATCTGGCCGCAGGCGGACCGATCGTCGTGCCAGACATCGAAGCCGTTGTCTTGACTCCCATCTGCCCTCATACCATCTCGAATCGACCTGTTCTTCTTCCGGCTCATCGGGAGATCACCATCTCGGTCGTCACCGCCCGCATGCCGGTCGAAGTCACCGTCGATGGCCTAAGAGATCACCCCCTAGAAGCGGGGCAAACTCTTCATCTTACTCGTGCCACCAGGGGCTTCCGTATCCTGGCCCTTCCCCATCGCGATTACTATGACATCCTCCGCACCAAGCTGGGCTGGTCAGGTAAATTAGTCTGACCTCGCCACAGATGGGCTGACCCTATCTCCAAAAGGGTCATCAAAAGCCCGCCTCTTCATCACCCCTTTCTTGCGGGGTCCTCTATAGAGCCCTCTTCCAATGCGCATTTACATCTTTCTTACGCATTCTAAATCTATCATTTAAATTTGAATGTTATAATTAAGTGTAGATACAAAAACCAATTGGAGGAAGTTATGAGTATTAGATCAACAGGCGGTTTTTCGCCGATGGCACGACATATCCCAGAGGTATGTAGTCCGAAGGGACAATCTACAGGTGAAGAGGACGACATCTTCGCCGATGTAAACGGCTTGAGAGCCATTGGTGACATGTCCCCGCAGAGCCCTTCTCGCTCCGTCGAGCATCAAATCAGCGTGCAAGCACGTGCAGGCCAAGTCAAAAAGGACAGCGTTAGCCCGCCTCCTCCTTCTTATCAACAAGCAACAGCGGCTCCGGCTCCTAGCGCTCCGGTAGCACCCGCTGATGACAACGATCAGGCAAGGCCTGCTGGCAAAATGACACGTTTTGGCCGGTATTGCATGGGCAAGCTACATGCAGCCTGGGACAAGCTATGTGACGGGATTGTCTATGTTGCTGACAAGCTGGGAACAGCTTGTGAAAAGGGTCGAGCTGCCTGTGCTGCGTCCTTTGGAAAACACTCGGGAGCACGTGCAGGTCTTGCAGGCGTCGGTGTTCTCTGTTTCTTGGGGACTCGTGCTCTCTGCGGTGGCGTAAAGTACGCAACCATGGGAACCAAGTGGTTTGTGCCCAAGGCAACTGAGTTCCTCGTCTTTACGGCCGTTCCTAAGACAGTTAGCTTTATCTACCATGTCTGCAGAATGGCTGGTAAGGGAACTGTCAGCGTTGGTTCAGTAGGCACGAAGTAAGCCACAACACCGACTGATATGTCCGGGAGCCCTGATGGGCTCCCGTCTTTTTGTTTGGCTATTCAGCCTTCTTCGCCATCTCATGGTGCACCCATCCCGCTCCCCCACCCTGCTTGAAGTGGTTCAGCATGCGCCAAGTGCGCTGTAGCATCGCATGGGATCGGTCATGTGTCGTCCCTTGAGAGATAACCTCTTCGCTTACCCCTTCCTGCATCCACTGCGACCAGCTCGTCTGGTATCCCTTGCGCCCAGCTATGCGGCAATACCGGTAGAAGTCCTGCAAAAAGGTCAGTCGACCTCGCACTGATTCCACGTGCTCCGGTGTCTCCCCTGGGATGGAGATCTCCACTACCGTTGCATCATAGGGCAGGAAGAAGGGATTGAGCGGATCGTTCTGCTCCATAGGATCAGCCCCATTGAGGGAGTCCCCATCAAAGCGATAGGGAGGGCGGATCTCGGAAGGAGGATAGTAGCGGTCCCATGGGCCCGGATCATACTGCTCAGAGTGGGGAATCTCATTGAGGTTCAATCCCGCAAGAACAGACTGTCGAACCAGGATATCCTGGAGCGGAACCTGCTGAGCATTGCGCATCATGTCGATCATCGTCATGACGATGACCGTACCCCACTGAGTCCAGCCATCATGGACGTGGATCCAGCGACGGGGGCTTATCCCAGCCACTAGCTTCACGATGCCATCGATGGTGTCATCCGAGGGAACGACCCACAGAGGAATCGGCATCCTCGTGTAGCCCACCTTCTGGCCCTGTAGCCAGGCAGGTTCCGTCTGTGCACTCTCGATGGTGACTTCAACGGTGCCGCGCCACTGGAGATCGCCTGGGGCTAACCAAACCTTCTGCTGAGTCCCCTCGATCGCGCTGAAACGCTGAGCCTCCTCCGCGAGGAGTCCCTCTGCCGAGCGGAGACTGGGCTGACTCTGTAGATTCCAATCCCGCCACGCAGCCGGCGCCCCGTTGAGGAAACCATGCACGTCATTGCGCAAATCTAAGATCAGCAAGCCATCAGGGCTCGAACCGCGAGGCATGCCATCTAAGATCTGCTTGAAGGTCTTGGCGGAGAATTGATCGCTGCCTGAGAGATGAAGTTGCAGAAGCCCGTGCATGTTGACCGCTTCCGCGGGTGAAGCCGTTGGAGCTTTCTCACAGCTGCGGTAGTGCGGAAGATGTGAAGCCTCTCTGGCCGATAAGTCATAGGTCAGCCGTTGTTCTGGACCAGAGGTTGCACCCCAACATAGGGACCCCAGAACAGAGCAACACCCTAAGAACGCAATCCGCATCACACCCACCCCCGCTCTTTCCACACCTTAGGGGGCTGCCACTAAAAGCTCAATCTTGAACGAAGCTCAGGGACTTAGAGAGGAAGATGA
>JBMOFD010000103.1:0-4712 GCA_049314435.1 Chlamydiia bacterium | reverse complement strand
TGCGGCCGAAGATCATATCTAAAAAGTCTTTTATTTCGACGTAGCTGTAGATATCCGCATCGGGCCAGTCAACTAGTATGTCGACAGCGCTCCATGGCTGAGCTGTTCCTTGCACCCAGCTTCCGAAAAGCCCAATACGCTCCACTCCAAATGTTTCTTTCAATCCCTGTGCGTGGATGTTGAGCAGACTCCAGATCTGTCGTAAGGCGTCGTCTCGTTCTTTGTCGGACCACGTCTGCATGAGAATCCTCCGGAGGGGTGGGGCTTGCCTCATTATCGGTTAACAGCGCTCTTTCCGCTAGACGCCTCGACTGTGCGGGCAGAGGCAGGCATATGGCATCCAGCTGTTCTAGCTGGGCCTTGCCAGGAGTTCCTGGACCTGTTGGACTTGAGTCGTCACGGCACGCTGTTGTGTAGCCATCTGCTGAATCAGTTCTGGTGTGATATCCGTGGGGTGTTGAGCCTTTCGCCTAGCTCATTGAGACGCCGTTGTAGAGCCGGCAGCAGAGCTTCCTGCATCCAAAGAAAAAGGACCGCCTGGTACTGCGCCTGTCTTGCTAGGCGATGGCCTTTAGCCCAAACCTCTCGGAGGAATGGAGGATGCAATCCTCCAACCTAGCCCCACAACACCGCTCCGTCTTCGAGGAGCGAAACGAGGTTGAATGTTTATTGGCACCGGGCTATCAGTCTGACGCTTCTTCGATCCAGAAAGGGGCGCCTGATCGGCAACTGAAGGAGGCTATGGCATGGTGTTCGGCGAGTCCTGTTCTACACGGGAGCCAGATGATCAAAGACCTCTTCGAAAGACCTCCAGACTCTGTTTAAGGGGATTGGATGGGTCTAGTCCTTTGAGTCACACCATTTTGGATCGAGCGGGGAGCATCCTCGAGGCCATGGCCACCGACTGGCGTCGCCAGGGGAAGGCGACCGAGATCACCCCGGAGAAGGGCGCGATGTTGTCATGGGACCTGCCCGAGGGCGGGGAGAGTTTGAGTCTCAGACTCCTTGCTCCATGGCACGCGGCGGCTCTAAGGCTTTTCCAGGAACTCGTGAACAAGTGGTTGCTACAGGGTGGTCGGCTAGGGAAGCTGATGGCTCTCTCTTCTTGCGAATGTACCTTCGAGGATCTTCCTGAAAGACGTTTCACCCTCATTGAGATGCACCTCGTGCTGGTGGAGGGATGCCAGCGTGAGGAGTTTGAGTTTGCTCTACAACAGCTGGAGAGGGAAGTCGTTCTAGGGTTTGCTTACCCACGGCAGCTCTATCGCATCCTTTCTCTACGACCGATGGGACAGGAGGAGAAGATCCTTACCGTACAGGAGAGGGTGCTCTCCTTCGTGGCTCGCCATCCTCGGGAAGCTGCAGCGGAGATGCTCAGTGAGATGCATTATTTTTTGGCAGCGTTCCGGGATGAGTTTACGGAGAGCCGAGAGCCGCGCCATCTAGCTAGGATCATTGCCTCAGCGTACCTATTTCGACGTAGATCTAGGCAGCAGAGCCACGAGGTGCGCCGCCGTGGGATCATGAGCCGCGTCTTTGCGGTGAACCTCTCCGATGAACAGGGGATGCGCAAGAGCCTTGCTGTGATGGTAGGGATCTGCCCTCTGCGGCGTCAGGAGATCTTTGATGAGGGACACCTGCTGGTTGCCATCAGGGCCATTCTGCCTGATGCAGAGGGCGTTGTTGGATCATTTCTATCACGGGGAGGCCGTCCTGGCGGTCTGAAGACACTCTATTTGGAGGTCACGCCCAAAGAGGGCGTCTGGACCGAGGAGCAGATCAAGCGTCTGCGGAGAGAGTTGCCAGCGCACTGTCGCCAAGCGATCGAAATGGTGATGCATTCACTCTTCATGCCGCGCAACGAAGAGGAAGTGATGCGTAACATGATTACCTTGGGAAGGGAGCTTCGTTACGTGTCAGACCTTCCACAGGTGCACATCACCTTTGATCAACAGTTGGGCAGTCAACTTGTCTACACGGTGGTCATGGCCCGTTTAGTTGGGAGTGGGGGAAAGGATCTCGGGGAGATCCTTTTGCGCACAGCTGGAACGTGTGCCTGGTCGATCGAGCGCCAGAGGACCATTGGCACATTGAGGAAGCGCTATCTAAAGGAAGCGAGCGTTCTTAGGGTGGCGATTGGATCGGAGACCTTTTTGCGTCCCGATCATTCGCTTGATCTGACGAAGGTACGTGATGCGATTGTCCTCGATTTGGAAGAGAGAATTGGTCCCTTTAGAGACTACAACGGTGGGTTGCTGCAGCAGCAGCAGATCGTGTTGCAGGAACTCAAGCGTTCGATGGACGGGATGAGCCAGCACCAAGAGATGATCTTGGAGGCCTTTTTCCATGGGATCTACCCAGGGGAAAGAAGAACCATGGTCGACCCAGCCCAACTTGTTCAGTGGTTCAAGAGTCTGCTCGTCCTATTAGAGACGGCCGGAGGCATTCCTGAGGAGCTCCATATGCGCTATTCGATTCTAGAGGATGGGGGATGGGGGCTGGTCGTAATGCCTGAGTCGATGGAGGAGGATCCTTTCCATGAGGTCCATAGGATCATGGATGCGGAACGGGAATGTGTCTCGTTATCGATCCAGGGCGCTGGTTGGAGGGCTAGAGGATTTTTATGCCTTGCCTCAGATCCCGCGCTGCGAGAGACTCTCTTATCGATCTGCGAACGGAGGTTGTTGAGTGCCCAACCCAATTGATGTTGCGCCATCCCTATTGGCTGCCGACTTCAGCCGATTAGGGGATGAAGTGCGCCGCTGTGAAGCGGCCGGGGCCGATTTTTTCCATCTGGATGTGATGGATGGCCACTTTGTGCCCAATTTCTCGATGGGACCAGCTGTGGTAGCGGCGGTGAACCGCTCGACCCAGCTGCTCCTTGAAGTGCACCTTATGGTTTACAATCCCTTCGAGTACATCGAGTCCTTTGTGAAGGCAGGTGCTGATCGTATTCTGATCCATCTCGAAGCAACTGAGCACGTAGCGGACACGCTACGCTACATCAGGAAGTGTGGTGTGGAAGCGGGATTAGTTCTGAATCCAGAGACCAGCGCCACGCTGGTGCTGCCCTACTTACACGATCTGGACCTGCTGTTGCTGATGACGGTTAATCCCGGCTTTGGTGGCCAGCAGTTCCTTCCTGAAGTGGTAGAGAAGATTCAGTGGATACGCGATACGACAACCCAGCTTCGGATCGACCAGCATGGGAAGGTCTATGACGAAGGTCAGCCCATCGCCAAGCCCTTCCGGATTGAAGTCGATGGGGGGATCGATGCGGAGACAGCTGGGATCTGCCGAGAGGCGGGCGCCAATGTGTTGGTTGCAGGTACCTTCCTCTTTAAGGCGCCTGACATGTCAGTTGGGATCCAGCGCCTCCGAGGGGAGTAGTTCATGGCACAGCGTAGTGTATACCGATCGATGCCGAGGGTCGTTGTCATCGGCGGTGGCACGGGGAATTTCGTTGTCTTGAGGGGCCTTAAGAACCATCCGGTCGAGCTCACAGCGATTGTCAGTATGGCCGATGATGGAGGCAGCACGGGGATTCTGCGCGATGAACTGGGGGTTCTTCCTCCCGGCGATGTGCGCCAATGCCTGGTGGCACTTTCCGATTCAAGTCGACTGATGCGCTCTCTGATCAACTACCGGTTTGAGCAGGGGGGCTTGGAGGGACACAGCTTCGGCAACCTTCTTCTCTCAGCTCTAGAAAAGGTCACCGGCAGCTTTGAGAAAGCGGTGGAGGAAGCGGCCCGGATCCTGAACATACGAGGGAGTGTTGTCCCTGTCACGATGCACCAAGTGCGCCTGAAGATGCTCCTTAACAGTCGGAGGCTGCTCGAAGGAGAGGGACAGATCTACTACTCGGAGGAGATCGATCAGGGTTATCAGAGTCTCTATCTCGAACCCCTTCCGGTGGCTAACCCGCGAGCGATCGAAGAGATCCTCCATGCAGACATGGTCGTATTAGGTCCGGGCGGGCTCTTCACCTCTCTCATCCCCAACCTGCTCGTCCCCGGCCTGGGTGAGGCTCTTCGTCAGTCGATGGCGCGCAAGGTGTTTGTCGTGAATCTGATGAACCGCAAGGGACAGACCACCGGATACACCGTAGGGCGCTACCTGGCAGAGTTGGATCGGTTCCTGGGGGAGCCGGTGTTCGACACGGTCTTGGTCAATCGGACGCCTCTGCCGCAGGAGCTGCTACGCCGTTACGCGATGGAAGCAGAGCCGGTGGAGAATGATCTGCATGGAGATCCCCGTGTGGTGGAGGCCGATTTATTGGATGATGTGCCAATGCGGCCGCAGAAGGGAGATACCTGGAAGCGCAACTTGATTCGCCATCATTCGCGGCGTCTGGCAGAGGAGTTGATCCGGCTTGTTCGTCATCTTTGATCTCGACGATACGTTGGTGAATACGGCGGAGACGATCGGGCGTCACCAATTTGAGCAAGTGGCCAAACTTTGGCAGTCACTGGGTGTGGACTTAGAGATAGTGGCTACCGTAGAAGGTCTGACTCGGTTGCGCAAAGAGCTGGGTACGGGCAAGGCGGCGATCCGGCGATGGGTACAGCAGCAGGGATGGGACGATTCGTTCACTGGCCTCGCTATTGAGGAGTACTACCATCGCCAAGACCCACGGATTTCACTCGATTTTTGTGTCGGAGCCGAGGAAGTTCTTCGCACTCTCCATGGACATGTGCCTCTTGCGTTAATCA
>JBMOFD010000102.1:0-4761 GCA_049314435.1 Chlamydiia bacterium | reverse complement strand
ATCGCATTCCCTGGAGGAGACACGACAAACAGAGAATTCAGGCACTCCGTGAGGTACTGGCTCTGTGAGATCCCCACTCGATTCGGCCCTGCTCCAAGCGCTAAGAAATACGCCTCACAGGGCAGTCTTTGTGCCGGATTGGTGGCAGGCTGAAAATTCAGGTAGAAGAGGCGACTACGACACACTCCAGGCGCTCTCTGGGCAAACTGCCTGAGCACCTTCTGATTCCCGTGCTGCCATATGGGATTGGCCACACCAATTGGAATCGGTGTGATCCGCTCCTCATAACCAGTCACCGACATGTGCTGGGCATACCAGTGAAGGATCATGGGATCAAACAGTCGATCTAGACAAGGTCCAGGCACTGGGTCATCGCTGTTGTGCGCGAGCAAAATGTAGGGCTGATCGATGTGAGGGTGCACCTCGTCAAAAAATCGCTGCAAGTAGTCTGATTTCACAAAGACGATATCGCCATATTGCATGGCCGGTGGGTCGAGAAACCACTCTCTCTCATCACATCGCCACTGGGCTAAATCGCGAAAGAGATCTCCACAAACATAGAGATGCCCAGCCTGCAAGCTGGTCGCCACGATCAGCCCACTCATGAGGCGACGAATCCATGAGCTCATCGGTACCTAGACATGAATGGCTGCAGGTTTTTGGAATGAATATGCAGGTTAAAGATCCTGTACTCCTTGGGCCCCTCGATCACGACCGGGTAGGTGCGGTCCTGATCATCCCTCCTCCATGCAATCTCCATCTTGTCGGCTTGGTAGATCGCGGTTTCATTGATGAACCCCACACTATTCGCCTGATTGTGAATAGGATCGATCCCTCCTAAATACTGCCCAATGGCCGCAGCATCGAAGATCCCACCCAAAGAATCGCTGTGCTTAGCATAGGCCTCTGGTCGTTTGGTGCCGACTCCGCTGTGATTGACCAACGGATGATGCTGCCCATATTCCTTAGGAAGCACTGGTAGATGGTCGATCTGACGCGCGGCATAAAAATCGGCCAGTGACTCCATGTCATTGAGACCTCGGTCAGTGACCTTCAGGAGGTGAGCAGCCAGCCTTGCACTCGACTGAGGGGTGCGGAAGTAGACAATGCCCGGGATCACTCGTTTGTCCGCATCGAACGTCGCCGCCATGTTGGGGTAGAGGTTGGAAAGACGCTTGGCAAGCCATTCTGCGTCGGCATAGAGCAAATTATCATTTTCTAAGTGGATCACATCCCGCAGATCTCCACGGGCGATATAGTCGCCCAGCGCCAGAAATCGGCGAGTGGCAAAGTTCCAAAATCCATTCCCCAACCGGTTCTTGGCCAACCACTTCTGGTAAACCGTAGATTTCGGTTCATCCTCCATGGCCACTCCAGTAGCCCCGAAAGCTCGTAGCTGATCCGTAGCAGGATCCAGCGCTACTCGCTCGGCCAGCACGGTGATGCGCACGTTAGGGCTCCAGACCCGAACCTGCTCCACACAAGTGAGAAGATAGCTTGGAAGGGCAGGCCCAAAGTGCACAAGAACCACCTCCGTACCGCACAGGGGGGAACAAAGGCCCGTCCAACCCACGATCCCCACGGCTAGGCACAACTGCCTCAACTTGCTTAGCACAATGCACCTCTCGTCCTGTTTGGCACTTGGGCTTACGGAACCCCTCTAGCGCTTCAGATGGCTTCCCACTCTATAACGACCTGAAAAATCCGGCCAGAAAATGCCCTCCATAATGAATCATTCAGCTCTAGCTCATATCCAAAGCACTGTTTCGCAACACAGTATCGCTCTAGATCAGATCCACGCCTAGAAATCGGACGAAGGATTACATGACAGACGACTATGCAGATCCTAAATAGCCACCGCACCTGCTATGCTCATCCGCATATGAGACAATGTTCCGCGGTTCTTAGCTGCTTCTCTCTCGGATTGCTCGGTCAGGTATTGGCGTTTGACGTTGTGATCCCCTCGACCGAAAAGGATCTTTCAACCCTCAACGCCTGCATTCAGGGGGCTCGAGACCACATCAGGGGGGTCGAGCGCATCTTTGTCGTCTCCAAAATGCAACTGACCACAGAAGCAGCTTGGGTGCCGGAGTCGACGTACCCATTCACCTTGGCTATGGTAGGTGCTGAGCTCTTTGGGGGAGAGCTGATAGCATGGGAGCGTGCTTGCAAGAAGGGCTTTTCTCGAACCGGCTGGTATCTACAGCAACTACTGAAACTCTACGCACCGACGGCCATCCCAGATCTATCAGAGCACTACCTAGTCCTCGACTCCGATGTCGTCTTCTTCAAGGATCCCCAGCTCTTTGTTGATGGAGTCCCATGCTACATCAAAGCTACAGAGAACCATCCGCCGTATCTGATGCACATGGGTCGATTGCTGCCTGGGTTACACCGCATGACGCGAGGGGTGAGTGGGGTGGCTCACCACATGATTCTCTCACGTCCAGTCCTGAGAGAGCTCATGGGAGAGGTGCAGGATCGATGGCAAGAGCCCTTTTGGAAGATGTTTCTTCGGTGCGTCGATCCAAAGCATCGAGCTCAGTCGGGAGCCTCAGAATATGAGCTCTACTTCAACTATCTGCAGTGGAGAGGCTATCCGATGCGGATGAGAAATCTTATCTGGACAACCTCCCCTTCGCCCGAGGAGATGCCAAGTCATGCTACCGAATCTTGGCACTACATCGCCTATCCTTCATTTCTGCGCTGACCGTCTATTGCGGGTCTCTTGTCCTCCTCGCCGACCGGCAGCTGTCTGGCCCACCTGCCTTTTGGCTCGATCTCGTTGACATACCGCTCTGGTCGCAGCTGAATCGAGGAGTCAAGGGGGGGAGCGGTCGGCCCTAGGCTATAGCCGATGCGCGTTACGTGGGGCGCGGGATCTTGACCCGGGCTGGTGCAGGCCAGCGGATAGATCTCTAGCTGATAGTCAACCAGTCTGCCACAGAGGAGAGAGTAGTTTGAATCGGAACGGATCAACACATCAAACGTCTGCATGTGAAAGAAGTCTCTCGTGACGTTCAAATCATCACGATTACCTATTAGGCGGAAGTCAAACATGACATCGGTGTCATCGCACTGCGCCCTGAGCATGTCTGCCAACTCATTAGGATCGACGTGATCCGTGAATAAATACACGTAGAGCGGTTCGCCTGGCCGAAGATCCTGTACAAGATGCAATGCGTCGATGAAGAACTGAGGATCTGGCATCTTCATCCTCTGATCGACCGCTACAGCACACCCATCAAACGTCCCACCTGTTCTCCAATGAAGAGCTACTGATAGGCATCCATGGGGCTGTTCGGGGAATTGAATCGGCTTCCGTAGCGTTACGGCTCTTTTCATGAGGGAACGAAAAACAGGTTCGTCCCAGTCCACCGCAAAATAGCGTCCTGCCCATTCCGACTTTGATGCCTCCCATATAGGGTCGGGGAAATACTCAATTTGAAGAAGGCGGCTGGTCAGGGAACTTGGCACGCCAAGCCCTTCTCTATAGACCCAACGTGTTACCTGTGGACGCATCCAGTGAGTGAACTGCGGCCACATGCGAGAAGCAACCAACTCTTCCAAGTAGGGGAAGCGCCTCACAATCAGGGGTCGGTCGGTTTTAAGACTCACCCACAGAGCGTGGCTCAGAGCAATCAATTGGTCGCCAAACCGCCCTCCTGCATTAAAGGTGATGCCTCCAGACCCATTCGCCTTCACCTCATTGGCAGCCGTCCGACATACCGCCTCACGCTCCATATCTCGTGCATCAAACCCCATGGCCGCTAGAAAGCTTGCAGGAACCATGATGACAAGCCCAGCAAACAGAACCTCTGCTACGAAGCAACCAAGACGACCTTGCTGAGACATTGCGAACACCTCTTCCATGCACCAAAGAATCGCGTTGCACCTAGTTCAAACGCATGTTTATGCCCTGAAAACAGGCTCTACGCCTTGTTATTTGCGTCATCCGATCATAGAGTGGCTAGAAAATATCCCACCAGTTCTGTTGTCATGTAAGCTTGATCTGCCCTTGCCCCATATTCCATGAACCGACCGAAGGCTCTACAATGACCTCTTCATGGCGTCTATTCACTCTACGCAGGCCGGCCAGCCCAGACCTGGACTTGTCTTCTCATACACGACAAAATCCCATAAGCCCTGGAAGCCCTCCTCTTGCCCCTGTTCGACATACCTCTGAATCCAGCTCGTGGGCTTTAACTTGATCGGATAGCCCCGAAGCTGAAGGTAGTTGAAATAGATTTCGTACTCAGAAGCTCCACAGCCCTCTCCTGGCTCGACGAGGCCAAGAAAGCTCTTCCAAAACGGCCTGTGCCATAGAGTCTCGACTTCCTGTTTCAATCGATCAAGTACGGACCTTGACATCAGCATGTGATGAACAATGCCGCTCACATCACTGAATCGGCGGAGTCCAGGCAGCAGCTTGGCCATATGATCAAAGTAGGGCCGCCAGTTTTCGTGACTTGTGCCATAGCAGGGCACTCCCTGGCAAAACAGCTCCACATCCCTGTAGAACACAATATCCGAGTCGACGATCAAGAAGTACTCAGACAGATCGGGAATGGCTACAGGAGCGTACAGCTTGAGAAGTTGCTGCAGGTACCACCCGGTGCGGCAAAATCGCCGTTGGAGCCACTCCTGCTTCCCATGAAAAAGCTCAGTGCCTACGTCAGCCATATCAAATGGGTAGGCCTTCTCGGGCACCCAGATGGCCTCTGAGGTCAGCTGCTTCTTCGAAACGACAAAGACGCGCTC
>JBMOFD010000101.1:0-4784 GCA_049314435.1 Chlamydiia bacterium | reverse complement strand
CGAGGTGCGGAGCAGAGCTCCGCCCCTCCACCGCTCCCCTGCTCTGCGCTCCGCCACCTAGCCTTTTCCTAGATCGCTCCCTTATACTCGCGAAGCACCATGAACCGCCCTGCTCTTCGACCTTTAGACCGTAAGCTGCGCCAGCAGCAGCACCCGCTGCTGACAGAGTACCGCTTCCTCCGATGGATCCATGCCGGAGGACTGCAGGACCGCCGGCTGGCAACGCTCCGGATGGTGGCTCTACGCACAGCAGAGGCTTGCCTTGGTCCTAAGGGCGAGTTTCTGGTCGAACGCGCTCAGGAGCTCATTGCTGGGTGGTCGCAGTGGGCCGTTGCATGGCCCGATATCACAGAGGGGATTGAGCCCTTCTTCGAGCAGATGCGCGATAGCCTCGGGCTGTTGGTGAACGATCGAGCCCTCCGAGTGCTTCTGATGGGATGCTCGAAACCGAGTCATCTGGTGGAAAGCGATCAGCGTATCCGACTTGCCGCCGGACTCTGGGATGCAGGACCTGTCACTGACCGCATCGTGCGCGTAGCGGTCCTTTCAGCCCTTCTGACCCCATTACGACAAAGTGTGGGCTCCTGCTTTGCCACAGCACCTGCGATCCTGATCCAGCGAGAAGACCCAGGTACTTTGCTAGATGACCTGCGTCAATTGCTGGATACGGGACGTCTTGAACGAACGGCCGGCGGGGAAACCAGTGCCGTACCGATCTCACTGCGCTGGTCCTCAGGGCTGGTGTTGCGTCCGATTCCTATCGTGGCGCAGCTCTTCAATGATCCGGGTCTTTTGCGAGCGGCTCAGGTTGCGGGGCTGCTTCCGGCCGCTCCTCTGCATGTGCAACGCGCCAGATGGCGACGGCTTCTGACTCCTTACCTCGGGGAAAAGATCTCCATTCAAGAGCTGCTCTCTCGGATGATCGCAGCTGATCTAGGATTGGAGTGGCCTCTTGCCACTATGGAATCCGCCAGTGGTGGCGACCTTATGCTGCCGGCACGTGTGGCACGCCAGCTTCGTTTGCAGGAGACCTATGACCGAAGGATCGATGCAGCTACGCAAGCCTTTGCTAGCATCGAACACCATCCCCTATTGAAGACCTGGGAGTACACACTTGCCTCCTTCACAGAAGCGCGTCCTCAGTGGAGCGCTCACAACTTGTGGACCTCTCTTGGACTCTCCTCTAAAGACCCTGAGAGTCTAGGCGGCCATTTTACTCAGGAGCTGCAGGCTGAGCTGGACCGACTGCATGAGGAACATCAACACTTTGTGACCTTGACCGAGGCAGCTCGAGCTCGGCACATGTCAGCCCAGTCGCAATCGGCTCATATCCGCTCCGAGAGCGACGCCCGTCGCGTTTCGGGCGAAGCCCGCAGTGCTCAACGAGACTACGACTACGCATCGGGTAACCTTGCTCAGATCCAAGAGAGATCGGAGGTGGTCGCAGAGCTTCCACAGCGTTTTGCACAGGATGTAGAACGACTGATGCCTCGCTACTTCCAAGAGGCCTATGACCCAGCTTTACAGGGCCAGACAGAGAGCATCTTCGACGACACACCCGCAGGCTTCAGGCTGATCTTTAAAGGCGGCGTGGAAGCTGTGCGGGCTTGGACCTGGATCCAATCACCCGCTCAGTACTTACAAGCCATGCGGGAGTTTCTAGATCGGGTCTTCGTTGAGCTGCGCGATACGCCCGACCTCCGTGTCGTTACAAGAGACTTGCTGGACTTAAGCCACTCCACCAGCCTCTTCCTCGACCAGCCGGCTTTTCTAGAGGGCAGCCTAAAGCGCTTAGCTGAAGCTCACGGGCGCCCGCTACCCAAACACCCTCTGCAGCATCTGGATCAGTGTAGCTACAAGCCCTGGGCCTATGAGTCGGGTGGAACTTTGATGGGTCTGGTGAAGCACTATTTCGCGCTCACAGAGTCGCCCGTCTACGAAGAGAAGCGCTGTGAACGAGCAGCGGATCTCGTGGCCTTCATGGTGGAAACCCTGCGCGCCCTGCCCGAACATGTGTTGAATAGCATCACGCAGCCCCCTAGCTCCCTTCTTGCTTTTTCTCCGACACACGCTTTTCTGGTGCAATCGGGGCGCCCCCAGATGGCCGAAGCACTACAAAGCGGCACCTATAGCTACACGCTCCTGACGGAGCAGTGGATGGATCCTATGGAGGCCTTCTACCGCAGCTGCTCCATCGTGCCTGGCGAGGCTCTAGATCGCCTGATCGATGGATGGGTCAACCTGCTTCCGCCCAAATTGCAGGGCGCTGCCCGGTTGTCGGCCCTTGGCTTCAATGGGTCGATGTCTCCGATGGAGCTCTACGGGGCTCTGGAACAGTCTCTTGACCAACAGTTAAAACAGCTCGATCTCACTCCTCGACTGCTCACGCCTCTCGAGGGATTGCTAGTCAGCCGCCTTCCCTTTATCCCTGAGGAGTCCGCAGCCCAGGCCCTCCAGTCTCTCTTCCCAGAGCTGAATCTGTCCTCCGCGGAAGGCAATCATGATCTAACTCGAGCTGACCAGCGCATCCGGTGGGTTCATCTGCAGAGCTTCCTACAGGATCGACCCCTTACCCGAACTCAGATCTGTGAGAGGCTTAGAAAGGGAGGGCTCCTAGCTCCCCAACCCTTCATCTGGGCTGACAGCAACTGGCCATTCTACTTCTTTGCTTTGATGATGAGTCCAGGCCGAGGAGTCCCAGCTCTCTGGCGAATGGATGACGAAGGCGTCTACGGCACTCCTATGACTGAGTGGCAGCGCCATCTTCAGCCAGGCAATGAAAACAGCTGGGGACTTCTCAATCGCCCAGGAGAATACCGCCATCGGGTAACCAGCCTCCGCGCCCTCGGCCCCCGCCATCAGCTTTTCTCCTAATCGATGAATGGCTCACAGGGAGAACCTGGTGTAAGTCCCTGACAGTCAGCGCTCATGCACATGTCGCTCATGATTGCGCCATAAGCCTTATCCGCTCATACTGTCCTCGCCTAGCGATTCCGCACTTCTTCTTCGCATGAACTCTGCCAACTGCGGCGTGAAGGCAAATCACGATCACAGGGAGTCTCAGTTCATTGACTGGGAGGCACACATGAGCAAGATGTTAAATAGGGTGCTCAGCCTGCTTGTTGCAGCTGGGGCACCACTCGCGGCGGCCGAACATGCCGCATTAAGCGGAGGGCCGGATTCTTCGCAGGCCTACATACTTCAAGAATGGATGGCCGACAACTTCGGCGTGAAGCTCAAGAACAAGGGCGGCCAACTGCAGTTAGCCGGACTGGTGACCTTCGAGGGCGCTGGTGTAAGCGAGACGATTAATGGCGAGCAGATGTATGGCCCATGTGGGCGCTGCGAAAAGCCCTCGTTCCCCTTCCGTGGTGGCTTTTCTCTATCAGGAAACTACAAAGCTAAGCACAGCTGGGCGGTCTGGTACCTCAACTATTCGAACGTCTTAGGGATTGAGCCTGGTGAGTCCGATGGGCTCAGCTTGGACCGTGCCTACCTCGGCTATGCTTTCATTGATGATGGTGAGCGTCGACTCGAACTGAACGTCGGGCGTCGCTTCATCGGGGATATCATGAGCTCCTCCGTGCAGTTTGCTTCACAGCTGGACGGCTTTGACATGCGCTATGCTGATGTCCTACCTAAAGCAGGCGATGGCTACGTAGAAGCTCTGCTTTTTATTGTGAACCTAGAAACGAACCACTGGGCATGGGCGGCTGAGGCCGGCCTTCTGGACATCGGGGAATCAGGCTTCTATTGCCAACTCTCTTGGATCGACTGGCGCAATATATTCGGGGCAACGTCCTTCATCGACTCAGAAGACGAAGTGGTCATCTCCTTTGGCGACCCACGCTTCCAATATGCCAACCTGCAGCCGCAGATTGGCTACAACTGGGAGTGGTCATTCTGGGGACTGGACCAGCCTTTCAACTTATACGCTGGTGCGAGCTACAACTTTGCTGCGAGATCGCTCACCATCACAAATTGTGGAGACAAACCTGAACCGGGTGATTTCTGCGGATGTCCTGCAAAGTGCATCGAAGTCGGCCGGGAGCCCTGGGCAGCGTTCGTTGGGTTGACTGTGGGTGACCTTGGCGAGCCTGGCAACTGGCTAGCTGATATTCACTACGAACTCGTGCAAGCTCAGGCTGTTCCTCAGTTTGACGTAGAAGGGGTCGGCCGAGGTAACTGCGCACACTACGATTTCTACGAAAGCGGACTTGGTGACACCAACTACCAAGGCGTTGCAATGCGCGTTCTCTACCAGATCACAGCCCACATCACCGTGCAGGCCAGCTATTCCTATAGCCAAAGCCTGAACAATGATATCGGCTGCCCAACTTGCTTCCAAAAAGGCAAGTGCGCCGTCACCTATGCGTTCTAAGTTTTCTTAGGGTGGGCAACGCCCACCCTTTCGTTCTACTTCGATCGAGGCAGGCCAGGGTGACTCGGTGGAATGGGCCGATTCTCATCTTGACCAGCCTGGTCGCCCTCAACTACATACCAAAGAGCAGAACTGGCATCTGTGCGTGATGGCTGCTAGGTCGGCTCGTCATTCAGTCTTGCAGAGAGGTTGCTGTGTCATCGTCTAGCTCAATGCCAGGTCCACGCAGGCCAGCCGCTCAAGCGCTCTATCAGGCAATCGAGAAGAGATACCACGACTATTACGGAAACCTGGATCAACATCCCAACAGAGAGGAGCAGATTAGGGAGCGAGACCGCAAAATCAGCATTTGCTTCCTCGATCAGTACCAGGGGATGGTGGGAAACGCTCTTGAGAGCATTCC
>JBMOFD010000100.1:0-4827 GCA_049314435.1 Chlamydiia bacterium | reverse complement strand
GACTCCTCTTCGGCCTCGATCACCTTCAGCAGCATCCCTTCAAGCCGCGTGTTTCCCAGCCGCCGCACACACTGCTGCAGCTGCTCCAATCGCTTGCCCTTGAGGTGCGGATAGATCTTGCTGAAGGACTCTTTCTGGAGCTGCAGCAGCGCTAGCCCCTGCTCCATCTGATAACGTAGCTGCCCGAGGAGGTTCCCCATCGGCTGATCGTGAGCCACAAGCAAGTGATCGGCGAGCTGTAGCGCTCGGCCTAGATCGTGGGCGAGCACCGCCTCTCCCAGCTGCCAGCCGGTCTCCTGATGGGCCACTTCGGTGACCGCAAAAAGATCCGCCTCTTGGATCTGGTGACGCTGCCCGGCATAGAGACAGATCTTGGCCAGCTCCTGTTCCAGGGCGGGATGCTCAGGTCCCAAGCGACGAATGAGCGCTACGGCTAGGTCAGCTGGCAAGACCTTGCCGAGCTGATGAGCTTGTTCGCTGAGGCTGCGAGCTAATCTCCCCTCCCGGTCCCAAGGTTTTTCCTGGGTGAGGTCGACGACCTCTCCTCGCCGCCATGGGCTCTGATCATGAAGGCGAGCAGCGGCTCCGATCACGCGTCCTTGGCAGCGCTCAAGGAGAGGGGCTGGGTCTGGGAGGAGTTCAGCTTGCTGCCAGACCCAGATCTCAGGACCAGCGAAGAGGTCGGGTTCTGGGAGTTCCTGTAACCACAGAACAGGCCACTTAGATTCTTCCTTAGCGCGCTGTACCGCACTCTGTACCAGCCTTTGCCGGTCCAGGTCATGAGGAGAAATAATGAGGAGTAGCCGAGCCATGATACCCTAGGAAGGAACAAACTGGCGTGAGTATAGCAGATTGCTCGATGCAGATGATCGAGATCTCGATGGAAGCAACAGCCTAACGACCGCGGCCTATTTGTGGCCACGCGAGTGGAGTCCCGTGGCCCCGTCATCTCCCCTTCGGTAGCCTGTCCAGTATGGAGTTCATGACCTGAACGTCCGAATCGTTGCGACTACCGATTCCACCCCAATGTCTCAGCAATCCCACCAGCCTATTGAATCCGACTTGTTTCTCTGGTGTAGACTTCGCTCCTACGAATGCGGCTAAAGCAGAAGGGAATTCTAGCAAGGCATCATCGATGAAAGTGTCAGAGCCTTCTCGGAAGGGCCTGCTACGCAGCTGATTCTTAAACTCATTGAGGAGTGCCTGTTGCGTCGGCCCACCGATGCCAGGCCCCAACCTACGCAGGATCTTTTCTAGCTCCTGGGGCTCCGCTTAGCCAGTGACAAATTCCTTCAGCCAATCCACCACAGAGCTGACGATCGCGTTATCCGTAGCGAAGTCAATCCCCCGCCTTGAACTTAGGAACCGACCCTCTTCGCCCGGCATGACATCAGCGAGCCTTAGCAGAGCATCACGGGACGCCTCTGGAGAGCTGGAAGCGTCAAATATGGTCGCCCAATCCATGTTAAACTGAAACGACGACTCCAGCTGTGGTGTAAGGATGGTCAAATGCTGATAGGCGTTGGATACGAGCTCCTCATCGAGGCTTCGCAACTCCGTTAGCTTTTCTTTCCAATCGACGGGCTGTGCAGCAGACGTCTGATTCAAGGGTATAGCCGGACCGGGCAGCCATATCTCACCTGCCCTCGCGGCCAGGGCCCTATTGAACGGGTCTATATCGGCCGGGATGTCCTCCGCGACATTCGGACCATTCTCTTGCTGTATTGGCTCCGGAATCGACAGCTCGCCAATCAAAGACCTCAGCTTCTGGCCGTCGAGATCGCCGGACAGGTTGAAACCCAGCCCCTCCACCATTTGCTCAAGTCTATCGAAGCAAGCTTGCTGAGCGGCTGGGAAAGGTCCACCACGCCTGAAACCATGAAGCACGTTCTCAAACCATTCTACTCCTGCTTGAATTGCTTCTTCCCTCTGCACAGGATCGTCATCATTTTCATGCAACCACTCGAACCTATGCTTCATCCTGCCAATTAGAGCGTTAGCCTTGTCATCGGTGAGGGCCTCCACAGTCTGCTGAATACCAGGCGGAACCTCGACCCAAGTATTTTTAATGAAGTAATCCAAGTGGTTCATCGCTCTCTTAAGTGATTCATCAGACCCGGATGAGGTGTCCACCCCCAAGATCTTGCCCAGCCCCTGCAGGGCCGTTCGTTGGGCAGCCGGCCCGCTCTTCGGATTGAACAAAGCCTCCCATAATTTCTCTGATGCGGCTGCTTCATCATCTCTCCCACGCAAACGGAGAGCCATTGGCAAACGGCTCCCCGCCCCCTTCACCTGCTTAGGAGAGTAGACTTTGCCCAATTGCGACAGTGTTTGATCGAATGTTGGCGCAATCCGTTGTCCACTCGGCGAACCGAAGATTGGAGCGCTAGCGAAGTCTAGATCCCAATCCTCCATTCCGGGCTCAGGGGCCCTCACATCCTCGACACCTGGTTCGATATGGACCGGGGCTGTACCGGTCTGGACACCCTCTGCGACATGCGGGCTGTCCTCTTGCTGTATGGACTCCACTGTCGACGACGAAGGCGAGGACTGCGTCGATAGCCCGCTCCACACAGACCTCAGCTTCTGTCCGTCTACATCACCCGAGAGGCTGATGCCCAGCCTCTGTCCTACCAATTGCTCAAGCCTATCAAAGCAAGCTTGCTGACTAGGTGGGAGGCTAGGATTCCTGAAACTCCGAAGAACTCGCGTAACCTCATCCACTTCTGCTTGAATGGCCTCTTCCTCTTCTCCGGCAGTAAAGGCCTTCACGGCGATTTCACTCAGAAGATCATTGGCCATCGAGTCCGTGATGAACTCCGCAGTCTCCTGAATACCCTGAGGAATCTGCACCCAAGTCTGTCCAATGAACTGACCCAAGTCGTGCATGACTCGCGTAGGTGACTCATCAGAGCCGGATGAAGCGACCATGCCTAAAAGGTTGCCCAGTTCCCGCAGGGCCGTTCGTTGGGCAGACGGATTGCTCTTCCGGTCGAACAGAGCATGCCATAAGTCCTCTGATTCGGACGCTGGAGCGTCCATCCCACGCAACCGGAGGGCAACTCTAAAACGGACGCCCGCTGCCCTCACCTGCTCAATTGGGTAGGCATCGCGCAAGGTCGACAGTTCTTGATCGAATGTTGGGGAAACCCGCGCTCCGCGCGACTGCAGCCCCGGAACACTAGAGTCAGCATCTAAGGGGTGGACGCCCATCACCCTAACATCCTCAACCACTGTTTCGATCGAATTCGGTGGTGGAAGATCGTTTAAGAGCTTGTTGAACACTTCCATTTCGTCGTAGTGCCCTAGCGGTAAAAAGGTCCTCCCAACGATGGATACAACATCAAAGGCCGCCTGTAATTCCGTGAGTAATTGGCCTGCACTCTCCCTTGAAGGGTCGCATTGCTGCAGCAATGAAAAGACCCTTTTGAGGTCCTGAGCCTCTGCGATAAGCTGTGGGTCCTGCCACTCAGATGTACGTCTGTGCTCAATGGCCTCATCACAGAAATCAAGAACGTCTTGCGCCTTCCTACCAAAATCTGGTCCCGTCACCAAGCGCAGTAATGTTTGATAGTCTGGGTTGGTCTCATCACGCCAAGTGGACTCGAGCTTGCTCTGCAGCAGCTGGAGCCATTCGAGTTTGTCATCGTCTGTGGGGTCTGCTTTCCATTGACTCACGAGGTCTTCCAAAGCAGCCGCCTGCTTGCCTGCCCGGAATAAGTCATGGAATTGCTTCTCGTATCTACCGATTGTCTGGGCAGATGCTCCCCTTAGCTCCATCTCCTTGGTTTCGACGGCACACGCCTTATCGACAAGCCGTGCATTAGCTGAGCCCCGCTGCCCGTACTGCACTACTAGACGCCGCAATGCATCGTCAACAGTGGTGGGAGGTTCATCGAAAAAGGGCAGTTCTCTCACAGCGGGAGATCTTAGTGAGGGCGGGATGTCATCAAAGGACCTTCTTCCTGCCCCTGTGGAAACCTCACCCCTTCCCGCTGGTACCGCAACCTCCTCAGGGGAGGCGACAAGGCCTACTGCCATGCGCGCAACCTGATTTGCGGTCTTCAGCGCTTGCTGGCCGATCCCCTTTGCGACCACCGAAGGCTTCTCGTTGGACGGAGGCAACTGAAAAGCTACCCTCTTCTTCGGCTCTAGATCCTTAGGCTCTGGAATCTGCTCTCTTCGACCACCAGGCCGATGAGTCGCGTCCTGTCGTCCGATCAACAGACTGGGGAGTTCTGCAACGCGATGCGATGCCCCTAGACCATGACCCTGGTTAAGCGCAGCTTCTTCTCCCAGCTGAGAATCATGCTCCTCCGAGAGCCAATCGCACGCCAATAGATGCACTTTTTCGACTGGTGACCCCTGGGGCGCTTCCCCTGGACGAATCGCTCTCGCACTCACAGCAGACCCAAGACTCCTGGGCGTGATGATGACTGACGAGCCCGGAGACCACGTAATATCGGACAACTCTGGACTAGATGGTGATGACCCTGAAGATGGTATGCCGCTATTGCTGCCCATTGTGCCTCCATGCCCCCGGGTCGGGTCCAATGATCAGATCCGTGGTGCCTATAGACCTCTTACCGCTGAGAAAATTTTGAGTCTATGTTCTTTAAGGTGGGTCAGACCCCACCAAAGCGTTTGACTGCCCTGGCAGCCCCCTCATCACAGGCGTGGGTATGCGACTACAGACTTCGATTGGGCGGCTGCTCGCTATCGCTCAAGAAACGCAGGTGGGTCGGGGAGGAGTTCAGTTTGCGGCCAGTCCCAGATCTCAGGAATAGCGTGGAGGTCGGGTTCTGGGAGTTCCTGCGACCACAGAAC
>JBMOFD010000099.1:0-4898 GCA_049314435.1 Chlamydiia bacterium | reverse complement strand
TGCGGAAGGTCGTGTGATTGAGTGAGCTTTCGCACCACGCAGCGCGGCAAGAGTGAGCACGTTCACAAATTTGTTTTAGCACAGTCTGTGCCAAGCGTGCTAAAAAGTCGTCATTTCTAGTTTGATTTCTTCAAATAAATAGTCGATGTCACGATTCTTAATTATGTCATAACAATCGAATCGTACAATTCAGCCTATGAAAACAACTTTGAGGTTATTGTCATGAGTAACGGATTGTCATCGATTGGTCAGCAGGGCCTTGCCATGGTGCCCACCTATTCGACAGAGAGCTGTATGGCGAGGAACTTGGCGATTGTTCCCGTGCGCATCGTGTGTGGGATGGCGCTATCGGTCATCCGGCCCTTAGCTTGGGTCTGTCAGCTCGTGTCCGATCGGGAAGCGGCCATGAAGTCTCTAAAAGAAACGATCAGCGCTCTATTCACGCTAAACTTTTTACTTTCAATCGCCTCGTCTACGGCGGGGACCATGTTGGCTCGTGCGGTTATCTTGTCCTCTAGCGGAGCGGTCGGGCTATGTCTCCTCTCCCTTCTTGGAGCCGGGGTACTATGTGCCATCGTGATGAGCCAAGCCGGAAGTAACCAGAAGTCCCTAGAAATTGCCATGGGTGCTTTGGAAAGTTTCGTCTTAGGTCTGGTGATAGGAGCCTTTTTGGCTCGTCGCTTCAAAGCAGCTCATCAGCCCAGGATTGATGAGGCCACCGCCGCAGCGGGGCCTATTCCAAAACCCACAGCCACCTTTGTGAATCAGACTGGGGATGTGGTGTTCGAGTTTGACGGTCCAGGCATGATGCGCACGCATCCTGAGCTCATTCCTGGAGTGCGGGAAGAGTTCTATCGCCTCAACCCGTGGAGCGAGCGAGCTCCTACTGTGGGGACGGTCTACTGGCGATCACCACAACAGTGGTGGGTGTCGATCGAGACGTGGAAAGAGCGCTGGACTCCCAAGGTGATCACCACGACCGCCCAACAGCCGTCGGGGCCTGTGACGAGCACCGTGGTAGAGATGCAGCATGACTGGGTCGGCACTTCGCATGCAGTGGCGCGAGGCGCGGACTTTAGCGTCTGGGCGAAATGGCCCGAGGGGTGGTTCAGGACCGCCACGGCCACCTGTGCGATACAGATGGGCTTGCAGGAGAAGACGGCATAGTCATTGCAAGAGGCCCGCAAAGAGCGGGCCTCTTGCGTAGTTTCTAGAGATCTCTAGGAGCTCTGGAGAAGAGGTTGGGCGGGGGTGACACCGAGGAGAAATTCATCCACCGGCATGCACTGAATCCCATCAATGACACTTCTTGTCTTTCCCATGTGCAGTAGAGCGGGGGTGCACTCTGGATAGTCTTCTTTAAAGGCTTTAAGCCCCTTAAGGTCTGAGCGGGAGATGTGGGTGGAATTTGCTACATCGAGTGCCCAGAAGCCCTTGGGTCCATATACCACGAAGTCTACTTCCAGCCCGCTTCGTGTGCGCCAATAAGCGAACTGACAGGTTTCGCTTTGTCTAGCCACCCAAAACTGGAGATGCTGAGCCACAAGAGTCTCCAAGGCGGGACCCTCCACATCAGTGACTTCGTCAAGGGGGCCGGATGGACGAAGCACCCGATAGACGCCACAGTCAAAATAGAAGAACTTGGGATGGCTGACCAAGGGCCTCTGTCCTCGCCGGGTGAAGACAGGGAGTTCAAAGGCGAGTAGGAGGTCGTAGAGAATCTGCAGATAGCCATCTGCTGTCTTGCGAGATACCTGGGCCTGCCTGGTGACTTCAGATGTGTTGAACTGCTGGCCTTGGTAGAAGCTGGCCACCTCGGCAAACCGGTGAAAATCTCCCAGCCTGCGTACAAAGCCCTCCATCAGCACCTCTTCACGAAGGTAGGCACTGACAAAACTCTTCAGTCGATCCGCAGGGGTGATACTCGTCCAAACCGAGGGCATGAGTCCAAATTGTAGGGCCCGCTCGATCGAGAACTGAGCGCCAAGTTCAGAGGCAACAAATGGGAACATCAGACGCAGCACGGCACGTCCGCCAAGCAAGTCGATATTGGCTCGGCGCAACTTTCTAATGCTGCTTCCTGTGAGTACAAATCGAACCGCTAACCTGCGTTCGATAAGGTCATGTACAAGAGGCAGGAGCGTAGGCACGCGCTGGATTTCGTCGAGAATCAGAGTAGAGTCTGGTGGTAAGCTGACGGCTAATGTCTCAAGTTCAGATGGGTTGGTTCGAAGTCTTTGCTCAAGATCGGGTAGGAGAAGATTGACGTATTCAGCTTTGGGGAATTCGTGCTGCAGCCACGTGGATTTGCCAGCTCCTCTGGGTCCAAGTAGAAAGAAATTATCTGGAGGCACTTCTATCAATCTTGGAATATAGACTATCGGCGATTGGGGCATCTGCTCTGGTATGAATGGGCTATAGGACAAATCCCATGATTTGGGGCCAAAAACATTTTTGTCCAGCCATGGTTTCCCCATGCCAGAGGCTACACTCCAGGGCCTATTGGGGTGAGTCGGGTGGTTAGTCGTCAGCAGGAAGCCACTTCCTGCTGGTCGGCGACCAATCGGGTGGCGAGTACGCTGAGGAGTCCCAGGAGCTTCATGTTGGCTTCTGAGGTCCTGAGGCGGGAGTTCTCGATATCAAACGTTTTCGTAAGACAATGGTGGTAGTCATCTACAATCCGCTTTTTTCCGTAACAGCGGAGGACGCGGATCACATCTTCTACGCAATCCAGGGATTGTGTCGTGAGCAGGACCCATTCGAGCTGTTCGCCCTGTATGTGAGCGGCGTTGAGTTGTACGGAGCGGCCCTGTCGCTGGGCTGAAGGAATGATGACCGTTCCCACACGCAGCTGCACTAGCATGTGTTCACCATGAGAGCAGAGCGACTCGGGGAGCTCTAGATGATAGTCCCCAAGTGGTTTCATTACCCTCAGGTAGGGGAATAGGCGTGCCCTATGCTCGTCCACGAGAACCCAGCAGTCTTCTATGAGATGGAGGATCACATCCCACCCTAAGTGCAAGGCTGCACATAGAAAGGCGTGAAGGCCATCTGCGTTCCTCTCTGACACGTTAATCCACCTGGACTGGCTTGGTGGAACCTCACCGATGCCCTTTAACAGACACAGTGCTCCTGGGGGATCTTGTAGCTTAGTGGCCGAAATCTCCTGAGTAGGCTCTTCGCCTGTCCAGGCCAGCTGCCCTGCGAGTCCCAGAATAGTCGTATGTTGATCATCGCAGGTGATCGCAAGACAGGTCTGCAGATGCACATGCGAAGCTGGCGGACAGTCACTGCCTAGGGTTACAGGTTCGTCCGCCCAGTCTCCTCTAAAACAGAGCTCCTGCGATTGCTGCACAAAGAGCACCTCTTTGCATCGCGCAGCTTCCTGCAATACCGAAGCTACATGCCCTTCTAGCAGCATGTTTCGACTGATTCGAGGATTCGATAGAAACCGATAGGTGGCTTTGGTGGCGGCCCATAGATGCATCTGGATGGGTATCGAACGGCCTGGGTTTCTCATGATAGCTCGGGCAATTTCAATGACTCGGGCGTTCAGTCTTGGATCGCCGAAGTCGGCATTCATCCACTGAGTCGTAATCCAGTCAGACATGTAATCCTGTTGGTAATTGTCGTTAAAGCTCTCTTGGGCAAGTCCACCTAAATTGTTTATTTTGTGAATGAGCAGCCTAATTGGGCTGTTAACACACCTTCGGGAGCCGAATCAAGTTGAATTGGTGTTACCCTTAGATTTTTATCGATAGCAGTGTTTACAGCAAATTAATTTTCTGGATACAAAAATTCGCAGCTCTTCTTTCGTGTTGTGGGTAACAATATTGCGTCGTGCTATTGCCCACAGCTGCATGGCTTCTGATGATGCTAGGATTTGTGGCTAGCGCGTATGGAGAGTCTCCTGTCGCTTTCAGGCATTTGTTTCGGTGGAGCCAGGTCATTGATGCCACGTCCAGCATGAGCTTAGGCGTCTCCTATTTAATTATTCCGGTGTTAAGGGTAATTGCATTCTAGATGATGAGGGTAATGCTCTTAATATATATTCTGTGGATTTACGTTGACTCTGTTTGCGCTCGTCGTACTAATATGTATTCCGAGTCACGATTGTATGACGAGTGCCTTTCATATGTGTTGCCCGTTATCGGTAATATTAGGCCGTTGTGATTGTTGCGGGTAATACCTCGGAGCCCGCTCGTTTGTAGCATTCCGAAAGAAGTAAATTGAGTTTACTCGAGAATTTATGATAAACAGATATTTGTATTTAGCAGTTTTTTCCCTGCTATCGATTGGCTCATCAGCCTACGCTGTCGGCCAGGCAGGATCGCCCGCATCCTGGCGGGGAGAGGTCCCATCTCGTGCGGCTGTGCTGGTGGCGAGTAGAGACCGAGACGGCGACAGAGATGACTCGGATGACAGATGCGATCGTGATTCCTGTGATGATCCGTGTGTGCAGTGTCCTCCGGGCCCGCAAGGTCCGCGTGGATGTCGAGGGTTTACTGGACCAGAGGGTCCACGTGGCCACCGAGGACATACGGGTGACACTGGAGCCACTGGAGGCACGGGTCCTAGTGGTGCAACTGGGCCGCAAGGGCCACAGGGTGTCACGGGTGCTGATGGTGCAACAGGGCCTCAAGGGCCTATGGGTAACGACGGCGCAACAGGGCCACAAGGACCTACTGGTAACGACGGCGCAACAGGGCCACAAGGACCTGCTGGTAGCGACGGCGCAACTGGGCCACAAGGACCAACTGGGTCACAAGGACCTACTGGTAATGACGGTGCAACAGGGCCACAAGGGCCTATGGGTAGCGACGGCGCAACTGGGCCACAAGGGCCTACCGGCAACGACGGTGCAACTGGGCCACAAGGACCTACTGGCAACGACGGTG
>JBMOFD010000098.1:0-5016 GCA_049314435.1 Chlamydiia bacterium | reverse complement strand
GCCTTGCCGGGTGCAGGGCGGTGCCTTGCAAAAAAGCAGGACTTCGTGGGAGGACTGTACGGCCTTCCCAGAAGTCCTGCTTGGCTGCGCTTCTCTTATGGAGAAGGCGTCTTCCTAGTGCTTCTGCTCCATCGCAGGCTTTTCGTTCTGCATTGTGGTTGCAGGCTTTTCGTTCATGTTCATGTTCTTATCCATGGGCTTGGCCATGTTGCCCTTATGCTCAGGGGCCTTTGTGCCCTTCTGTTCACATGCAGTAGTCAGCACACAGGCTGCCACAGCGAGAGCTGCGCATACACATCGTCTCATTTGGAATCTCCAGGATCAGCGGGGTCGATACTCCTCCCGACTGAACCCATCCATACCGTAGATCTATTTTGAAAACCAGCCCCGCATATTCCCGAGGCTGTGATGGAGGCGTTTGGCTCCTAGGCTGACGGCCTATCTAGCCAATTCGATCAGGTGTTCCCAGCGGGGGGTGTCCCAGGTAGAACGGCCTACAGAAAAGTGGGTCGCTCGGACCACGGAGGCGCTGTTCCCTACGATCAGGCCGACCTCTTCCGCCACGGAAGCTACCCACTTCAGCGCTTCACAGGGCCCTTGTGATCCCAACCAATCCCCGATCACCAGATAGATCCGGCCCTCTGGAGCTAGGAGCTGCTCAAGTCCCGACAGCATGTGCAGGCCCTGCTCCTCCCACTCCTCAATCGACTGGCGTCGAGCACCGATCTCTCTGTCATAGAACTCTTCCATGGGCAGCTCCAACCAGAGAGCTCGCAGGTGGTGATGCTCCGCGTAATCGTAGGTGCCTGGGTAGGGTGGGCTGGTGAGGATCAGGTCTGCTGATCCCGACAAGTCAACCAGGCTGAGCATGTCTCCCTCGCGCAAGGTCGTGGGAACACGTGGGCTCTGCTTGGCCTCCTCTTCGAGGGCGATGATGAGCGCCTTCGTACGGTCAGCCCACCAGCGGAAAACGGCACCCTTAGGATGGGGGGCTTTCTCCTGAACACGCGCTTGCGAGTCACAGGCTAACGTGGAGAACTTCACGCAACAAGCAGAGAGCAGCATCTCAGCAACCAGTCGCTCCACGCCCTCCAGCTCCTGGATCACAGCCCACAGGTGAAGCATCTCCGCCAGAGTATGCGGACGATAGAGGGTGCGTAGCTCAACAAGCCGGGGATGGTCGACCCATCCCTCATGCTCACCAGCACACTGGCTAATATCGATGAGTGTCCGTCGCAGTTGGATCCGCTCTGTGGTAGAGAGTTGGAGAAGCTTCATCTCCGTCAGGCGCACGCTGAGGGGATTGAGGTCATTGCCTACGATCTCATGCCCAAAGCGCCGAGCTTCTAGTAGCGTGGTGCCGCTTCCCATAAAGGGATCGAGCACACGTCGAGGTCCTTGATTGGAGGGCAGCTCTAGCACACGGCGCACCAACAGAGGGTGGAACCGGCCAGGATAGGGATGGAAGGCGTGCATACCCACATATCCATCCTCCTCAGGTACCTGTAGAGCATGGAGGAGAGCTGGCCCATCGGGCCCACGATGTTTTTGGCCCAGATTGCGCTGTGAGAAGCTTCTTCGTACTTTGACGTGCACAGGGACTCTCCTAGTCTTGTGGCCGGAATCTGATCCCTGCGTGGACCAGCTGTTCTTGCATGTCGCGAGGCAAAGGTGCCTCAACGACAAAAGGTTCTCCGCTGCACGGATGCGGACATTCGATGCGCTGAGCATGCAGCATCACGCGCCGAGGGATCTGCTGTGAGCGAAAGCGCTTGGCATAGGCCCGATCCCCTAGGATCGGGTGACCCATCGAGGACAGGTGCACCCGTAACTGATGCGTGCGCCCCGTCTTGGGGAAGCACTGCAGCAGAGCGACATCCTCTCCATGAGCGAGCACCTGCCAGTCGGTGTGGGCCTCACAGCCCTCACCTTCTGAGGCGATCCCCCATAACTGCTGGCCTGAAAACCAGCTTCTCTTACGTAGGGACTGGCGGCAGCTCCCCGTCATCGTCTTAGGAACTCCGTCCACCAGAGCGAGGTATTGCTTGAGGATCGCCCTCTCAGCAAAGAGCTTTTCCAGGTTTTTCTGTACGGCAGGGGTACGAGCCAAGAGAAGGACGCCCGTCGTGTCTCGGTCCAGTCGATGGACCCAGCCTAGCGGACCATGGATCGCCTCTAAGGCTTCTACTTCGGCCGCTTGACAGGTCCACTGAGGGGGCTTGTTCAAGACGAGGAGCGCCTCATCCAGGTAGATCACTTCAGGCTCGCCTCTGCCAGGAGCCTCCGCTGCCACCTTATTCACATCGAAGCGCACCTCATCTCCAGCCCGTAGGGTCCTGGAGACAAAGCGCTCGATCTGGCCGTTCACGGCGCAATGGTTGAGTTCCAAATGGCGCTTGATCGCTCGACCTGACCAGAAGGGCAGCTGCCTCTGTACGAACGACCCCAGCCGTTCCTCGCGCTGCACCTGCCATGTTCGCAGAGCCTTCTTCTCCCTGAGGAGACTTCCCCCTTCTCTCCTCACGTCCTCTCCCCCATCGAGTCACCGGCGATGCAGGGCTCCGCCCTGCACCCGCTGGGAGACTAGCGTCCCCCAGACCTCCTGTTCAAAAAGACCCAATTGAGTCTCTTTGCTGAACAAGCCGTAAAATCTGCGTCAATGATACCTCCCCGTAGGGTTGCCGGAAAGCATGTCCCCCAAAGTAGGACTCGCGGGTCCGACTATTCTAAGGCCTATTTTAGAAAAGTCATGACTAAAGTAAAGTAGACCTTAGAAAAGTCATCTCTCAAGAGGTCTCCCCCGGTGAGCTCCGATCACACACCCTTTCAAAGGCTCTATACCTCCACTCTGTTGGGGCATTTTGCGAAGCACCGTCAGATGATGCTCGTGCAGGGCCCGCGTCAGGTGGGCAAGAGTACAGTTGGGGAGGAAGTCCTACGGCACCATGGCGCTGGCCTGTTTCTCAATTGGGATCTTCCAGCGGACCGGGCTCTCATCGTTTCCGGACCCGAGGCTGTTGCTGAGGCGGCCGGAGCATCAAAGCTAGCGGACATTCGCCCACTCATTGTTTTGGATGAGCTGCATAAATACGTAGGCTGGAGAGACTTCCTCAAAGGGCTTTTTGATGGGTATTGGAGGCAGTGCCACATATTGGTCACAGGTAGCGCCAAACTGGGACTGTTCAATCGCGGCGGAGACAGCCTGAGTGGACGCTATTTTCAACTCAACATGCATCCCTTGTCGGTGGGAGAGCTACTGCATCGGTCGGCCATAGAGGCCCCGCTAGCCTCTCCTCCGCAACCCATGACGGGCGATGACTGGGCCGCCCTGCTGACCTTCGGTGGGTTTCCAGAACCCTATTTTTCGAGGGATCTCGCCTTTTGGCGTAGCTGGCAAAAGGTGCGCTTCCAAGCCGCTTTTGAGGAGGAAATTCGAGATATCACCTTTGTGAGGAAGATGGCCCAGATCGACTTGTTGGCATCGCTATTGGTGTCCCAATCGGGGCAGGTCGCCAACTACGATGGTCTCGGCAAAAAAATTCAGGTAAGCAGTCCCACCGTCCGGGAATGGGTGGAGCTGCTGAGAGCTGTCTATTTCGGATTTGAACTTCGACCGTGGAGTAACAATATCGAGCGGTCTCTTCTCAAACAGCCCAAGTGGTACGCAGCAGATTGGAGTCTTGTTGAAGACCCCGGCTTTCGCTTTGAATCGCTCGTAGCCGCCCATCTGAAGAAATCGGTGGACTACTGGAACGATACGGGTGTCGGTGACTTTGGACTCCATTACATCCGCGACAAGCAGGGACGTGAAGTAGACTTTCTAGTCTCTCGAGACCAGGAGCCATGGCTTCTGGTGGAAGCCAAGCTTTCTGATACGAGCTTGACTCCCGAGCTTCTTCACTTTCAAGGAGTGCTAAAACCAGAATATGCGGTTCAGGTTGTACAGGAGATGCCCTTTCAGTCACTCCCTATACAGGCCGCACGAGGTCGCTGTGTAGCGATGTCCGCTCAGTCTTTCCTGAGTCAGCTCGTCTAAGGCAGCTCTAGCCACATTGGCTGTAAGCTGGAGCGGTGCTACTATTCGGCCCAGATCCGCCAGACGGCGCTCCAGCTGCCCCTTCCGAGGAGTCCACCATGCTCGCCATAGACCTACAAGATCGCCTGGTGTTCATTGCCGGTATTGCTGATGACCAAGGCTTCGGGTGGGCCTGCGCTCGCGCCTGCGCAGAAGCAGGTGCCCGCGTCATCGCGGGCACTTGGGTGCCGATGGTGCGCCTCTTTGAGGAGCAGCTTGCCTCTGGTCGCTTCCTAGAATCTCAGCGCCTCCCCTCCGGTAAACTCCTCACCTTCGAGGCGATCCTGCCCATGGACGCCCGGTATGACCAGCCTGACCAGGTGCCCGATGAAGTGCGTCAGCACAAGCGTTATGCGGGTTATGAGGGCTACACGCTCCAAGAGGTCGCCCAGAAACTCCGGCAACTAGGCCCTCTCGGAGGAGTGATCCACTCCCTCGCCATGGCCCCTGAAATACGTCGACCTCTCCTGCAGACCTCACGATCGGGGTACTTGGAGGCCCTCTCGACCAGCAGCTATAGCTGGGTCTCACTCGTACAGCACCTCGGACCCCTCATGACTGCGGGCTCAAGCTTCATTACGCTGACCTACCGGGCTAGCCAACAGGTGATCCCCGGCTACGGCGGCGGCATGAGCTCCGCCAAAGCCGCCCTAGAGTCGGACACTCGTACTCTTGCCTGGGAAGCCGGTCGTGCCTGGGGCCTTCGTGTGAATGCCGTGTCACCGGGGCCCTGGCCCAGCCGAGCTGCGCGGGCCATCGGCCCCATCGATGCGATGATCACCGCCTCCCAAGAAGCTGCCCCTCTACGTCGCCCCCTCCAACCAGCGGACGTCGGCAGCGTGGTCGCTTTCCTACTCAGCCCCCTAGCCATGGGGATCACGGGATCCGTGATCATGGTAGACAACGGACTCCACATCATGGGGGCAGGACTGCCGACCCAA
>JBMOFD010000097.1:0-5066 GCA_049314435.1 Chlamydiia bacterium | reverse complement strand
CCCTTTAGCTCGACTACGATATAACAACGCAAGCCCACATGATAGAACAGGAGATCTAGGTAGTAGGCATCTCCATCAATTTCAACTTTGTACTGCTGACCCAGAAGGGCAAACCCTTCACCCAGCTCCAGCAGGAATTTTCGGACATGGTTCATGAGACCCTGCTCGAGCTCAGCCTCCCGGAAGTCCTGCTCCATGGCCAGAAAGGAAAAATTGTACGGATCCTTCAAGGTCTGCTGTGCAAGGTCTGACCCAGGGGACGGCAGCACTCGCTCGAAGTTCGTGATCGCCTTCCCTTGTCGATGGAATAAGCCGGATTGGATTTGATGAGACAGGACTGCCCGGCTCCAGCCATGCTTGGCTGTCTGCTTGGCATACCATTCCCTCTCGGTGGGATCATCAAACTTCTGGATCAAAAGAATATTATGACCCCATGGCAATTGGGAAACAGCTGTTTCCCAAATTCCGCCAGGATAATTCTCAAAAAATTGCCTCATGAACTTGAGGTTTCGCTCGGAGAACCCGGAGGACCCTGGAAAGGTTGAAGTCAGATCGGAGGAGAGCTTCTTCAGGGGCTTTGACCCCCAGCTTTCCTTAGTGACCTGCGTGGACAACACCTTTCCAATGCGCCAATAGAGGCTCAAAAGTTGGCTGCTGACCTCCGTCGCCACTCGGAGTTGGGATTCCAAGATGTCTTGCTTGAGCGAATTGAAGATGGAGCTGTAGTCATCAGAGGGCGTTTGTGTCATCGGTGTCTCCGGGTCTCTGCTCATGGTCGCATTGGTTGCGCACTGTGCAGCAGCACATCATGACGTGGCAAAGTATGTCATATAGGCGAGCTGCCGACCACTGCGGGGGGCCAAGTGGCAGGTCTTGCATGTAGTATAAGTATTTATAACCCGATGCGGAGCGACTTACAGGTCACTTCGATTCAGAGCACCTGAGGGTCATCAGTGGTCCAGCATGAATTCAATGTTTAAAATTCAAATTATCGTATCTAAAATGGCTCTCCTCTTTTGTGGGGCAATAGGGTCCAAGATGATGCGTTATAGGTTAGAATTGAAAAAAAACAGTTATCTAAATTTTGTTGTTGAAATTGACATTGATGCGTTTTTTCTTTAAGCTTGGATAGTTATTAACAGAATCACAGGAATCACAATGGTTTCCAGAATTTCTACGTTCCAAGTGGTTGGCGGAGTCGCCACTTGTGTTGGGCTCGCTGCAGCGAGTGGAGCGATTGCGCTGGCTGGTGCGGCACTGGCCACTAAACTATTACCTATTGCTTTGGCCGCCTTCGGGATTGGTTTTATTCTAGGTCGTGATGCTGGCTCAGAGGCCCCCTTGATGGCATGCATTCCTTTTGGGATCGGAATAGGCATGCTGCCCGCAATGGGGCTATATGGTGCGATGGCTCAGGGCATGGCGTTTGCGGCTGCCGTTAAGCTAGGGCTTTTGTGCGCAGCTGGCAGTATTTCGATCACCAGCTTCATCTTTACCCCTCTGGCGCTTGGCATCTACCTCCGAAACCTAGGCAGGGCATAGCGGCTTGTAAAGGACGGCTGACGACCTCGTCGCTGCTCCTGACGGATCATAGTGGAGGGTGCTCTTCGAGAGAACCTGCCGTGGGACCAAGTAGTCGGCTGTGCACAAGTCATAAGAATGCTGGTCTTTTGGGAGAACGGTCGGGAATTTTCCGTAGATTTTCCGTAAATGACCCAAAAAACTAGGGGTGAACTGGTGTTCGCCAGAACGGACCATGTGCTCCACAATGCGGTTTAAGGTGTTTTGGATGGCTGTGGTTAGTGCTGGTGGGTCGTTACACGGGGACTTAAACATGAATATCGAACTTGAGTCGGCTCCAAAGTCAGCCCTGGAAGTGGTTCAAAACCTAGCCCGTTTCTACGTCTATGATATGTCGCGTGCCTGTGGGCACATGCCTGGATGGGAAGTGCCGCCCAATGGTCTCTACGAGTGTACAGATCTCAATCGCTATTGGACCGAGCCAAACCGTTGGCCATTTCTGATCAAAGCGGATGGAGAGCTGGCGGGCTTCGTTCTGGTGAATAAGGAAGGGACTACTCCTGATGTCGAGTGGGACATGGGCGAGTTTTTTGTGACGGCTAAGTTCCAAGGCAGGGGAGTGGGGCGCCGTGCGGCTGAGAAGACGTTCGATCGATTCCCCGGGACCTGGGAGGTTAGGCAGATGGTAGCTAACCAACCAGCCATCGATTTCTGGAGACGGGTGATCGAGTCATACACCCATGGGCAGTTCACCTGTGAGACTAAGCCGATTGGCATGCCAGGAGCATTTCCTATGATTGTGCTGAAGTTTCAGGCAGGTGAATAGGATCCTGGCCGGCATCAGTGCTGGTAGAGAGAAGAGGCTCCTTCCGAGGAAGGAGCCTCCTATCCTCAGCTAGGATGGTTTTCGGTCTGCGAATGCGGTCATGGCCTGGGCCATAAATTCTGCTAGCCCTGGGTGAAACGGATCCAGCTGCTGCCTGCAGCCAGGATGCTCCACATAGAGTTGAGCATAAGCTCGGTACACAGCGGCTGGGATGGGCATCTGCTGTTCAGCGAGAGCATGATGCCTTTCGATGATCCTCTGGACTTCTTTGGAGGAGGGGCTCAAGCCCTTCTCGATGCAGCGAACGAGCTCCCTGAAGATGGCGACGGCCAACTCGATATGGGTCTCCTTGGAAATGGGTAGTTCCTCTGGTTTGCGTCCAGTGCGTAAGGCTTCGATGACCAGTCCCTCAGCGGCATAGTAGGACGCATCCTCTTTGGCTCTGTGGAAGACCCCAAGGCCTTGGAACAGTTCTTGGTCTTTCATTTTTTGATTCCCTTTCAAATGTTCTATGGTGCCGTCGATGGTCTTGAGTAACTGTCCAATTTTCTCCCATTCCCGCTTCAGGGCCTTCCGGTGTGAGTGGAGGGCCATGACATGGTCAAAATCGGTTCGCCCCACCACCTTTTGGATCTGCTTCAAGGTGAAGCCAAGCTCTTTGAAGAAGAGGATCTGCTGGAGCTCAAGGAGCTCGGCTTCTTCGTAGTACCGGTACCCGTTGGACCCGTGATATGCCGGTACTAGCAGGCCTATCTCCTCGTAATAATGGAGCGTGCGGATGGTGACGCCGGAGAGTTTGCTTAATTGTTTTACAGTATAAGCCATCGATCGCCTCACCGTTTAAATCCCTTATTATTCTAAAGGATGCCCCAATGATAGAGAATCACGTAGGCGTGAGGGTCAAGTGTGATGACAAGTGAGAGGCCGAGTTATCCAGTTTGATGCAAACCGCCATCGGTAATGGCGAATTGGGTGCAAAAGCGCCATTAGTGATAGCATATTGCTATGGAGGTGCCCATTGGAATACCAGCGATTGCTCAAGCTACCGGAATCAGTGAGTGTGTTTTTGGTCGGGCCAAGGGGATGCGGAAAGTCGACCTATCTTCAACACCAGGTGCCTGAGGCCTTCCGCATTGATCTGTTGCTATCGGATGGTGTGCTGCGATATTCGGCTAATCCCGATCGACTTGAGGGGGACATCAAGGCTAGAGGTTGCTCGTTGATCGTCATCGATGAGATCCAGCGGTGCCCTCAACTTCTTCCAACGATCCACCGTCTCATTGAAGCTGACAAGTCTCTGCGGTTTTTCCTGACGGGCAGTAGTGTAAGGAAGCTCCGGCACGAGGCCACTGATCTGTTGGGAGGCAGGGCCTCACTGCAACATCTCGGTCCCTTTCTGGCTGCCGAGCTTTCGAAAGACTGGGACTATGCAAGGGCCCTGCAAATAGGAACCATCCCACTGATCTGGTGCTCTCCCGATCCGACCAATACTCTGAAAGGGTATCTTCAGGTCTATCTTCGGCAGGAAATCATGCAGGAGGGCATCGTCCGCAACTTGGCAGCGTTCAGCCGATTTCTTGAGGTGGCCAGCATGACTCATGCGCAGTTATGGACGAGCACTGCTATTGCGCGCGAGTCAGGAGTCCCTAGGCAAACCGTAGACCAATATCTGGAAGTGCTCGATGAGCTCTTCCTTGGGTTTCAGATCTCAGTCTTTACAAGGCGCGCGCAACGTCAGCTGTCGGCTCATAGGAAGTTCTATTTCACGGACGCTGGGATCTTTCGTTATCTGCGACCTGTAGGACCGTTGGATGCCCCAGCTGAAATCGAGGGTGCAGCCATAGAGGGCCTGGTGGCTACGCATCTTTTACAATGGACCCAGCGGACTGAAGAGAGGCACTCTCTTCACCTGTGGAGAACACGATCTGGGTTGGAGGTGGACTTTGTCGTCTATGGCCCGCTCAGCTTTGTGGCTATTGAGGTCAAACGATCAGCGACGATCTCTCCCTCCGATCTGAAGGCTCTAAGAGCATTCCATGAGGATTATCCAGAAGCCTCACTAGTCTGTCTCTATGGTGGAAAGGAGCGACTTCAGTATGGCCCGATTACCTGTCTGCCAGTCGGTGAATACCTTCCAGGCATCATCCCTGGACAGGCTTTGCCCACGGGCTGATTCACTGGGTGCATCGGCTTGGGAATAGGTGTTGATTGCATCCCTAAGCTGGCAGGGGTATAAACGCGGCTCTCACTTGCTTCAATCGGCCAGAAGAGGGCGCATATGTTGTTCAAGCGTTTCCTAGCCATATCATTCCTCCTTGGGCGACTCTGGGCGGATGGATTTTCTCCACAAGAGCTGGTGTTGACGCCGGGGGGTCAGATTGCCGTCGGAGATGTGCAACCGGGTCAGGCTCTCTTAGGCGTCAATCCAGAGACAGGCGAGGTCGAGCCATGTCAGGTGGCTGCGGTGTATTGGCTCCACGATTGGCCCACAGTCAACTTGCAGCTCGACGAGGGCTCGATTCAATGTGCCGCCAATCAGGTGCTGCTGAACTCTGATGGGTACTGGGTGCTCGCCAGTGATCTCACTGCGGGTGATCGGCTTCGCCGGGAGGATGGAAGCTCGGTGGCCATACATGGTATCAGCCTTGAGACGGCTTACGCCGATGCTGTTGCATTTGCCGTTGAACCACATCACACGCTGTGTGTGGGTCCTCAGGGG
>JBMOFD010000096.1:0-5103 GCA_049314435.1 Chlamydiia bacterium | reverse complement strand
TACAGGTCCGCCAGATGGACTGGCGCACCCTATGGGACCTGGGTACAGAACTGTTTGCGATGCGTTGCTCTTTGGACCAGGGCGATGGCCAGCAACAGGTCACCGAACAGGAAATCGCAATGCGGTCTCAACGAACTCGCGAGCTCCTCTCTCTCAGACCCCTATTAGATGACATGTGGCGGCAGCTCCAGAGCGCCTTAGCCGATCCGACTCTAGCTATGTCCCGTGATGGTACGGAGGCGGAACCCGCCACCTCCAGCCATCCGACTGAAGAACGGACCATTGCATTCTCCCAGTGGCGTCGGAGTCTTGCACAGATATGCACTGGACCCACCCCTACAAGAGAGCTGACGCAAGAAGAGCAGCTCGCCTTTCGGCGACTGGAGCTAGCCCTCACTCCCAGCCTCCTACTCCAATCAGCCGAACAGGGAATGGCCTTGGACACAACTGCAAGCCTACACCGCCTGGTGGAGTATCGCCAACAGCGACTCCAAAGGACGAGTAGCTTCTGCCCATGGGAGCATCAATTAACTGCTGCGGAGCTGATCGACCGAGCTCAGCGTAGAGCGGAGCTCATGTTCAGGACCAAGCAGAGCGGGCATAAGGAAGCTATTCGCCTACTAGCACCTCCAAAGCAGATCATAAATCCACAGGCCATTGCGACCTCGCTTTCTGCCGTGGTGACAGCAGGAGAGCTTGCTGAACTACAGGTGTGGCTCCTTCAGGATATCTTCACCTTGAATGACCCTAAGAACCCGCTGGTGACGAGCGCCATCATCAGCTGCATGCCCTTGCTCCGCATCAAATCGGGAGATTCCGCAGAGCAACCACCCAGGCTCGTGAACGACCTCCAGCTAGGGCCCTCCGTGTTCGCTCTGCGAGCTCTCGTCCAGAAGATCCTATGCAAGCAGTTTGGCCGAACAGAAGCCCAGTGGCTGAGCCGATTGCCACCATCCACCTGTAGCGCCGACCTGACCGTGCAGTGGTTTGTCACTTGGCTACGCCTCACCTGGACAGCCTATCGCGAACAATACCCCCATCATCTTCTCTTTTCCATCGGACGCTGTCTTGGGAATCCAGGCATCGCCCAAGCGGTTGATGAGACCATTGTCCGCTCGTTCAAGCAGAGATGGCCAGAGCTCATCGTAGAACCCGCCCCGGCATCGGAAGAACCTGATGACCCATGTGTAGAATAGCGCTAGGTCTACTCCTCCTATTTTCCGTGTCTTGCTGGGATGGGAAAACTAGCGCTCCGGGTCCGACTCAGCTGGTCAACGTGGATCGCGGAGAGGCCTTCGATGTGTACATCGGACGCGACAAGGAATGGGGTGCCGATACACGCTGGGGAAATCCGTTCCATATCGGACCCGATGGCACCCGAGAGGAAGTCATCGTAAAGTATCGCAATTGGATCTTGCAGCAGCCTGAGTTGCTAGCCGCGTTGCCTATGCTGGAAGGCAAGATCCTTGGGTGCCATTGCAAACCAGAAGCCTGTCATGGGGATGTGCTTCTTGAACTTCTAAAGGAGGCTCGGCAGACCGCAGGACGCGCTTCTGAGTCCAACTGATCGGAGATCAGTTCCAACCCTGGGAGAACATATGGTTCGTTCAACCTCCCACCAAACATAATCGTTTTTGAGGAGATTCCTATGAGCTTCAATCCATCCATCACCGCCCAGCTTGTAGCGGTCACCTTCGATGACTACATAAGAACCTCCCGCGCATCAGGCGATGAGAGATGCGGTATCTGTGAACAGCCAGACACGCGACACATGGTTCAGTGGTTCAGCCATCACGGCAGATCTGCGCAAATCCTATAATTTCCATAGGCGTTCTGCAAGAAGCGAATCGGCATGAATCGGCATGAATCGGCATGAATCGACATAAACCGGCATGAATCGGCAAGAGCGCTTGCCGATTCATGCCGGTTCCTATAGGGTAGACCTAGAAGAGAAAGGGGCCCCATCAGATGGAGATTAGCGACTTGCTGCGGCAGCCAGAATCCAAGACCCTTGAATTCAAGAGCGACCTCTCATCGCTAGACCCCATACTCAAGACAATCGTTGCCTTTGCTAACACGGCTGGTGGGATTCTTGTTATTGGGTGCTCATCCGAAGGAAAGCTACTGGGTGTCAGCGACATTTTCAAGGCCGAGGAGAAATTAGCGAATGCGATCGCTGACAGCATTTTTCCCTCTATGCAGCCAGAGATCGAGATATGCACCGTTCAAAATGAGAATATTCTGATTCTCCGAGTGGCATACTGGAAAGGCCCCTTTTATCTGCGAAAGTTGGGAACGCCTCAAGGGGTCTATGTCCGTCTCGGATCTACGAGTCGCCCGGCCGGGCCCGAGCTCGTGGCAGACATGCAGCGTAATTTTCTACGGCTCTCGTTTGATGAGGAGGCTTTGCCAGAAACCTCTCTGGACAATCTCTGTCTGGAAAGAATAGAGCAAGCGTTTCTATTGGTGGGGAAAGAGGTGGATCAAGCCAAGCTGCTTTCTTTGGGAGTACTCACCAAGTTTGCCAACAAAGTAGTCTGTTCGGTCGGTGGAATCATTCTCTTTGGAAAATCGGAGGTGCGACAGCGGCTTTTTCCTGATGCAAGGGTGAGCTGCGCTCGATTCAGAGGGAACGATAAAGCGGAATTCATCGACCGCTTTGAGGTGGAAGGAACTATTTTGGATGCTATTGATGATGTCCCGAAGTTCATTGCACGAAATACTCGGCTATCATCGGAGATTCAAAGCATGTATCGCAAGGATGTGACTGAGTATCCAGGAATCGCCCTCAGAGAGGTGCTGATCAATGCTCTTGCACACTGTGACTATTCAGTAATTGGCTCTGGTATCCAAATTGCCATCTTTAATGACCGGCTGGAAATCCAAAATCCGGGAATGCTGCCGTTTGGGTTTACCATGGAAGACTTCAAGGCAGGGGCGAGCAGAGTAAGGAATCGTGTGATCGCTCGGGTATTTAACCAGCTCAAGCTCATGGAGGTCTGGGGCAGCGGGTATAGGAGAATTGTGCAGGCATGTCAGGAAGGCGGGTATCCGGAGCCGGAATGGAAGGAACTGGGGACAGCAGTGCGCGTGATCTTCCGTCCCCATGCAATCTCGGTGATCTCGCCGACGGGAAGGGTCTCAGGAGAATCAGAGATCTTGCCATCCTCAAAGGACCGGGCGATCCTAGAAGCCTTCTCCCCCGGTGAGAATCTCTCCATCAGCGAGATAGCGGCAAAGCTCTCAAATACGATCCCTGAACGGTCATTAAGAGCATCACTTGTTCGATTGCGAGAGCGTGGGTTTCTAATGTCCAGGGGCCGAGGGAGGGCATCAACTTGGTTGCGTCCGCAATAGATCATCGGGGCTTTGATGGTGCGGACCTAGATCAGTCCGAGGGAAGAGCCCGCGTTTGGCGCGGCTTCTTCCCTCCACCTTGTCCATCCAACAGAAACTCTTCCACCTCTTTGAAGAACGCTTCGGGCGCTTCAATATAGGGAAAGTGCCCACTGTTCTTGAGCAAGACATACTTCGATCCGCGAAGACTCGTCTGCAGGCTCTCTATCGCTGCAGGGGGGATGATGTCGTGATCTGCGTGCAAGATCAGCGTAGGGGTGTCCAACTTCTTCAGACGATCATGGTAGCTGAATGGAGTCGCGAAGTGGGCACGGACCAGCTCTGAGACCTTCAACCCATTGAGAAATGCCTTTGTGCTCATTTTCGTATCAAGCAGCCAGACCTGATCGGGATCGTAGAAATACCCGCAAAAGTAGAGCTGGTAATATTTTTCGACTGTCTCTGGATCACCTTGCCGAAACCCCTCTGTTTCCTCAATGGCTTTCAGCTCTTTTTGCAGAGGAGCCATCCGCTTCGACTTCTCCCGGTTGAACAGCTCGAATTCCTCAGATGAAGCGGGCACCGTGTCAGCTAGGATGAGCTTGCTCACCGACTCTGGATGCGCGATCGCGTAGACCATCGCCAGCAGCCCGCCCCAAGAGTGACCAAGGAGCGCGATCTGTTGAAACCCATATGCCTTACGTACCGACTCGAGGTCCTCTACGAAGGTCGCCAAGGACATGGAGTCCTCATCGATCGCTCCCGTCGATCGTCCGCAGCCTCGTCGATCGTAAAAAATAACTTGGTGTTTGTCCGCCAGCCTGGCCAGGTAAGGCAGCAGATAGTCGTGAGACATGCCCGGCCCGCCATGGAGCACCACGACAGGGCTCCCCTCACCAAACGATCTGCAGAAGAGCTGAGCACCGTTTGCTTCGACGATCGTGTCCACCATGACTCCCCACTCTATGATATTATCTACTTGCATACCGCTAAGGCGTCATCACATTTTGCTGTGCCGTCACTGACCTACATGGGTAGCAGCTCACAGGTTCTCTTGCTCTGCCTCAGCCTCTAGCCAACATATTCAGCCATGCATAGGGCCTCGATCCGGCAACCAATTGTCCCGCTCAGGCCAGCGCCTAGTTGCCTTATGGCAGTTGGTTGCATAATTCAATCGAATTGTGATATATTTAAATAATTCAATAAGCATCTTGCAGGTTTATTATGAATAGATTGGACTCTAATATTTCACCAAATCCATCGAATGCGGCACCCACATGGGCTCAGCGCGTAGAACGCTGCGGCATTTGCGAACAAGAAAGTGATGAATCTCCCTCCGTTTATTGGGCAAACGTAGATGGCGGCGTGGGTCATGCCCACCCCCGCTGCTTCACCCTAATTCGAAATAGTGAGAGCCACTTCTACAACACCCTTTTCGAGCTATTTGGGGATCAGCCCGGCCGCTACGGCCGTCACAACGAGGCGCACGCCCTAGCTGTTGAAGGAATACGCAGAGAGTGTGGCTGTTCCATCCGTCATTACTTTGAGCAGCGTGGAGAGGCTGCCTTGACCGACCTGTTCAGCACGTTTGGGGTTCATGTTGCCCAACTATACGCCGAACATCTGGCCGCTGAAGATACTGAGCAAGCCAGGCGGGATGCCATCACAACTCAAGTCATGGCCGAGCGTGCAGCAGGTGGCATTGGTGATGCCGACGTGCTGCGTGAGATCATTGTTCGAAACCGACCACCGCAAGTCAATCCAAGC
>JBMOFD010000095.1:0-5268 GCA_049314435.1 Chlamydiia bacterium | reverse complement strand
GTCTTGCCATACCCCACGTCTCCACAGATCAGTCGGTCCATCGACTGGGGACGCATCATGTCCTGCTTCACAGCATCGATGGCAAGCTGCTGATCCTCTGTTGGATCGAAGGGGAAGTTCTGCTCAAAGAGCTGAAGATCGGAGCTGTCTTGGGGGAAGGCGATACCCCCATGAACCTGACGGGCCGCATGGAGCTGTAGAAGCTGCTGGGCATAGCCAGCAATGGCCTTCTCCGTCTGCTCACGCTGCTTCTTCCAGCGGGACGCGCCCAGGGTGTGGAAGGCTGGTGTGCTCTCTTCCATGCCCATGTAGCGCGTGACCAGGTGAGCCTGATGAGCAGGGACGTAGAGTCTGGAGCGCTCCGCGAACTCAAGGACCAGAAACTCAGAGGGTTCACCTAAGTGGTTGGTCTTGGTCTCCATGCCCACGAAACGCCCTACTCCGTGGTGGAAGTGCACGACCACGTCACCGGGACGCAGCTCTTGGATATCGAGCTCTGGGGCATGGTAGGAGCTGCGCTGCCGTTGCCGACGTAGTTTGTACCGATGGGTGAACTCAGGCGTGGGGATGACGGCCAAGTGGTCTTCCATCGACACGAGCCCACCGCTCAGGTAGCCACGTAGGATCTGCGAGGAGTCGGTGAAGGGGATCTGTAGGTCGTCGATCCAGCTGCGGAGCTGCCGCTCGTCTTGTTCTTGTGTGCAGAGATAGGCAATGCTCAGCGCGAGTTCGCGCTGAGCGGCCGACACGCTGTCTAAGAGAGCAAGCGGTGCGGGCAGCTCCGAGAGTTCATCGGGGTGGAAGGAGTCGCTGACACTGCGGAAGGGTGCAGGTTGAGGGAAGGCGGTGAAGCCACGCCCGAGCCAGTCAAAGTGCACCACCTTCCCTTCAGGGGCCGACTCTAAGCGCACCTCGGAGAGTTGATCCAGGGGGCGATCAGCAAAGAGCAAAAGACGAGAGGTCTCGTCTCTGCCAGCAAACCACTCATCGAAGGTCTGAAAGGAGCGTGAAAAGGCTCCAGGCAGCCCCTTCAGTGCGACATAGTGCTCTTCAATAGCGAGGAGATCGTCCAGGAGAAGAGCCGATTGCTTGGGTAGATAGTCCCAGATCGTGCCAGGTACCTCACACTCCTGGAGGAGCTCTAGCTCACGAGCAGGTAGGATGAGCAGCTGGGTAGCTTGTCCGCGACTCTTCTGGGAGGCGATGTCAAAGAGGCGGATGTCGGCGATCTCATCACCCAGGAACTCGATCCGATAGGGATCTGGAGTGGAGATGGGGAAGAGGTCGATCAGGGCACCTCGTTGGGCGTACTCTCCCTTGTCACTGACCACCGCTACACGTCGATAGCCAGCTTCCTCCAGGCCTGTGATCAGGCGCTCGTAAGGAATCTCCTCGCCAGCACGGAGCTGGAGAGTGCGACGTGCCAGCTCCTGAGGCGGAAGCACTCTCTGCAGCGCAGACTGTAGAGGTGCCAGCACGAGCAGAGGCTCGGAGGAGTGCTTAGCGTGCAGGAGCTGATGCAGTGTCTGCATGCGTTGCCCCACCAGATCTGGCGAGGGAGGCACCTGCTCATGCGGCATAGTTTCCCAAGAGGGAAGCTCGAGGACCTTCACGCCAAAGGTGATGAGGTCATCGGAGAGGCGAGACTCCTGCGTCTGCCCGATGATCCAAAGGCCCGACGTTCCGCATGTCCTTGTGAGGAGCGTACCAATGACCGCCTTAGGCGTTTCCCATAACTGCTCAAAGAGAAGGGTCCCAGGACCACGTAGCCGCTCCTGAAGGGCTCGCGGGCCATGACAGGCGAGGAGCTGATCGATGAGGGAAGAGAGGGGCTGGGACATGGTCTGTGGCAAGGAGGGTGAGAGAGGCTCTAGCCAAGGGGTGCAGATGCTGCATCCTTGGCTAGAGCTCTCGATGGCTTATGGTGTGGAGCTCGCTAACTGCGAGCGGAAGAACTCTTCGGCACCTTGTAGAGCCTGTGAGATCCCTTCTGGCTTCTTCCCGCCTGCTTGCGCGAAGTCAGCCTTCCCACCGCCCGTCCCTTCGATGTGATGGGCAATGGCTTTGATCAGCTGCACAGCAGAGACTCGGTCAGGGATGGCAGAGCGCACGAAGATCTGCACACGACCAGGTTCTCTGGCAGCGAGCAGTAGGAGCCCTGGGCCCATCTTCTGACTGACTGCCTCGAGCAGCTCCTTGGTCTCATTGATGGGCATGGCGACTTCCTGAGCGATGAAGCTCAGGTCACCGAGATGCTGCTGCTGGCCGAGGAGGACCTCTGTTAGGCGGCTGCGCTCCTGTTGTTGCAGGAGACGTAGCTGCTGAGCGAGTTCGCGCTGCTCTTCGAGAAGCTTCTCCATACGCTCCGGCAACTGCGCTGGAGAGCACTTCAATCCGCCGGCTAGACGGTGCATCGCATCTTCAGCCGAGCGTATTTCACGAATCGCCTCAGCGCCTGTTACGGCTTCGAGACGACGTACGCCAGCGGCAACGCTGGACTCCTTGGTGATCAAGCAGAGCCCAATGTCACCCGAGCGAGCCGCGTGGGTGCCGCCACACAGTTCCTTGGATTCAGAGAGATCCACCACGCGGACCATGTTGCCGTACTTCTCACCGAAGAACTGCTTGATGTCTGCGCGAGCTTGAGCCTGTTCGTAGGGGATTTCGTAGGTGGCCACGGGCAAGTTCAAGACGATCTGATGGTTGACCAGATCCTCTACCTTGCGCAGCTCCTCTTGGGTCACTGCCTTGTGGTGGCTGAAGTCGAAGCGGAGGCGTTCTGCATCGACGACACTGCCTGCCTGGCGGATATGCTCACCGAGTACCTGGTTGAGCGCCCAATGGAGGAGGTGAGTCGCTGTGTGGTTGGCCGCGATGCGACGACGTCGCTCGGGATCCACAGCGGCTTCGATCTCTTCTCCCACATGGAAAACACCAGCCTCTACGTGCACCTGGTGGCCGACCAGACCCGTAAAGAGAGTCTTGGTGTCCTGCACACAGGCGATGCCTGTGCCGCGGAGCCAGCCCTGGTCGCCCACCTGACCACCCATCTCTGCATAGAACGGTGTGCGGTCGAGGACGACAACGCCGGTTTGCCCAGCTGAAAGAGAGGAGACCCTTCTTCCTTCCACGAGGATCGCGCGGATCGTTGCCGGTGTGCGTAGCTGGCCATATCCTAAGAACTCGGTAGCGCCGAGCTCTTGAGCCAGACGATCGTAGAACCCCGCATCGGCTTCTACCTGAGCGCCCTTGTGAGCAGCTCGAGACTTCTCACGAGCCTCTGCATCCAGTGCTTCAAAACGAGGTAGGTCCACGGTGAGGGCAGCATCCTTAGCCAGGAGCGTGATCTCTTCGAGGGGTAGTCCGTAGGTGTCTTTGAGCTTAAAGGCATCTTCGCCACTGATGACGCTGGTCGACGTGCGTGCACGGTCGATCACCTGATGAAGCAAGTTGCCACCCCGGCGCAGCGTGCGCAGGAAGGCCTCCTCTTCCACGGTGAGGATCTCGGCCGTTCTTGCTTGGCTCTCGATCAGCTCGCGGTAGTCAGCGCCCATCAGCTCAGTGAGCCGTGGCAGCATGCGAGCGAGGAAGGGCTGGTCAAGACCCAGTTGCCGTCCGTAGCGCACAGCCCGACGAAGGATCTTCCGTAGCACATAGCCACGTTCCGTGTTGCTAGGCTGAGCCCCATCGGCGATCGCAAAAGCTAAAGTACGGATGTGGTCGGCGATCACACGGAAGGCAGCAGCAGACGGGGAGCCGCTCTCGTAGCGCTTGCCGGAGAGCTCTTCCACCTGGTTGATCAACCCAAAGAGGAGGTCAGTCTCAAAGACGTTGTCCTTCCCTTGGATCAGAGAAACGACACGCTCAAGGCCGGCACCGGTATCGATCGACTGTTTCGGTAGAGGAGTCAGTACGCCCGAGGCATCTCGGTTGTACTGCATGAAAACCAGGTTCCAGAACTCTAGGAATCGTTCCCCGTCGGTGTCTTGGTGGGGATGCGTGGCTGGGCCATATGCGGGTCCTCGGTCGAAGAGGAGTTCGGAACAGGGTCCGCAGGGGCCCGTGTCGCCCATCGCCCAGAAGTTCTCCTTCTCGCCAAAGCGCACGATCCTGTCGGCAGGGACCCACTTGGTCCAGAGCTCAAAGGCCTCATCGTCATCGCGGAAGATGGTGGGCCAGACTTTCTCTGGAGGGAACTGGAACACCTCGGTGGCCATCTGCCAGGCAAAGGCGATCGCTTGTTCTTTGAAGTAGTCGCCGAAGCTGAAGTTACCCAGCATCTCGAAGAAGGTGAGGTGTCGGCTCGTGTGACCTACGTTGTCGAGGTCATTGTGCTTGCCGCCTACCCGCACGCATTTCTGGCTGGTGGTCGCTCGTGTGTAGTCTCGTTTGGAGCGCCCGAGGAAGACGTCCTTGAACTGGTTCATCCCCGCATTGGTGAAGAGCAGGGTAGGATCGTCATGAGGAACAACAGGGCTGCTCGGCACAATAGTGTGGCCATTCCGCTTGAAATACTGCAGGAAGCCACGACGGACATCTTGGGTAGAAGGCATACTTTTTACGACACACGGTGATGCGCACAAACCAGAAGTCTTCGTCATCAAAGACTTCGCGCGCACGACTATGTTAGTCGATCGGATCCCTCTCCTACAACTGATTCGGCTAGGTGGTGGTTGGGTAGATTCGGATGCGCGGTCGTACGCTCCTCGAGGATCTTCGACAATTCAGCCAACCGCTGCTTCGTGGCTGGATCGCGCAAGCCCTCTTGGCTTAGCCGGCGGAAGCCCTCGCATAGTACCCTGTGATCCCATCGAGGATCGGGTCTAGGCCTGTTGAGCAATAGATCTACAATACATCGACCATGTCGCTTGAGAAAGGGAACAAGCCGTTCCATAAAAAGTCTCCATGCACGACTGCATAGCGCTGCCGTGGTGCGATAACTTGATAGCTGCTGGTCCAATTCCCCTTCGGTGATCGCCTGATCGCGATCAAGAACAACGTATTTGATGTCCAGGGCCCGCAAGGATTCTTGCAGCATGCTGGGCCAGCGCTGTGCCACGTCGTTGGAACCACGATGAGCATAGAGATGTGCCTTGCCCGTCATTACGTACAGATGTCGATAGACCTTTTTTGCCTCCAGAACGCGATGGAGCAACGAATGTTGCCGCATATCGCTATTAATTATATCAGTAATAGTTCGTTATATATGACGACTGCAAACATCGACAACAAAAAGAATGGATTCATGCTTGTATTCAGATAACAAGC
>JBMOFD010000094.1:0-5290 GCA_049314435.1 Chlamydiia bacterium | reverse complement strand
GGTCCACAGCAAGGATCGCAGCCTTCTCACCACGTAGCCATTGGCGCGCCCACAGGATCGGCATCGTTCGTTCTGCAAGCTCACCTACGACGACCTGAAGCTCTTTGTGAAAACAAAATCCAACGGGATCATGGGTATCGGTCGGATCAATCCACCTCTCACCTCCATGGTAGTGCACCATATATTCAATGGCGCGAACAACACGATTTACGAGCGCTTTTCCAATCCCGTCGCGATAACGTGGGCCTAACTTCACATTATGGATGTGATAGGCATCGTGCCGCTGTTCTAACAGAGAACCGTAAAGGGCCTTGAACATATCCACGAATACAAATGCAGCAACACACTCCATCAGCCTTCGCATCTCAGGTAGGTGTATACAATGATCGAGATCGCCCGGATGCTCACCCCAGAAACCGGGGGGGCTATGGCTCTTAAGAGACTCCGTGTAACCGGCGATCTCTGCAGGCATCCGTGCTCTCATCCCAGGGATATTCTCATGATGGCGATCATCGGGAATAAACGCTTCGGCAGCAGCTTCTATCAGAGCGGCAACGAGTGTTGAGGACTCTGCAACTTCAGCGCGCCCAATGAGCACATTGCTGACGGTTTGAAGCGAGCAAGCACTGGGCCGATAAATATCCGGTTGCATTTCCTCCCAGATAGACTCTATAAGCTGGTCACTCATGGCTACCCTCTTGCGAGCAACGACCTCCGGAGAAGTATAACACAGGAATTCGACGCCTGGCCGGCCAATGTTCTGGTCTAAGGCCTCGTTGCGTTCCTCCCATTCTTGTATAAAGGAATCAAGCCTATCCACTACCCGCATGGTCGTCCTCGCCTTATTAATCAATTAGTACATGATTGTAATCGAAAAACTAATATCTAATAGACTGTTAAATATTATCTATATTTGCATGTAAAATATTTGCGACTATTCGGCGCTCCTTTTGTTAGTTTCTTTTTACATTTATCTATAAACCGACCTGCGCCGGAAAAGCCTGGTTGTCCAAACTCCGGCTGTAAAGCAAACCCGACCCAATTCGGCCCAGTTCTAGGCCCGACTTGCGACCTACATCCTTGAATTCAAACATTCTCCAGTCATATGGGACCACCCTGGTCGCCCCCCTTGCCATGGTAACTTCTCCATAGGCTAGACTGAGTCTGTGAGTCGACGCTCGTGAAGTCAGGTCTTCGAGGGGACCGGGCGGAACCCTTGTCCTCCTGGAGACTTTGAGATGGTGCCCTTTTTCAGCCGCAGAACGATTCTGTGCGGCGTCATGGCGTTTGGGACGCTTTGGATGCTGCCCTGGGGTTTGGGCCATCTCTGCATGAAGTTGACCTGTGGCAGCACCCCCTATCACTTCGAGAAGAGCCAATGGACTATTGGCGGAATTGCTCTCAGTGGCGTGACGGTAGCAGACCAGACGGTGGCCCATCTCTCGCTCCAGGTGCAGCGTCGCCCCGAGTGGCGCGTCATGTTGACCATTGAGGATGCCGAGATCACTTGGCTGGGCGAACCCCTTCCTCATTGGACAAGAGAGAGGTCCTCTCTTCCGAGATCTCTGCCGCTGCATGTGCTGCTGACTTCGGCCCTCGTACACATTCCAGGAACAGCACTGCCGATCTCTCTGATGGGTCAGTATGACCAGAAGGAGGGTAATGGCTCGCTCAATCTCCAGATCAGACACGGCGCTGGAGAGGCTCACCTCTCAGCTATCGTACCAGCGGATGCTACTCTTGCAGAAGAGATCACCTTCACGACAGAGCGTCTTGCTCTTTCTCTTGTAGATAAGATGCTCTCAGCACTGAAGATCTCTCCTCTACACGATCTCCATCTGGAGGCCGGCTCTCTCTCTGGGCAGGTCACCGGTCCTATGGATCATCTTTCTGGAGACCTGGTCGTCCGCGATCTAGAAGCCTCGATGAGAGGGCTCCAGATGCAGATCGGCATGGAAGAGGGGATTCTCTCCATCGCAGGTCAGGACGCCATCCACCTGAACGTGAGCCGTCATGGCTGGGTACGCTGGGGACGAACTGGGGTGGATCAGCTGGAAGGATCTATTCTATGGACGGACCATCCAGAATTTGATCTCCGCGGTCTCCTCACGGCTCATCCTGATAAGCGAGTCCACCTCAGCCATCATAGCCCCGAGCCAGGACTGGCCGCACGCCTCGAACTCCTTCGAGTTCCTCTTCGACCTGCCATCGCCGAGATCCGCTTTGAAGAACATCCTCAGGAGTGGGAATGCCGACTCTCTCTCTGTGATTTCGCGACAGAGGAAACGGCTCTTCTCAAAGAGCTCCTCCATACGCAATTTGCACTTTCAGAAGAGTGGGGCTGGTCTCTTGATCGCCTTGAAGCAGACGCCTCCCTCTTCTGGAAAGAGGGGCAGTTTCAGCGCATGAAGCTGCACCAATTGCATGTCCAGCAGGCGACTCTGGATCTCCAAGAAAAGGGAACCTTCTCCTGCGAGGAGCTCGTTGCGAATGGAGAGGGCAATGCACAGCCATCGACCTGGGGTGGAGAGCTTGAGATCCACGGTCTCACCGGAGGCTGGAAAGGCTCTCCGGGTCGTCCCTTGCATGGCGGAGAGATCGCGCTCCAACTCAGGCTTGGAGACTCCCCCCTCTGGTCTCTCTCCTGTAACATCTTCGGCGGCGCCCTCTCGTTAGAAAATTCAGTCCAGAATGGCCTTGTGGGTCACTGGGAAGGATCTCTCCAGACCCAGGAGCTCCTAGAGCAGTGGCCTATGGCCTCCAGCATAGGAGACGCTCTCAGCCTCAATGTGAAAGAACAGGGCGACCAATGGCTTTTCACAGGTGCTCTGAGCACCTCGATCGGCGAGCTGCCCGTTGAAGGATCCCTGCCAAGCCCGACTCTTGATAACCTGCATGCTTGGTACCAGGGGCCCCTTCACATCGCGCTTCCCGCTATTCCGATACAGACAGCATGGGAAGATCTCGAGATCTCCCAAATATGGACCTGTGCTGTTGATCATACGGCGAACGGGTGGGAAGCGGTGCTGGATCTGACCGAGGGATCGTATCGATTGGCTAACGAGTCGCACGCCTGCACGCCTCAGCGTCTCTTTTCTGGGACCTTGTCTCCCCGTCAGGCCGAAGGCGACTTCTCGCTCGTCCTAGCGGACCAGAGGCAGCTTCAGCTCCATCTATCTTTGACTCCTGAAGAGATGGGAGTCCAGGGCAAGGTACAGTGGGATCGGACGGCCTTGGACGTAGCGGGCGGGTGGGATCGAGCCGCCAAGAAGGCCAACCTCTCAGTGGAACGCGATCGACAGACGCTGGCCTCTTTTCAGTGGAATGTAGAGGAGGAAGCAGCCAATGCGTGGAAGTTCCAGCTGCAGCGCGGCTTTTTGCCCCGTCTCCATCTCGACAAGGCAGACTGGAAGCTAGCGGGACTCTCGCTGAGCGATCCAGAGTTGGTGGGACGCTGTTCTAGGAAATACCTCCTCGGATGGACCAAGCCCTGGATCCCCACCAAGCTCATGGAGTCCTGGGCCACAGACCAGACGCCCGAGCAGATCTCTCTCACTCTCCAAGCCCACAAGGGTCAAGGGGACTGGAACATGGAGCTTCACGCAGCCGATCCAACGGCCGAGCCCTTTGATCTCGTGATCCAGCAGGAGGAACAAGACTGGTGCCTCGAGCAGCTACGGCTTGGTGATGTCATGATGGAGGGCCGCTTCAAACTCGGCCTCGCCGGTCTAGAGCTTGAACAGCTGCACTTCATCGAGGCTGCCCCTCCTCACCAAGTGCATTTCCAAGTGTGCCAAACTCCCGAGGCGATGGCCTTTGCCATAGCACGTGATGGATGGGCCCCTCTGATCATGAGCTTGTCTCAGCATCTCCCTGCCCTCCAGTCGATCGCAGAATGGGTCGAGCTCAAAGAGGACCTGCATGGTTCCGCTCACCTCTGCGATACCTTCCAGTGCCATCTTCCCCATTGTCTGATCGATCTCAAGGCGGTGCCCCTTGACCTGGACGATGTCTGGATCACCTGCGAAGGGTCTCAATGCCTCGTCACAGGACAGTTCCGCAACTATGGACAACAAGATCCCTTCCTCCTACAGATCGTCCAACACCCGTCCGGTTCTGGTGAGGCACACCTCACACTGGGTATTGAACAGAGCTCATTAGCCTGGACCTTCGATGACGAGGGTCGCTGGATGCCTCTCTGGTTGGGAGGGACTCTCTGCGGTCAATCTGGAAAGATGATCTGTGATCCCAAGGTGCCCGGCCGACTCCACGGCTCGCTCGCCCTGGACCTCGAACGCCTCCGACTTCTACTTCCACCCAAAGTGAGGGAGGCCTTCACGACGCTCGGTTTAGGCAGCGGCCTCACCTTTGATGGGGCCCTTGATCTCACCGGGAACGAGCTGGCGCTGGAGGGTTCTCTGCGTGGGCACAATGCCCATGTCTTCCATTCCACATGGAAGCGGGTGCGCTCAGGCTTCTACTGTTCACCTAGCGTTGTGACTCTCCTCAACCTGCAGCTGGAAGAGGCCGGGGGAGCTCTCCATGTCCCCATCATTACGATGCGCGAAGAGAAGCCCTCACCTTCTAACGCCCCGTCAGCACCTCCGGTGTATCCGAAGCCAGACCTGCCATGGCGCATCGAAATCCCCTTTGCACACGCCCAACATCTACACGCTTCCAAAGTGCGCTGGCCCCACCAGATGGACCCAAGCTTCAAGGTCTTGGAAATCCAGGAAGCGATTCTGGCCGATGTAGCTGGGCCTTTAGACAGGATCGAGCGCTGGAGTGGTCACGGCTTTGTTCGTTTCGATAACGAGGCTCCACGTCCCGCTCTCTTCTTCTTGCCCGCCGAGCTACTGGGTAATTTAGGACTTGATTTTGCCCTCCTCGAACCAGTCAAAGGCACTGTCCACTATGCCTTTGAGGATGGAGAAATCCGCCTCAAACAGCTCCAAGACGTCGTCAGCATCAAAAAGCGTAGTCAGTTTGCTCTCCATCCAGACCCGCGTTTCAACCGCATCGGCTTTGACGGTTCGTTGAACATCCGCATCACCATGAAACAATACGTCTTGTTCAGGATCATGGAACCTCTTAACCTCTATGTAACGGGCTCGATAGAAGAGCCTGAGGTTAGCTTCCAACATTCCGATAAGCGATGCTCTGGTCTCGATTGTTCCGAGACGCTCTCACGGTCCTCTTCCCCGCTCCCTGCTCCAACTGCACTCAAACCCTAAACGGCCAAGAACGTCTTCTCTGCTCTGAATGCCTGCGTAGTTGGCAGGCAGAGTGG
>JBMOFD010000093.1:0-5418 GCA_049314435.1 Chlamydiia bacterium | reverse complement strand
TCAACGCAATGCTCCCTCATCCTATACAGTCCGGTACCCAATTTTTCTGCCAGCCCTGACTCTCGGAATGCCCTGGCTAAGAGCCTGTTGCGAATGTAACTAATGCCCGGTTCTAACCCAGTTGGAGTCATGATGCCAGGAAACCCGCCTGGGCTGAAGATCTCAATGCGGTCATCAAAGATCGCCAGCTTAGTCGACGCCGGGATCGCATAATTTCTATGAATCAAGGCGTTTACAAGGGCTTCCCTTAGTACGGAGAGAGGGACTTCCAGCCGGTCCTGTCGCTGAATGCCTTCCATGGTATGGAAGGTCGTCAGGTTGGACTTTAGAAAGCTAAGGCCTTCCTGGAGTTGCACAAAGAGAGATCCGCGGATCTCTTTCGATGCAATAGGGCCCTCTTTGACTGAGTTGCTTCCAAAGATGGAGCAGAGCAATCCAGCTTCTGGAGCCCAGGCCTCGGGATTGTGTCCAAACAGAAGAATGCCACCGATGGACGGCTTCCAGTGCCCCTGTTCTGGAACTAGGATCTCGTAGGACCTAAGCAGGTCCTCTGAGGATCCGACGACACCAAGTCGAGTGAAGAATTCCTCTATCTGGGTGTGATTCAAGTCCTCTTGAGTGGCATGATGGAGAGGCACTAGGTCCCAAGTGCGTCCGCGTCCTTGCCATTGCATTTCGGAGATCAACTCGGGAGGCGCCCGATGTGTGCTGGCTCCAAATCTGAGGAACGTACCCTCCATCATCCCCTTCGATCGAAGATAGTAGGGCTTTTGTGATCCAGGACCTACTTCGATCACCAAGGTGAGTTTGCCTTCGACCCATTGAGTTCGGATCGTCGGCAATATCGGTGGATACACGTGCTCCACAATGTACTGGTCGAGACTTCTTTCCATTTCGACGGCCTCGGCTTCTTGGAGCCCTAGTACGTCTCCTTGGTCGGAGACGCCGATCACTAAGAGTCCGCCAAACTGGTTGGCAAAGGCACAGATGGTCTTTAGCAGCTGTTCTTTCTGAGGAAGCCGTTCCCTGTACTCAACACGAGAACTTACCGGACCGAACGGAAACATGTAGAGCTCCAGCATTGCGATAGACGTAGCTGGATCGCGCCAAACTGCAAGTTTTTGGCGCGATCCGAGCCGGCTTGGTAGGAGGCGAAGCCTCCTCAGTTGGAAGCAGTCTCCTCGAAGGTCTGCTTCTGAGCTTTTTTGGGTTTAGGCCGGGGGCGTTCCGTCGGCTCAGGCTGAGCCCGAAGCATCATCAGCCGACACGTTAGGTCGTCGAGTTCCATCGTCGTCATCACGATCTCTTCCAGCATCTCATCAGCCCATCTCTTAGTGAGGCTTTTGAGCTTAGCGGGTTTGTCCTTGGCCAGTTCCCACCGGTGGGCAGGCTGTTTATGCAGCTGGGCCTGCTCTGCCTGCAGTGATTGTAGCTGGGCGCGGAGTTTGCGCTTGAGTTGGTGGAGGGTGCAAAGCCCATGTTCTTTGAGATCCCACTGCTGAAGACGCAGAAGCTTTTGTACCTCTAGAGCTTTGAGGCCCTCGAGGTCTTTGGTTCGGTAGCACGCCATGATCTCATTCCACAGCGCCTTCGTGGTGGGGGAGCTCTCCAGTCCCGTGTCTGGGTGGAGATCGCGAGCTAGACGACGGAAGATTCTCTTAAGCTCGTCGTCTCGGTTGTCAGGCGGAGGAAGTGGCCTGCCCCGCAGGCCTTCAAACATCGAGCCCACGTCGGCTGTATGGAAGAAGCCCTCTGATTCACGAGGAGGCGGGGAGGGGGATTCGGTCTTTGTAGGGATCAGGATCTCGTCCAGGCGGGCCATCAGTGTCTCCGCTTGCCGGGAGATATAAACGCGCAGGACTCCTTGGCTCCTCAACGACACTCGTAGAAAAAGAGCATGGATAGCCTGTTCATGTTCGCTCCACAGGGTCTGGATCGCAGCACGTAGCGCCTGAGGTGTACAAAGATTGAATGGCCCCTGCAGGTGGAAATAGATCTCTTTCAACTGATTTATGAATTCATCCCTCAGCGCTTTGGCTTGAACATTCCAGAGTTCTTCGCGCTGTTCGGTGGCTTCCGCCTCGGCGTCATCGGCAGCCGCTCGCACACGCTCGAGATAAAGATCGATAGGATCCACCTGCCGTTCGGCTGCGGCCTTTACCAGCTCCTCCGCCTGAGTCCCCGAACAACCTAGGATCGTGAACACCCTCATGACGGCGCGAACATGCTCTCTCTGCTCTTCAAGAGCTTGGGCAAGTTTTCGCAGCTCATCACGCTGTTTTTGAAACTGCTGCTCGAACCACACTTCGAAGTTGCCCATGTCAGCTGCCATGTTCTGCAGCTTATGCAGGGTGGTTCCAATGGCCCCCTCCAGTCGCTTGATGTCGCGAACCAGCTTATCCGCGAAGGGCGTGGCATCGACGATCACTAAGGCGGTGCAGGAAGAGAGAGTCAAAGCAGGAGGCTTTTGTTTGGATCGCTTGGGTTGGTGACGAGCTGACTGACTGGGCACTTCAAGAACTCCTTACAGGAAGAGGGATGTTCAGGTTGATTGGACCAGCTTCTAGCTGATGAACGCATCAGACCGTGAATCGAAAGGGATATAGTACGGGTCCTGAGGCAATAGGAAAAGTCTCAAACATGATCGCAGCCCAGATTCAGGGCTGCGCTGCCTCGATCTAAAATAATTATGAATAGACTAGGACCGCTTGAGCGGCTGGGTCCAGATGGGCACAAAGCGCGTTGTTCAAGGGGGTGTGCTGATTATAATACATGAATATACAACCCTTCATGTTTAAAGAATATGAGTTACTAAATAATTCGACTTGCCGAAAAGTTTCCATTTGACATCGATGGCCTCTCGCAATAATTGAGGCGGAGGGGATATCCTCTATGCACTGGATATTCCACAATCACCGCAGCGGAGGACAATGTTAGGCACGACGGGTAGGTCACCACTCGCTCTCAACGACCCCTCGCTGCTGCATAACAGCCCTCTGGCTAATCAGTGGATGGATCGGCTAGAAGAGGTCGCCGCCAGAGGTGAGACTTCTTTGGATCCGCTGTTGGATCGATGTCCTGTGGCATTGGAACTGCTGGCAGCATTGGCCGCGACTTGGGAAAGGCACAGTCATCGGACGGACTCTGCCCTAAGGACTTTCATCAGCCAGGTGCAGTCATCGTGTTTGCCTAGCTCTGATGAGGCGGTGTCGGGATGGATTCAGTCATGGGGCGATTGTTATAGTCGTTATCTGCGGACTCCCAACAACGCCGCTCACCAATCGCATATCACGATTAAATGTCCTGCGGCTAATAGCCAGATTTGGGATGCAGAAGAGCTAAATAGCTCCAGCCTATTCGTTGCTTTGGTTACGTGGTTGCAGGGCGATCGGCAGCCTGACGAGATCGTGAGTCGCGGTCGCTTCTTCGCACAAACGGCTCTTTCGGCCACTTGCGGGCGCCTCTGCCCCGGGCGTAACAGTCGAGATTGGCTGGTGAAGTGGAAGCAGCAGTATGAGCAGTGGGCATCCGCTCCGGCTGACAAGCAGAAGGGGTTCGTTAGGCCGGCCATTGAGCACTGGACGCAGCCGATCTCTTTAGATGAGGTCCTTTCCGAGTTGAACGGATGGATGAGAGAGCCCGGCCTTGAGTCTGTCGAGAGTGCTCAGCGGCGCCTATTCTTCTTCTTGACCCTGCAAAATGATCCGAGGGATTGCGAAGGACTTAGGCTGCTAGATCAGCTTAAGGTTTTGGAGTTGTCGGGCCGCTATCAAATTGGGCTTGGTCGTCGTGACAGTAGTTGGCAAGCAGTCTGGGAGGTTTCTGATGGGAGGGAGGTGGTGGCTCGATTCGTGCCAGGGCACTTCTTGCCCGGTGATTTAACGCTCGCTCGCGCCGCCCTGGGGATCTTAGGGCTGGCCAATACCGTGGTTCCAAACTATCCCACTTTATTCAATGGGTTGAGGCCCGCAGACGACGGAGATGCTGTAAGCGCTCTGCGTACGGGTCAAGTTCATCTCTGGAACCGTGACCATAAGGGAAGATTGCCTTGGGTGGTGGGGTCTTTTCAACCTGCCATGGGATCTGTAACTCTTGAGGGAGAAAAGGGGTGTTTCAAGGGCTGTGATCCGAGAGTCGGGTGGGTGGTCGCCAATGCCATTCTCGGTATTCGGCATTGCGATTCGGATCGACCAGGTGTGAGCTTTTCGAGGGACGGGCAATTAGTGACGACGGATTTGCTGAGCGTCATGTCGCAGACATTTGGATCAACGGTTCACCTGGTTGACTTTGAACCGATGAAGCTCGAATGGCTTCCTGAAGAAAAGAGAGGTGGATTGCAAGAGCTTGTCGTGCAGATACCTTCAAACGGCTTCCTTACTGGGACTAGAGAGGCTGCGCAAACCTTAACGGGCATGCTGGAGCCGCCTCTTGATCAGGAATGGAAGGACCTCACGGCGAGTACGCAGGCTAGGTGGACTGCTGAAGAGGTCAAGTGTTTTCGAGCTCGGGCTAGCGCCGCCTGGCAGGCTAAAGCACCTTTCCCAACGGCTACTGTAGTGAACGACCCACGCACGGTAAGCAGTTTTATCGAGCATTTCAATAGGTTAATGCGTGGGGAGGAGATGGGCACCTCTGAAGAGGCATCTCAGGATCCTCTGTCGACGCCGTGGGGTGATCTTCCTACACCGACTGATGAGCGACCTACATCGGCAGATGAGAGAGTTGTCAAGGGTTCTCCCATGCATGGGGGGGCTATGGAGATCCTTTCTTGGTTCGGACGGCCAGGAGACCTGGACCTCGAAAGTTCGGAGGGCCAGAATACGCAGACACGTCGTGTTTTCCGAGTGCTGTCGTTCCAGCCCGTTTCGGATTCGGCTGCGTTGGCAGCACATGCTTCTAGCCAAGACACAGGCCTAGTAAAGTCCACGTCATCCAATCTGCTGGGGATGGGCATGATCATCCTCTCAGGAAGACGCCTGTCTTCCGGAAGCCATCAAGAGCCTCTGTCCGAGGAGATAGCGAGGAAATCACAATTGGAGCCTAGTCTATTAGGCAGAACGGAGGCTAGTTCTTCATCAGCTTCCGCTGACAGAAAAACGCCCCTTCAGTCCCCTGAACGCAGTCCCTGGCGCGTGATTCATATTGTGCGCGGTCAGCCGGGTCCATTGAATGTGCGGATCCATGCGCAACCAACAGGGGCCGGGACCCCTGTCAAAAAGATGAAGAGGCCCGTCAGGCTTCGGCTCGACTTTGACCAGGCTTCAAAAAGCCCCTCTCTAGAAAGCCCGTAGAAGGCCAGGGAGACAGAAGACAAAAACCGGCGTAAGGACAGAGACGATCGACGCGCAGATGATCTGGTTACAATACGACGATACTCGAAATAAATAGTTGACCTTCTATTTAACGTGGGTGTATTAT
>JBMOFD010000092.1:0-5541 GCA_049314435.1 Chlamydiia bacterium | reverse complement strand
GAGCTGTCCGCCCAGAATGAACTGCGCCCTCAAGATGTGATGCGTATCCTCGTGCACTACCAGGCCTATGGAGAGGCGGACCGAGTGGCCGATCTTGTAAACCAACATAGCACTCGCATCCGTGACGTTATCACCCACCGTGAGAAGGATGAGGTTGACCGTATCATGGCGGAATATGAGAAGCAGGCTACCAAGCTTGCCGCATTGGAACGGGATCGGACCGAAATCAAGGCTAAGCTGGAAAACATCAAGAAGAAAGCCGATCAAAAGCCGCTAGATAAACAGCTCGTGAAGCTTGAAAAACCTATAGCGACACTTCGCGGAAAAATTGATGAGCGGGACGAACGTATTGCCGAAAGTCGACGCCGAGCCGAGGAAGACCGAGCCGATGTGAGCAAGGTCGGAACGGAACTCACAGCCCTTTATGGCAATCCCGATGAGTTACTAAAGCACACTCGTGTCGTTGGTATGGACGAAATCGAGGAAAACGAGTTCAACCTCAACATTCCTCGTTATGTGGACACCTTCGAGCCTGAGCCGAGGGTGGAGGTAAAAGATGCGTTGAAAGCGTTCGAGAGTGCGCAGGGGTTACTAGCTAAAAGCGAAAACGAATTGATGCATCTGCTTAAAAAAGTTGGCTATGTTGCTGAGTAGAAACTTATCAGGATGCCAAGTCTTCCATGCCGATAGGCTTCCTGCTGAGTGGGAATGCGATCCGCTAGGTGAACGCATTGAGTTGTGTTACGGAAGGGCATTAAAAGATGAGTTGCGAAAAGACGGTCATGTCTTGGTTTATGGATCTAATGGCTCAATTGGCACTCACAATGTTGAGTGGCTGCCAGCACCTGGAATTATTATCGGACGCAAGGGATCTGTAGGAGCTGTTCACCTTGCAAAAACCCATTATTGGCCAATCGATACGGCCTATTATCTAAAAGCGACTGAAGGTGATAACTTTAGCTATCTTTTGCATCTCCTTCAATACTTGCCTCTGAAGTCTTTGAATGCGGCGACTGGCGTTCCTGGCCTATCTAGACGCGATGCATATGCACTTCGGGGTTCATTCCCTCGTCAACCCTTGGAGCAAGCCGCCATCGCCCACATCCTAGATGCTGTTGATACTGCAATTGAGCGTGCCCGGTCGGCGGTGGATGAGGCAGAAGTGCTTGTTCGCTCATTAATTCAATCCTGTTTTGAGTACGGATTAGATGCCAATGGAAGGATTCGTAGTGAGCGATGTATTGAAGATGGATTCACTGAATCGGAAATTGGACTCCTACCCCCTAATTGGACGGTAAAGCGTCTTTCAGAGGTGGCTCATGTCGAGAGAGGCAAGTTTACTCCACGCCCTAGAAATGACCCTCGTTTTTATAATGGTGCATATCCATTTCTCCAGACTGGGGAGATTGCGCGTGCCAAAGGGCGCATTGTCAATGACTTCACTCAGTCTCTAAATGAAGCGGGAAAAGCCGTAAGCAGAGAGTTTCCAAAGGGTACGATTATAATCACGATTGCCGCGAATATTGGAGAAACTGCCATTTTAGGGCGACCAATGTGTGCACCTGACTCGCTTGTTGGCGTACAGGTTTATGAGCCAAACTCACCCCGGTTTATTGAGCTATGCTTGAGGCGTTTGCGTCCCCGCCTTCAAGCAATCGCACCCCGAAGTGCACAGGCTAATATCAACCTAACCACCCTTCGCCCTTTGAGAATTCCTGTGCCCAATGATCCCGAGGAGCAATTGCGCATAGCGGCATTGGTGGATGAAGCTTCGGAATATCGAGATTATATAGCTGAAAAAGTCATGGCTTTACTTCAACTCAAGAAATCCCTTATGCACGACCTTCTGACTGGTCGAGTCAGGGTGCCGACCAATCTAACCGAAAGTGAGCCCACAATCCCTCCTCAAGCAGAACTATGAGTGAACTTGGCTTCGTGGAACTTCCCGTGATCGAGTGGCTGACTGGCCACCCGAAGTCGTCCTCCTCTAAGGGGCTGGGCTGGACTTATCGTGATGAAGTAGCAATGGCGGAATTCAGCCGCCCTCTGACGGATGCTATCGTGGAAGGGTTACTCATCGCTGCCATCCGTCGCATCAATAGCCATGTCACCTCTGATGAGCAGGCTAAGCTAGCGGTAAAAGCACTACGTATCACGATGGATCAGCCGGACAAGCTGACTGCCAACCGCGAGACGCTGGACCGATTACGTGATGGAGCAAGTGTCGTCTTAGCACCAGGCGAGGATGTAAAAACTGTGCAGTTCATCGAGTTTGATCCTGAAAAGCAGCACCTCAACGACTTCACTGCGACGAACCAGTATCGCGTTCAGGGAGTAAAGCAGTGCCGAGAGGACACCGTTCTTCTGGTGAATGGCATACCCCTCGTTGTCGCTGAATATAAGAGCTACCTGTCTAGCGGAAAAGATTGGCGGGAGGCAGTTCACCAGCTCCATCGCTATCAGCGTCAAGCCCCAGCTATCTTGGTGCCGAATGTCTTCTGCGTGGCTGCCGATGAAGATGAATTCCGTTATGGCACAATTCTTTTCCACGATGCTAGTAAGGAGGACATCCTAAAGCATCTAGATACCTGGGGCCGATGGCTAAGCCTTTACCCGGAGCAGTCAGGTTTCTGGAACGAGGCCGAAGCTGACAGCCAAGATGATCCTCTAGAAGTGCCTGTTAAAGGCCTTCTGAGACTCAAGCCCTGCCATGTGCTGGATTACCTCCGGCATTTTACCATCTTTGAGACAAAAAAAGGCAAAACGATTAAAAAGGTAGCGCGTTACCAGCAATTTGAGGCAGTGAATCTCATGGTGGACCGAACCGTGGCGAATATTGGAAAGCCTCTAGAAGAATCTGAGCGATCTGGTCTGATCTGGCACACACAAGGATCTGGTAAATCGATCACGATGATCTGTGCTGCCTACAAGATGCGTAGGCATCCATTACTCAAAAACCCTACGGTCCTAATTGTCGTAGATCGTCGAGATTTGAAGACCCAGCTGGGAGATGATTTTGAGGCCTGTGATTACCCTAATGTAGAGAAGGCTCTAGGTGTGGAAGATCTCAAACATAAGCTCCGTACAGGGTGGCATGGAACATTAGTGACGACAGTGCAGAGCTTTCAGCAGATGGCCGACCTCGAACCTATCGAGCGCGACGATATTATCATCCTTGTGGACGAGTGCCACCGAACACAGAAAGGAGCCTGACCTATGCCTGGAGATAGTTTTGCCCTGACAATGCGTGCCAAGCTTCCAAATGCTTTTCGTTTTGGATTCTCGGGTACACCCATTGACAAAACAATGGTGAACACTCACTACGACTTCGGTCCGGTAAAGGACGGTCATCTGGAGCGATATCTGAGCTACTACGGCATCCGTCGTGCTATCAAAGATGGAGCAACTCTAGAGGTGCACTACCAGCTTGATAAGGTGCCCTTCATTGTCGATGAGAAGACACTGAATGTGAGCTTCGAGCAGATGTGTGATGAGGCCGAAGTCGACGATGATGAGGCGAAGGATGTAATCCAGCGTCAGCGTGCTAAGTGGAAGGAGCTCTCCCGTCACAAGGACCGCATACCTATCGTGGTAGACAAGATGCTAAAGCACTTTTTGGAGCATCCGGATCCCAATGGCTTTAAAGCCCAGCTTGTAGCCGTGGATCGCAAAGCATGCGCCCTCTATAAGATCGCGTTGGATGCCAAGTTACAAGCTATGGGCCATCCCCCAGAATGGAGTGATGTCATCATTTCAGCCTCACAAAATACCAGTGATGAGGAGGTGCGTCGGTTTGAGTATGAGAAGACAAGGCAGGAAGAGCTGATTGACTACTTCAAGCTCACGCCTTCCGAGTGGGAAAAATGGAATAGAGAAAAGCATGGTGAGGATCGCTCCAAATGGAGGCCAGCGCTCAAAATCCTTATTGTCTGTGATCGTCTGTTGACTGGTTTCGATGCACCAATCGAACAAGTGATGTACTTGGACAAGCCACTAAGGGATCACAGCCTGCTTCAAGCTATTGCTCGAACTAACCGTCCGCTGCCCGCATTAAAAAAGCGGACGGGCCTTATTGTCGATTACTTTGGTGTCTTCGACAAACTGCAGAAGGCCCTGAATTTTGACGAAAGTATTCGCGAGGAGTCGCTTATTGATTGGCAGAAACTCAAGGATATGGTGCCCGGGGAAGTCGCTCGATGCATGGAGAGTTTCAAGGGCATCAAGATTGAGGATACACGCCAGTGCCTGCTAGCTGCTCTTCGTGCACTGAGCGATAGCAATGCAGCAAAAATCTTCGAGCAGAACTTCCGTAGCCTTGAGCGTCTTTGGGAGGCTGTCGCACCAGATCCATGCCTTTATCATCATCGGCACGAGTATGCGTGGCTAACCACCATCTACATCGCCTACCGGCGCCGCAAGAGGAGAAGCAAAGACACCCATGGTGAACTCTCAGCAAAAACGCAGAAGCTCATTGAAGAGAACACCACTTTCATGAAGGTGGTGGATGAGTTACCCATCTTCAGAATTGATGCAGATTACATCACCAAACTCGATGACCTACCAACTCCTGGTGATAAGGCAGCAGCACTGGAAGATGCTTTGACTGCGGAACTGACAGAGGGCGACCTTAATTTCAACTATCGGATGCTAGGCCAACGGCTGGCTGAGCTGAAAAAGCGCCGTGATGCCAGCGATGCCGCTGCTGCCAAGCGCCTCAAGGAACTCGAAGACCTGGCCGCAGAGGTGGCTAAGTCACTTGAGGAGCCTAAACGTCTTAATCTTACTAAAGCCGGTGAGTATGAAATGTTTTCCGTCTTGCGAGCCACCTCCGCCTCCAAAGATGAAACGCTCCTTGCCGAATCGGCCCGACGACTGATTGCCTTTCTACGTGCGAATAAGCTGCTGCCCTCTGGTTGGAGTACCAGCAAAGAAGGGAGGCAAAGAGTCGATGACTCTTTATTGACGGAGTCTTGGAACGAGTTCTATCAGCCGCTTGGTTTCCACTCCGAGCAACCAGAGTTCATTGATCCTGCTATTGAGGAGTTATCGAAACTAGACGAATGAGGCGTAACAGGGCGCAGAAACTATCTCTCAATGGGAGAAGGCTCGACTATCACCTCGTGGAGTCAACGACTGCCAAGCATCTCCGTGTACGGATACGCCCAGACAGTATAGAAGTTCTAAAGCCCAAAAGTCGCAGCAAAACGGATGTGATAAGGTTTCTAAAGGATAAGGAACCGTGGATAGTTTCCCAATTGGATCGTGTCCAAAAGCTGAATGGAGTTCGCAAGAAAATACCCTCTGCTGCCAACTCGATAATGTTTCGTGGGGAGCTTTTTCAAATCATTGTTCTCCAGGATCCGGGTGCGGCCATCAATAGAGTTTCTGAAGGCAATGGGGTTTTAACCATATGCGCAGGAGGTAAATGCAATACTCCAATCCGAAAGACCTTACTCAACTGGCTTCGACGAAAGGCTCGAGAAGAGATTAACCGCTGCCTTCCAGAGATCTGCGGCCGTCTCCAGCGCACACCTCGAGGCT
>JBMOFD010000091.1:0-5846 GCA_049314435.1 Chlamydiia bacterium | reverse complement strand
GCATCCAACCCCGACTCCAAAGACATCGAGATCGGTTCAGAACCTGTCTGCAGCCAACTCACAGACCACGCCAGAAGGGAGCTGAAGGAATTGGAGCAAAACTCAAACCCAGCGATGAGGAGGACGACCATAGGAGTTCGCGGTCCGAAGGCAGAGAGAGAGCTTCCCAAGAAGCAGGCCAATGCCGGCGGGATCACCAGCAACAGCAGGTCCTTGACCAGACAGCTGAATGTATAGAGCGCCTGCAGGAGCCAAGGCGGACTGAAGGGAGCGCAGACCCCTACAACGAGCATGGCTAGAAGAACGCGAAGGAGAGGAGATTGAATCACGGCACACTCGAAGCTGCTAAATATTAGCAGACGCCCCCTGAAATGCAACCTCCTCAGGAGGAAAAATGAGAAGAGGTTGAGGCGGAGCGCAGCTGATGCAAGTGCTGCTTCCTTAGATCTAGGTTCCCCAACTGACCACAAGCTGCCATGGCTGCTCGTCCCTTATGCTGCCGCAGCAGCGGGGAGATGCCGCGCTCTCGGAGCCGCTGCAGGAAAGCCGCAATGCGATCATCCGAGGGCGTTTGGAAGCGGGCCCGACTCTGAGCGTTGTACGGGATGCAGTTGACCCTGGCATCCAAGCCCTCAATCCAGTCAGCTAGTAAGTCCGCATGCTCAGGGGCGTCGGTGATGCCCTCTAGCAGAATATACTCCAACAGAAGACTGCGGCCCTTGCTACAGTAGGCGAGCAAAGCTGCCTTAAGAGTAGGAAGATCATAAGTGGTCTCAATGGGCATCAACTTGCGTCGCGTCGCGTGGTCGGGCGCATTGATCGAAACAGCGAGGTGGATGCCAGAGGGCATTTCCGCCTGCATGCGCTCGATGCCGTCCACTCGACCCACGGTGCTGATCGTGATGTGTCGGGGCCCTAGTCCGAGCCCGATGGGGTCAGTGAGCACAGCCACCGCATGCTTGACTGCATCAAAGTTATCAAAGGGCTCTCCCATGCCCATGAAAACCAGGTTGCGGACACGCTGTTTGAGAACATGCTCGACATACCACACCTGGGCGGTGATCTCAGAGGGAGTGAGGTGTCGAAGTAAACCCATGCGGCCCGTTTCACAAAACGCACAGCCCATAGCGCACCCTACCTGCGAGGAGAGGCAGACCGTGATGCCGGCTCGCATCTGGATCACCACGGTCTCGATCTGAAGGCCATCCTGGAGTGCAAAGACACATTTGGTGTGAGGAGGTTCCACTACAGTGTGGAGCAGCGTTAGGGGAGACGTAGGTTGGAACTTCTCTAATTCATGCTGTAGTCGCGGGCAGTTGGTGAAGCAGGGCTGCTTGGTATTCCACTGGCCCGTTTTCCAGAAACTTTTGTAGAGGGCCTGGGCTTGGTCAGTGCCTCGACCCAGCTGCGATCGAATCTCGCTGATCCAAGACGTTCCCGTATGATGATAGGGAGAGAGTCTGGCCAAAGGCTCAGAGACAGGTGAGAAAGACATCGCCAAACGCCAATGGACAGAAAGGTGGGGAGGATAGATCCATACAGTTTAGGATAGGACTCCTTCAGCAGCAAGGCCAAAGGAGAGATAGTCCGGGCTTCCAATCTCCGCACAAGACCTCGACTAGACAGGTACGCAGGCCTGCTGGTTCAATGGAGCTCATGAGGATAATCGATGTCTGATCTCCACGAGTTCTCTCAGGAACTAAAAGTCTTTTTTGATGCCCGCGATTGGAGCCGATTGCATGCTCCTAAGAATCTAGCGATGTCTCTTGTCTCGGAGGCAGCCGAGCTGATGCAGCACTTCCGTTGGCGCGATGAGGAGGGCAGTCGCCACCTACCACCTGAGGCTTTGAAAGAAGTGGCTGATGAGATGGGGGATGTGTTGATCAACGTAGTTGCGCTGGCCGATGAATTAGGGATAGACCTCCTGGCGGCAGCCCGAGCTAAGTTGGTTGAGCTCGACCGGAGACATCCTGTCGGCGTAACCAAGGCGGAAAAGTCCTGAAGCTGAAATACCGTGCTTGTCTCAGAAGACAAGCACGGTATTTGTTCAGACGCTTCTAGGAGCGGTCTACGGCCACCCAGCGGGCTTTATCACAGTTGAAAAGCATCATCTGCGCTGATGGTCCCCACTGGCCCTGGAGGGTGCCTGGCATGACGATGTCGCCCACTTCCCATTTCCAGAGAAGAGTCCATCCTTCTGCGTTCTCGTAGATGTTCCAAGCTGTACCATCGCTCAGAATGATCGATCCTTGCTCGCAGTTGAGGCTAGCCACATAGAGTGTGCGGAATCCATTGAGGAGGGGCCCTTGGACCGGTGAGCAGGGTATGCCTCGCTGATCGGAGAGACGGACGATCTCCAAGTTAGTTCCATGACGACGGTCCAGGTTGCGGAACGTCACGCGGTCTCCAGAATAGGGATAATCAAACCAAGAGGCGGAGCCGGATACTCTCCATTTAGAGCCATCATCCAAGTCGATGGTTCCACTCATTCTAGAGGTGTCCGTCACTCGGTAGATCGCCTCTTGGCGTGGTTCAGTGCGGTCCCAGAAGCCATGGTGTTTCTCATGGAGGGCCGCTGGGGCATATGAGGTTGGGATAGCAAGAAGAGGGATGAGACAGGTCACTAGGCGCATAACACTCCAGGGTTTGCACTCTAGCTGAGCATCATGAGCCGCCTGTATTTGCTTCGCATTAAGCTATTGTAAGTGTTTGTCGGAGCCCTATTTTGTGCGTTAGGGGCCCTCTGCAGCGGGTGGCGTGATGATGAGGCTTTCGACTCTGGAGCGCACCAAGTGGGGCTTTTTCTTCTGCATGTAGGCGTAGATCAGCATCGGAATGACCACCACAGGCAGACCGAAGTAGAACGAGGCTCGGAGCTCGGGATTGAGGGCCACAATGATGAGGCAGAAGATCTGCAGCCAGATCCCTAGGTAGGTGAAGTATGGGAAGAGAGGTGCCTTCACCTTGAGGAAGCTGAGATCGGTCACTTCGCGCATGAGTTCTTTGCGGAAGCGTAGCTGGCTCCAGCAGATCGAGATCCAGCAGACCGTGCCCGTGAACCCTGACATGGCCAACAGGTTCTGGTAGATCGTCGTGGCGGAGAAGAAGTGGCTGATCCCCAGCATGAGCCAGATCCCACCGAGGGTTGCCCAAGTAGCCCGTGCAGGTACGCGCTGCTTATTCAGCCTAGTGAAATAGTGGGGAGCCATGCCGTTTTGAGATAGCGCATGCAGTGAGCGCACTGTGCCGTACATCCCTGAGTTCGCACAAGAGAGAGCGGCACAAAGGACCGCGAAGGTGAACGCATGCCCTAGTGAAGTAAGCCCGTGAGCCTCTAAAGCCTGAGAGAAGACGATCTCACGGAGGCTACCCTCTTGGTAAGGGAGCAAGGTGGCGACAAGGAAGATCGGAATCACGAAGAGCCCAGCAATTCGCCAAATCGTTGCCTTGAAGGCTCGCGGTACAGCTCGGTCTGCATCATGTGACTCAGCGGCTGACAGCCCAATGATCTCCGATCCCTGGAAGTTCAGGAGAAGGAGGACCATGTTGAGGGGTAGAATCCAGTAGCCATTGGGGAAGGCTCCCCCGTTATCGACGAGCAGTGCTCTACCGGTGGGGACAGCAGGGTCGCCGACCCAGCCGATCCAGATGAAGCAGGCCACGATCGAGAACCCAATGAGGGCAATGACCTTGACGATCGATAGCCAGAACTCGACCTCGCCAAAGGCCCCCACATGGATCAGATTCACCCCAGTGAAGAGAAGCCCAAAGAGCATCGCCCAGATGAACTCCGAGACTCCAGGGATGAGCCCATTCATAATGATCCCAGCCGCTAAACACTCCGAGGGGATGTAGATCACCCAGTTCATCCAGTAGGACCAGCCCACTCCGCAAGCCCAAGTTGGACCGACAAAGCGAGCGGCATAGCGCACAAAGCTACCCGATCCTGGCACGGCCACCGAGAGCTCGGCTAAGCACATCATGGTAAGGTAGGTGATGAAGCCGCCTAGAACATAGGCGATCCAGGCGAAGGGCCCCACCTGGTGGAGGAGATATCCCGATCCTAAGAAATACACGGAACCAATGCACCCGCCAAGGGCGATGAGGTTCAGGTGGCGTTGTTTGAGTCCGCGTTGAAACTCAGGGAGGTCAGACATGCCCGTTGACTCGAGTCAATAGTGGATAGTAAAGGGGGCTGCACGATGACGGTGCTGCGCACGCGACGGAGAGTAGGACGCAAGAGTTGTTCAACAACGGAGTCAGCTGTCCAATTCAAAAGTATACGGTCGTCGCGTAGGCCAAGCTCCCCTTATATCGAACCACCTACCCACGAATTCCCGAGTCAAATAGGTGGTGCGCAACAGAGAGCCAACGCCATCAACACCATTTTCGGATACTGGGAGATTTTTCGCAGACGAAAAATTCAGGCTGACGAGAAATAGTTTTGCCAGGAGGCGGGACCGCCATTACGGTCCCGCCCAGAGAGCTGCAAAATCGCTATTCGGACAGAGAGAGTTGGACACTCTGAGCGTCGACGGAGACGGAGCATCTCTGTATGGCAGGAGTCAGTGCCAGCTCAAGAGGAGCCCAGGTCTCACCGTCCAAACTCACAGCAAAGTCGATGCCGCGGATGTAAAGGTCGGTCGCCAAGGAGAGTCCCAAAGAGTCAGCGCCGTGGATGCTGAGCAGGGGATGAGCGATCTTTACGGAGAGAGGCAGCGCGGTACCGGCGGGGATGCGACAGACCTGGTCTTCAGCGATCTGGATGTTGTAGTTCGCAAGGAGGTCCTGTAGAGGGTTGCTCCAAGCCATGCTGTGTATGGCGACGATGGAGCAGAGTAGAGAGAGAGCACGCATGTGAAATCCTTGGCAGAGCATTGAGGAGACCGTGCTTCAGAACGGATTCCTCAACATTGGGTTGGTCGACAGAGCCTCTCACATAGATAAGAGGCACAGAAACCGTGCCCTAGGTGTCCTTTTGGTGGAAGGTCCTCCCAAAAAAGGTGGGATATGCAGTTGATTGGCAGATGTTTAGGGCAGCAAGTCGAGCTGCGTGTGGGGGGGGGCTCGGCCCTATCTAAAACTTTGACTTTCACCGCACAGGGCAGCTATGTATCAGGTGAATAGAAACTGTTCTTGGTGGGTCATGACCGTAAAAAAATGGGCTCTCTACGCATTTTGGCTGGTCATGCCTCATCTGGAGGCGGTGATCACCGTCACCAACACCAACATTTCTGGCCCGGGTAGCTTGGACGCAGCTGTAACTAGCGCCAACAGCTCCCCTCAGACGATCGTTTTTGATCCTTCTCTTGCTGGTCAAGACTTTAATATGCCGGGCCTTCTCTCGATATCCAATACGTACACCATCGATGGTAGGAGTATTGGCTCTGTTACCATCCGCTCTAGAGGAGTCGAGATCCTAGCGGGATCGCCCAGCCTTTTAGAGGTAGCCCTGGTAACGGGTGGCGACTTTAACAATAACACCTCGGGTACGACAACCCTTCAGTTGCGGAACTTTGGTGGATGGTACTCGGGCCTCAACCTCAACAACGGCGCCATCACCTTGGCGAGTAGTAATAGTCTAGGGGGCGGTGCACTCGTCTTTTCAAATGGAACGACGCTGAATCTCAATTCAGGTGTCTCACAGATTAATAACATGACGTTGGCGGGAACGGATACGATCAGCGTGGCATCGGGCACCGGGACTCTGCAAGGGATTCTGAGTGGTACGGGCAGCCTCACGAAAACTGGGGGAGGGATCCTGCGGCTAAGTGGAGTCAACACCTATACCGGGAACACCAGCCTCTCCGCCGGCGCCATCACTTTAGGGAACAGTAGCGGCCTTG
>JBMOFD010000090.1:0-5915 GCA_049314435.1 Chlamydiia bacterium | reverse complement strand
GCTATCATCCCAATTCCCTGAAGGGAATGGGTGTTCCCGCGCGTCCATTTATAAATAGGAAATTATGACCTTCTCGCTCCTCGTCTCTCATGCCTGTAAGACAAGCGAATGCGGCGTCGAGGTATTCCGTCCTCTTCCCTAAGAATCCCTCGGCCACAAAGCTGCCTGTCATGCGTCCAAAAAGAGACCTTTGAGCAGTCAGATGCTGTCGGATATGAGCAAAGAGCTCTTGAAAGAGATCATTCAGCGCGTGCCGTAACCATCGGCTGTTCTCGGCGGCAAAAGGGAGAGCCAGCACCTCAGAAAATGCGGGAGGGGGCTCCTCTGTGGCGTCGGGGCTCTCTGCCGCTCTCTTTCTCAACGAACAGGTCGATATACCTTTGGGCATGATCCTTGGCCTGGATCACGACCTGTTGCATGACGAGGTTGGCTGATTCGCTCACGCGGATGATGGTCCCTCAAATGACATGCCCCATGCAGGGTGGTCGCCATGATGGACCTGCGTACTGAAAGTTGTATATCTCTAGAGGTGACCATCGGGATGGTATGGAAAGGTTCAACTCTTCGCTAAAGCATCAAAAGGTAGTCAACGAACTTGCCGGAGCTCGCTCAACGTCCGACCGATGCGACGGCTAGCCTGACGGAGTCCTGCTGATTCACACAAGCGCGATAGATGGCTGAAACTACAATTTCGGCGTCAGCTCGGTTAGGCTGAATCTTATATTTCACCATACATTCGCCGCCGACATGAGCCGTGTCCTTGGCGCTGACCCGGTTGTGTGGTACAAAGCGAAAAAACCGGTCTAGATCTGCGCCTGGAATATCGAGTTGTATCGTCCTATCGTCCATGAACGAAAAGGTACAGCGATGCTTGCAGGGAGCCGTTCGCTGGTATTCTCCGAATTGTTGCGAACAAGGTTCGATGGTGACTTTGCTGAGATTGTTGATGCTCACGTGGTACCTAAGATGAGTGTCCTGGGTGGTAGTAGAACTGATCTAGAACAAGTTCTCAACTGCTCTACGGCCAGATCATGCTAAAAGCATAGGGAGGCCTCAACGATCTTGGCAAGCGACGGTTCTTTGAGAGATGAGAAGGTCTCTTGGTTGAAACTGACGGCATGTGATCCCCAAGGACACCATACAAGAGGCCTATTGTATGGAGCACCAGCGATCGTCTTTTAGGGACACCCAGCTGGAGTCATCCACTCCTCTTGAAAAAATCTGTTGAATCACGCTGTTGGCGCGCTCTTGAGTTACATGGGCAAATCGCACCCGGAGCGGCGCCAACTCCTCTTCGGAAAGAACGATGTCTCGCCATGCATCTCTAGGAACAAATTGGTGCAGCACATAGAGGCATTCGTCATCCGGCTTCACAAGCCTTCTTTCGCCATCCTTGAGTCTGATGGCGTATTCGGCCTCTAGACTAAATCTGCTTCCAACAATGGAGATCGTCCCTATAGACCCTGTGGTGATCATAAAAAACCGTGCGTAATGCGATAATGGACTTCGTGCTACACATCCCATTTAGGGGGCGCCGCAAGCATGATGGCTATCGAGGTGCTTTCATGCAATAGAACGAGCCGGAAATATGAGTCATAGAAGTGGCGTGGGCCGGTCTAGGCATAATAATGTGAGGCGTGTAGGTGTGCTGTCATGCCCGAAGATCTATTTATGAGGCGGAAAGATGATCGAGGCTGCAGCTAGCATGACTGCCGCGAAGGACGTCATGGCTAAAAGCAGTATCACACAGCCGTTGGCTATGTGTGCGGCGTGATGACAGGACGCACGAGCTGCGTTCTCATTATTCACCATCTCCGCATCCAAGAGCTCCGCGGCCTCCCTGGCTAAAGCGACGGCAGAAGCCGTACTTTCGTTAGAATGTGGAGCCTCTTGATGCATCTCAATGGCGCTCTCCGGAGTCGAAAGCCTATCTAGGCTGCTTGCAGAACCGAATCGTGGTGTGATCACGCGCACTCCTTCTCTATCAAAACTCGACAATGCATGGGGGCCGCCATAGTAGAGAAGAGGTAGGATATCTTGCTTGAAAAATAGAGGTTGGATTGTGGCAGTGTGGGTGATGGCGTCGCTAGTATAGGTGTCGAGGCGATGTGGGTGGCTGACGAGATGTGGCGGCCCTATAGAAGAATACACTGTTTCTGCTGTGTGGAGCTCGTCCTGGATGGCTCCATTCCATGCACCTGCTGATGCGCCTTGCTGAAGACTCCCAATAGTACGGCGTTAGCATCAGCTATTGTGGGCGCCTGTCCCAAGCTAATGGCAGACATACACCGCTCCGTTGGACAGCGATGATAGGATGGCCTCTGGATATCCCACCAACGATTCGAGGAAGCTCAATGGGATCGTTCTGCCAGCAGCGCTAGCTAGGAGATCTTTGGAGGACGATGACCAGCTCTCGATATTGGGCCGCGTCTTTGACAGGAACAAGGGCGCGATAGAGATGATCTGCCGTGGCATCTGCACTTAAAGGCCCTGCATGAGCCAATGTCTTTTCGACATGGGAGATCACAGAGGCCTCTTTGGATGTATGCAAGACCAAGATCAGGCGATCTGAAGGCTGCCAGTTGGTTCGAGCGATCTGCCAGCGAGGGCCACGCTGCTCACCTAGGAGAGGATTTTGGCTATCGAAGGTCTCGACAGAGATTTCATGAGCTGGCTGTCGGAGCACGACCGCGTGGTCGCAGTGGGCCACCTCGCACAAGTCCTGAGAGGGGAGCATGTGGAGCAGCACGATCCGATATCTGGGCTTGAGTGGATCGAGCTGACAGGTCAGATTCAGAGCATCTAGAAGGCCTTCTAAGGTAATCTTTTTGCTGTGTAGGCTGGCCGATTCCTGAGAGATCAACGCACGAACCATGCCGCGCGCTATGGCTGCATGAAACGTCGCTTGTAGACCCGTGCCCTCTGCGGTCAGAACAGCCATCAGGCGTGTGCCATCTGGTAGAGTGAAGAGATCCATGAAGGTATCGGGAGACTGCAAGAAGGAGCTGCGACGGATGCCCAGACTGAGTAGGGGTTCTTCTGGTAGCTCAGAGGGGAGAAACGAGCGTTGCAGATCCTGAAGCTCTTCAGCGAAGGCCTTGTAGTAATCTCCGCCGGCTTGATCTTGATTGACCTGCTCAGAACCCAGGTACTTGGAGAGCTCAGCAATCCAGTCTCCGATGTCTTGAGTGCGCTGCTCAGGATTTGGGTCTAAAGCTCTTTTGAGAATCGGCTGCAAGGCCTTGGGCAGTAGTTCTAGATGGATCTGGCCTAAGGAGAGTCGCCCTAACACAAGCTCATAGGTGATCACGGCCAGCGAGTAGACGTCTGCGGAATAGGACACATCGTAGGGATTCTTGCGCTGCTCGGGGGCCATGTAGACCGGTGTGCCCATCATCGATGAGGAGGGCTGTTGGCTATGCTCCCGCTCATGGACCATAGCGATCCCAAAATCGATCACTTTCACACCACCCTCATCGGTGACAAGGATGTTCTCTGGCTTGAGGTCACGATGGATGATGCCGTAGCTGTGCAGATGGAAGAGCGCATAGCTCACTTCCAAGATCAGATTCAGGGCTGATTTCAGAGAGAGAGCGTTTTGCATGATGAACTGCTTCAGGGAGACCCCGCGGATCAGCTCCATCGCAATATAGAGCCCACCTTCCCAGCGCCCCTCGCCATAGAGGCGAACGATGTTGGGATGGGAGGTGGTGCGGATGATCTCGGCCTCCTGTAGGAAGCGATCGATCATCTGAGGATGGTTCACAAAGCGTGGGCTCAGGACTTTGATGACGAGGGGTGTGCGCGTGTTGGGATCCAAGCCTAGGTAGAGGATCGACATCCCACCTTTGGCCAATTCACCCTCAATGGGGTAGGGGCCGACGAATTTCGGAAGGTCGACATGTAGGGCAGGGACCTCGGGGATCCCAGGGATCGTGGTGCGCGAGTAGAAGTCCTCTAAGTCCTCATCACGCATCAGATCTCCAAGATGCGGATGCCGAGGTGATCGCCTAACTGGATCAGCTCTCCGCGGCCCACGCGCTCTGTGCCTACGAGAAGGTCAACAGGCCCCTGGGTGTTTACCGGAAGATCTAGGGTATTGCCAGGTCGGATCTCCAGGAGGTCGCGAGCTGTCATTGTGATCCGCCCCAGTGATACGGTGAGTTGGACCTTCAGCCGGTCAACAGCGCTGCCTTCTTGCATAGGCACAGACTCATCGTCAGCGCTGGCCGCCGCCTTGGCTCCGGTACGACCCTTCTTGGCCGGTGGAGGTTCAGGAGGTAGATCATCGTCCAGCTCGAGATCATCGAAGCTGCCCAGATCATCAAATTCTGAAAAATCCTCTGGGTGGTCGGGAGGAAAGGACATCGCGCGATTCTCTGGGTGAGGAGGAAAGGGTCGATCAGCCAGGAGCTGACCCTCATTGAGGAGACAAGACCATACGTCTTGATTCCCAATGCGTAACGAGAAGGTGCCATCTCCCGTGGAGAGATCCAATAGAAGCTCATCCAGCAGGACAACATCGCCTAAGCGAACTTGTTTGAGCTCTTTCAGGGAGACGGTTGTATGTCCGATGGGCATATCGACCATGAGGTCGATGCTCTCGGCTAGCTCAGGATTCAGCTGTTCTAAGGGGCGTGGTGCGTACTGTGTGCGGAACTGCTCCACCATCTGGTCAGAGACGTAGAGGAGGAAAGGACAGGATAGGGTCCCTAACTGCAAAGTGCCCTCTACCGCAAGAGCCGGGGATCCCTTAGCCTCTGATGTGAGCTGCCACCGGCTGTTGCCTGGCCAAGGTGTCTTGGTCAGCGCCTGAAGGATGCAGGTGAGAAGAAAAGTGGCAAAGCCATCACAGAGGTCTCGGTCGAGGCTTGCTGCACCTAATCCAGGATCTTTATGAGTTGTGCCTGCGAGCAGCTCCCAAATGGCGGAGGGTGCAAGGTGGCAGCTCACAGTCCCATCGATAGGGGCGGCAGTCGCATGATAGACGAGCGCATCGGTGGGTGGGGACGTCTCCTCAGGATTCTGGGTAGGTTGCACCTCAAACGTAACGGAGAGCCCCTGAAAGAGGGGAGCAAGGCGCTGCTCTACAACAGCCTGAGGGAATGGTGAAAGCCCTCCCCAAAGAGGGATGACAGACGCCTCCAGACAGGCCTTTTGTAGGCGTGGTAACCAAAATGCAGGCGTTGTGGCCATCGGACCCCTCTAGGCGCAGTCTATGAATCAGCCCTTTTCTTTGCCATGGTCTCCGCCTCCACCCTTATCCCCAGCCGCGCCTTTGCGGTGGAAGAGGGGTCGCTCGACGGCGAAATCCAGACGTTGGACCGTATAGCCCTTCGTATTCTGATTGAGTTGGGCCAGCATGGCAGGGATGGCGTCACGGATCATCGCCTGAGCCGCGGCGTTGCCCTCGATTGTGATGTTATATTGTCCAGGAGCGAGCGTGGTGTATTCCTGCACGGTAATTTTTAGGCCCTCGAGTGCCGTGCCAGCCAATCCAGGGACACCGCGTAGAGTGAGGGAAAGCTCTCTCATGCCGGGCTTCTCAACTAGCGTCAGGAGCGCATTCCTCATGGCTTGGATCACTCGATCGATCGCCGCACTCTTGGGGATGGCCGTTGTTGTGGTGACGCTTCCCTGGCCTTCGATGGCAACAGAGAGGTTTGGGTTCAAGAGGGCGCTCTGCTGGCCCTGGACGTTGACTTGAGCATGAGAGTTCGGATGGGGCAGTGGGCGCCCTTCCAGGGGAGTCATCTTAGAGGCATGCCCCTTACCATTAGGTGCGGGCGTGACATGCTGCACGGCAGCTTCGGCGAGGTAGAGCAGACCACTCCTGAAGGAAATCCCAGCTGTCGCTTCCTCCTCTTTTTGTCTCGCCGCTTCCTGTTGCGCTGCTTCCTGTTGCGCTGCTTCCT
>JBMOFD010000089.1:0-6088 GCA_049314435.1 Chlamydiia bacterium | reverse complement strand
TGGAGAGCGCAGTAGGCGGTTGAGGTCAGTGCAACGAAGCACATTTGACTGGCATTTTGACGGATGGTGGTCATACAAGTATCTCTAATTTGTTGAATCTATGTCGTTCTGCTGGGTCCTTGCGGTCCATCAGGTAGATGCCTTTCCTCTAGAGATCGGCCTTGGGAGCCGTTCTCCTCAGGGTTCTTGCTCACGCTCTTTCACCTGCTGCGAGGCCCTATCAAGACGGCGAGGAGGACGCCTCCAGCCATGGCCGATGTCAAACTCCCCACTGCGGTGATCGCCGTTGCAGATAGTTTGAACAGCTTCAGACCGGTGCCCAGAAAGGCAATGCATGGAGCGAGAGCTAAGCCGACGACGACGACTCCAATGCCATTGACGACGGCAGAGCCCAACACGCAGGTAGAGGCTGTTTCCAGCGCCTCGCCATCGGCCTCAGCTAACCATCCTCCAAGCACACCTAATAGGGTCGACGCTGTCAGCGCTAGACCCAAGGTCCCCGGGTTGGAGTAGAGAGCTGCCGCACAAGCACTCTGTGCTAGCGCAATCACCAGGGGAATACCGGGCCGAAACCGCTCGGTCGTTGTAGAGGCTCTGTTCTGTGCAATTGTTGAAACAGCAGACGTAAACATTCCACACCATTGTTATGTGGACAGTTTAGTGCATGCATCTATTCATGCAAAACGGATGTTCATTTTTTAATAAGATGGGCGGCTGTGTTTGAGACGGCCGCATGGATGGGAGGGCGGACGCTAAACAGAGCGTCCTTTTGCAACCGGAGAGCCTTTTGCTGCTTGGGGAGTAGAGAGTTTGGTTGCTCTCACTTTCAGGGAGGCGGGGGGCCGTGGAGCTATGGCGCCTTTGGTGGCGACTGCTGCTGTTGGAGCGGCGGGTCGCGAACGAGATGCTGCGACTTTCTTGGCCACGACGGCCGGCTGACCTGGAGGATTCAGGAAATAGCGATGAACTCCCAAGGCGATCCCATGAGCCAGCTTCTCTAAGTAGCGTGCATCTCCGATAGCACGGCCCTCTTCGGCATTGGAGAGGAAGCCTCCCTCGACCAGAACCGAGGGCATGGAGGTATTGCGAATCACTACAAAGCTGGCCTCTTTGACACCGCGATCGCGGGCCTGTGTGATCTCGATGACTCCCTTAAGCACATCTTGTGCCAGCTTCTGACTCAACACATCCCGAGACTGGACAGGCTCATGGTTGTAAAAGAAGACCTCGATCCCTCTGGCCTGAGAGTTGGAGCAGTGGTTGAAGTGAAGGCTCACAAAGGCAGCAGCGCCTCTCTGATTGGCAGCATGAGCTCGTTCATGAAGGGCTAGAAAGACATCCTGTGCTCTTGTCAGCGCCACTCGGTAGCCGAGACCTGTTAGCTGCCTCTGGAGAAGGAGGGCTAGCTGAAGAGCGGCGCGCTTCTCTGGGTATTGAGGGCTTACGCAATGAGCTCCATCATCGTGACCACCATGACCAGGATCGAGGACGATGAGTGGGGCTGCCTTAGGTTTCTGAAAAATCTCTTGGCGAGGCAGCGCTGGAACGACTGCTTGACTGATGGGTTCTTCTTGATGCACCACCCGCGGGGAGCACGCCGACAGGATCATGAGTGCCACGAGGGCTAAGATACGAATCAAGACCACCGCCCCTGGCGACGCCATGTATGCACAGCTGTGCCTTTGTTGTCCTATGGAGGGGGTGCAGCTGTCAAGTGTTGTGCCAATTATGCAGGGTGGCGTCATGGGAATAGCTCTTGAGACGGGTAGTCTCCAGCAGCATCTCGGCTAAGATCAGTTCTGACGGTAGCTCTAGAAAAGGATGAGCGCTCTCGAGCAGGTTGACATATCGCCGAAAATCCAATATGTTGGACAATATGAAGCTGAAACTGATTGCTACCAGAGAGTTCGATGAGTGGCTTGAGGAATTGGGCCCAAAGGAGCGAGTGCAGGTCGATGCTCGACTAAATCTTGTGGCCAATGCAGAGCACTTTGGCGACCATAAATCGGTTGGGGATCATGTTTGGGAATTGCGATGGAAAAATGGGCGGCGACTGTATTACGCCCTGATACCGCCTTCCCGGGTATTGCTATTGTTAGGGGGAAATAAGAATGGCCAAAGCAAAGACATCCGCAGGGCGAAAAAAGCCCTCAGCGTCTACACCGGTATTGAAGCTTAAGCCTGGAGCTGCCGTAAGGCCGTATAATCCAGCAAAGAAGCTTGTAGATAAAAAATTTATCGCTATGGCGGTATGGGACTGTCTGAGTAATAACGATCCGGAGGGAGTCATGGAAGTTCTTGAGGCACATATCGAAGCCGTGAATTTCCTAAAGCTGTCTAAGACAGGAGAGATCCCGAGATCAACATTGTACCATGCTCTGTCGGGGCGGAATCCCACATTGAAAACACTGGCCAAGATCGTTCATGCCGCGGCCTAGAGCAGCGGATCAATGCACCACGTTGCCACCAAGGGCCTGCAAGGCCACAGTGCTGTCCTGGAACGGAAAATACTGGGTGCCGATCTGCTGAACCGATTCATGGCCCTTGCCGGCGATCAGGAGGAGATCATGAGGACGTAGTTGCTGGCAGGCAAACTCAATCGCCTCGCGTCGATCGACGATGAGACGGGAGGGGAATCCCTCAGGAAAACCAGCAGCCACTTCGTTCATAATGGTCAGAGGATTTTCAAGCCGTGGGTTGTCACTCGTGACGACGGCATGCGTGGCATAGCGCGCCACCGCTTCCGCCATCTTAGGGCGTTTCGTGCGGTCGCGGTTGCCACCTGCGCCAAACACGACCCAAAGATCGCCTTGGCACAGCTCCCTCATCGTTCCGCAGACCTGCTCTAGCGCATCAGGTGTATGGGCAAAGTCCACAAACACATGACGATCTTGATCGCAGGGCACCGGTTCCAGCCGCCCACGTGGGGCTCGTAGGAGGGGGAGCTTCGCTAGTAACAGCGGCAGCGAGTGTCCAGCGGCCACCATCGCAGTCAAGGCCGCCACCACATTGAGGAGATTAAAGCGACCGACCAGTTGTGTATGGAGTGGAAGCACATCCTTTCCAACGGCTAGAAGGCAGGAAGACCCTTTAGGTGTCACCTTCACCTGGGAAATCTTCCAGTCACAGGACTCTCCAAAGCCGTAGCGAATGCAGGGGTAGGAGCATGCTTCTACGATCGCAGGTTCCCAGCTATCGTCCCCGCAAGAGATAGCCATCTTCGGCAGATTCTTGAGAGGGCTAGGAGGACGAGGGCCTAGCTCACAAAACAGGCGGCTCTTGGCTTTTGCGTAGGCCTCCATCGTCCCATGATAGTCTAGGTGGTCCTGAGTGAGGTTCGTGAAGAGAGCTATGTCCACTTCGACCATCTGACAGCGCCGCTGGTCTAGCGCATGGCTGGTGATCTCGATGGCACAGGCTGTGCACCCAGCGTGGCGCATCTCGCGCATCAGCTTCTGGACTGTGATCGCATCAGGTGTCGTGCTGGTGGCACAAATCTTCTCTTTACCCAGGTCGTGTTCGATCGTCCCGATCAGCCCACAGAGCTGACGTGGATGGAGCTGATCCCATAGCTGCTTGATGAGGTGGGTGACCGTGCTCTTCCCATTCGTTCCCGTGACACCAAAAACCGTTAGCTCTGACGAGGGAAAATGGTAGTAGGCCGCAGCTAAGATGCCCTCCGCTTCGACGACATCAGGCACCACAATCTGCGTCACTGTACGCAGACTGGGGTCCACCAGGTCAGTCAAGATAGCAGAAGCACCTGCTCGTAGGGCCTCGGTGATGTAGTGCACGCCATGTGTCTGTTTACCAGGACGGGCCACGAAGAGATTCCCAGGTGCTACAGCCTTGGAGTGGTTGGCTAGTCCCGTAATCCGGACCTCCCGCGAACCGCGTACCTCTGCACGGGGAAGAAAGGTGAGGAGTTGGCGTAGTTTCACGATGCGGCTCGAAGGTAGAACGTATGTTTTGATTGCCTCTTAGAGGCGCTCAGTTGGGCCACGTGATGGCCAAAGTCGCTCTCCAGGTCACGTTTGACCCGAATCAGGATTCTCTTTGAGCTAGCTCTTCGATCACTTGGAGCGCTGAGGAGCGGTGTTCCACTTCTCCAAAAGAGCTGCCAGAGACTTCTGCTCAGTAACCCAAGCGGTATGCTCGGCTCGCAGCGTATCGGAGATGGGTGAGGATCCAATGGGCTCGTCATACGGGACCCCTAAGTAGGCAAGGGCTCGAGTCGCAATTTCGCAAAACACCGGTGCCGCACAGGCGCTACCAAAAATGTTGCGGCCCCGTCCGGGAATAGTGATGCCTGCTGGCTCGTCGATCCCCACTAAAACTACCAAAGCAGGCCTTTTCGCGGGCACAATACCGACGAAACTGGAGAAATGGATGGTCTTGGAGTAGCGACCATCGATGACCTTCTCGGAAGTGCCCGATTTCGCAGCTGAGCTATATCCTGGAGGGCCCTTTTTGCGCGCTCCTCCTCCAGGGTCGGCCATGAAGCGCATCGCATGCACAACACGTCGACAGATATCTCTGTCCAAGACCCGTTCTGGAGGATGATTCTTCCTCTCCATATAGCCGTCGTAGAGGATCTTCTGAGATCCGTCGGGCTGCTCCCTTGTGATGCGTTTGATCAGAGTAGGGCGCACGAGATGCCCACCATTCGCCAAGGTGCAGAAGGCTCGGGCCATCTGAAGCGATGTAGCGCCTAGACCATGGCCTATGGCGATGCTGTAGGGGGTCGATCCCGACCACTCCGGACGCCCATGATGATGGTGCTCTAAGCGGGGGAGTCGCCCGGTGATCTCCCCGAGTAGCTCGACACCCGTGCGCCTCCCAAACCCCAGCTTGTCCAGTTGGGCTCGATACCACTCCGCCCCCAGCTGCTCAATGATCCGCTGAACTAGGGTCGCCATGTAGACGTTGGAGGACTTTTGGACAGCGATGTCTAGGTTGGCATAGTACAGCGGCTTGGTGTCATGGAGCACCTTGTTTCTCCCAGGGAAGGAGCGCGCCTGAATCGCTATCTTCTCCTCTGGCAAAAAGATGGGAGGTTTGCCTCTTTCAGCGCACACTTTATTCGCCTGGAGGGCAATGGCAACAGTCAGTGCCTTCATGGTACTGCCAGGCTCATTCAGGTCGAGGATCGATCGCACCCGAGCTCGATCCGTGAGAGTAGGATCGGCGAAGTAGTCGCGGTAACGAGCGGGTTCAAAGAAGGGATACTGGGCAAGAGCTAAGATCTCTCCCGACAGTGGCTCCATCACAATCGCCCATCCCGCTTTGGCTTGGGCCTGCAGAACCCCTGTCTCCAGAGCCTCCTCGGCAAAGGATTGGATCATATGGTTGATCGTGAGCGTGATGTCGGCCCCTGGGATAGCTGGATCTACGATGGTGCCCTCGTCCAGCACATGAAGAGGCGATCTCTGGAACAGTCGAGTGCCAGGAGTTCCCCGCAGCCAGCTATTGAGAGTCAGCTCCAAGCCGCCTGTGGGCAGTCCCTGCTGCGTCTCAGCATCCTTGAAGTCTCGGATCGTATGGAGTACCTGGCCTGCTAGTCGACCATAGGGATGGCTCCTCTGATAGTCCTCAACAAAGAAAAGGGCATTACGAGGCAGATGATGTTCGGCCGCATAGCCATGCCACCAGCCATCGATCTTGTCTCGAATCTCCTGATCTAACCACATGGCCAAACGCCGGTAGTGGCTGGGTCGACCCAGCTCCTCGAGGATCTTCGCTTTGGAGCCAGCCCATTGGGCTAGCCTCTTGGCCATTTCCGATCGATGCTGCTCCGGAATGCTCTGTGGGTCAACCGCCAGATGAAACTTAGGTACGTCGTGTACCAGCGGTACCGGTGTTGCCGGATGGGTCGGACAGAGCTCTACGTTGGCAAAGAAACGCCCTCGTCGACCCTCTTCACGTACCGTGAACTCATGCTGACGACGCGCCCGCTCCGTCCAAAAATCATGCTGCGCTACCTGCAGGCGCAAGAACTGCAGCGCAATCACACCAAAGCCCCCTAACAACCCAGCTACAACCCACCAAACACGATGTGAGGCAGAAGCGGGCCCCTCCCCCGCACCCT
>JBMOFD010000088.1:0-6167 GCA_049314435.1 Chlamydiia bacterium | reverse complement strand
TCAGCCACTGCATTGAGCAAGGGCAAGAGAAGCTTGGTCAACTGACCCACCTCTGGGATGCTGAACTGCATCGGATAGAGCAGAGCTCTGCGCAACTCTTTCAGAGTCCGGCAACCCTTTATGGAGAGACTGACATAAGCACCCTCATGGAGATGGGTCTCCAAGAGGGTGAGTTGCCGGAACTCAAGTTGCCGAGTCTGCAACCGCTTCCTCAGGATCACGAAGAGCGCTATCAAGAGCTATGCGAATTTAGGACCCTATTGAACTACATGCTGGAAGAAGTTCCAGAGTCTTCGAATAAGGAGGTCTTCGAAGGTCTACTTGTTCGACTGGACGGGCTGGCAGGACACTATAGGGAACATTTCCAAGCTCAGAAGGATCTAGCCACCGCAGAACGGTGGTTGCGGCCCTCTAAGAAAGAAGTGGACGGGTCAGCGTCTTGGCTTGAATGGGCTGCTACCCGCGCCCTGGGACAGCGCTCTTTCATGGAAAATCCATTGCTTCGTTGGAGACGAGCCCATGAAGCCGAGGCCCGTGAAGCTATCGAACGACTAAACGCCCTTCCTAGGGCTCTCGGCTCCGCTCCTCAGAGCCTTCCGAGCCCCGAGAGGCGCTATCCGGAGTTTGGTCCCAAGGATCGCTACACTCTGGAGATGCCGGAGTTCTCTCTGGAGCGCTGTGGGGATAACTGTTTCGAGAATGAGCAAGTGCTTGTCGCTCATGATATCGATGGAGAGGAGCTCATCTCAGCTCCCCGGCCTTCCTCCTTGGCCGATTTGAGAGATATTCCAGAGGGCTCGGAATTTGCCGACCTGGCCAGAACATGGGTTCGGAACGAGGTGACTGTCCAGTACACCCGCGACAATCGAGCGGTGATGCAGCAGCAAAGCCTCCAGACATGTCAGGCCACAGCACTGGCTAGGCTCAATGCTGACTGTGCAACAGCTTCCAATATTCCGGTTCAAGACCTGTTCCAAGGGGCCTTGAATGGAGAGGGGGCGGCAGGCCGACGGTGCACGCGGTTACTCAGGAGTTGCTGGCGGCGAGCTGAGAGATATTCCAGAGAGCTCGGAATTTGCCGACCTGGCCAGAACATGGGGTTCGGAACGAGGTGACCGTCCAGTACACCCGTGACAGTGTCACCGACCTACTCAGATGCTTTGGCAAGATCCGCAAGAGATTGCTTGTCTATCCCTATGCCAATAGCCAGATGGAGGCCATGATGAGCAAGGCTCTCCGCGTCGATCCGTTCGTCCTCCAGAGTACTCAACGCTATATTGCCTAGAGCGGCCGAGCGTTTTGTTCAAATTATAACTACATGCGACTTGGTTCGTCTTTATAAGTCGTTCAATATGTATTACGCAGTACTCGATCGCTTTGGTATAATATATAATTAAAACAATTGGACTTTCTTGAACGAACCTCGTTTGTGGCCATACGTCGTTGCGGAGCTGAGGGCACCTCAGCGTGGGAATGGAGCAGGTGCTCCGCTCTCCCTGGAGGAGCGTATCCTTCGTCGATGCACGACGGTCCTAGGAAGTTCCACTCCTGTGCCACGCTCCTCCTGGAAGGGGAGGGTCTCTGATCTCGTTCGAGCCTGCACAGGGAGAGGGGACTCCTCTTCGGTCATAAAGTCTTTGTTTGAATCCACAGTCCAAGCGATAGGCGCCAAGCATCTGAGCGAGCTCTCTCTTGAGGAGCGACTGGCGATTCAGCGCCTACGACATCCCATGCTCGAGGAAGAGCCATTTGATGAGCTGCTGGGGCGCGTACGTCAGCACCTCACGGAGTGCTCAGACGCCCTCAAAGAACCTGTTGCTGTGGAGAGTAGCTCATGGGTCGATGACTCTGCGCAGCTCGCGACTCTGTCTCTGCTGCATAGACGCGCGCCCTCCTGCAAAGAGAAGATCTGCACTCCACAAGTATTGGACACGCTCTTTGCTGAGTCCACGGACGGTTCAAGGACTCGGAGTCGAACTCGCGAGCTTTTGGAGACGTTGGGGAGTGAGGCGATCGACAAGGACCGGCAGTTCACCTGGTGGACGCGCGGTGATCGGACCACCGGGCCGACGATGCGCGAGGTCACTCAGGAGTTGCTGGCGGCACAGAAGGAGCTAGACGCCCTGGATGCGATCATCGACCGAGGGGAGAGTGAAACGCATCGTGAAGCAGTTCAAAAAGATCTGCGGAGACGCGCATTTGCTTTGTCTCGTCAGGTGCAAGATCTAAGGGGAGAGCCTCTGCGTTTCATGGTGGGGAGCCGGGCTGCCTTGCCTCAGGTGCCGACCCTGATTAAGACGTTTTACCCAAGTGCGCTCAAAGGTCCGCTCGGTTCTGTAGCTGGGGTGGAATCGTGGATCGATGGGATCTTCACCTCGGTAGCCTCTGCAGGGGAGGCCTTCGTGAAGGCACGGGTGGGGGCTGAAGCCGATCAGTGTCCCTCCACGTTCATGGATGCCCTCGAGCAGGCGGGGCGCAAAGCCTGTATAGATGGGGCGATGCGGTTGCTGCAGGAGCTGAAGTCCGATGGCCCTCACGAAGGGGGCGCTTCTGTCCCATGGATGGTCTCGGCCTTCTCTCACGTGATAGCGAAGGCGTTGCGCCTTGCTATCCAGCTGATGCTCTACTCCTTCTCCCAATATGCTGGCGATCAGGTGTCCCATCAAATCTGCCTAGAGAGCGGCATGCAGTTGGGCCATGCCGTGCAGTCGGCTGGCTCCCCGGTCCCATCGGCGGTTCACTCAGCCGGGCAGTCTGCGCTCTTCAAGCTCATGTCTCGAGCCATCTCTCTAGGGATCGGGCTCATACGGTACTCCTCGTCCAAGAGCACGACCGATCTGCCTGATCGACTCTATCGAGCTGCGGCCAGAGGGACCTTAAAGCAGGAATTGAAGGAGATCTGCTCCTCCATGTTCCTGAAGGAGTGGAAGGAGCAGCTGGTAGGACAGATCAGTCGTTTCCTAGATCTGATCCCAGCGCCACTTCGTGGTATGGTCACCAAGATGGCGGGCCCCCTGGGCCATGCCGAACAACCCCTTCTGGTGGAGATCAAGCGGCAACGAGACGGCCTCTACACGGTGAGGTTGTTTGGTGAGACCGGGTCATTGCCGCACCACACGAATTCTGATGGCAGCACGCAAAATCCCAAGGAGTGGCGGGACGTAACTCCCGAGAGCCTCTCCACCGATTTCTTCACGACGCTCTTCTTGCATCGGGCGGAGTCTTCATGGATGCCCGCTGAGCACCAGGGGAATGATGCGCTCTATCTCGGAGCCTTCCAACAGTTAGTCGGGAGCTCCACTTCTTCGTCGCACGACCCGCAGTTGCGACAGACGCACAAGGGCGTAGGACACTGGGCCCTCAGCAGGGCCTACATGCGAGATCGCCTTAGACAATCGGAAGAGGAAGAAAAGGCGCTATTGTGGCGGATGAAGAAGACGCTTCTCTTCAGATCGATCCGTGCTGTGAAGGGAAAGCCGGCTGACCTAGCGCGCTATCAAGGACCGATCCAACGAGCCCTCAACCAACTCCTCGATCACGAGCTGCGTCACCCCTCGGAGCGGCATGAAGAAGAGCTCAAGAGGCTCCATGCAACTCTTTGGGATCTCCAGAAGCGGCATCCCCCAGCCCAAACCGTCGTAGAAGTTCAGGCAGAGGCGGAGACGCCAGCGCCCTTCATGCAGAAGGTGGGCGGCTGGTTAGGATGGGTCTCGCCTGGAGATGAGGGGTTCTGGGCCGACGCTCTGGTGGCGATTGTCGGACCAGAGGCAGAACCGCTGATTAGGAAAACGCTAGCCGACATGGTGAATGAGCGCGCTGCGTTGCGGCCACAACAGCGCTCTTACCTAAGGATGGCGGAGAACCTGGCCTCCCAGGGGACGTATGCTCTCACGGGACTGACCTTACGGGATGTCTATGCACCATCAGGACTCTCCTGGCTGAGGGTGGCGGCCGTTGCCTCTAGAGTGGCGGTACTCATCTTCTGCCCCGGGCGGCTGGTGATGCGGGTGGGGATGACGCTCTTGATGAGCGTGGTCACAACGGTGGCCCTTCCAGCCATCTGTCAACTGGCCTGCGCCCTTGTCCCTGAGTGTGTGCTGTCCCTGGCACGTGCAGCGCGCAAGGAAACTCTGATATGGACCGCTAAGTTCCTGTTGGGTCGTGAACGGATCGACGCGATTCGAGACACGGCAAAGCAATGGCTTAAACGACTGGATCGTGGGCAAGAGTTGAACTACCGACTGCCAGCCCCAGAGGCAGCACCTGAAGCTCCCAGGGTGGCTGCGGTCCCCGACGTACATGTGACATGGGTGTATCCCGAGGGTCCTCCTGTGGCCGCGCCTGTCGATCAGCCGGCAGAAGCGGTGGATGTGCCCTTGGATCCCCTGGAAGCCTGTCAGGAACTCTTGGAGAATCCACGACGAGAGAAATGGCCTCCGGAAGGGGTGCGCCTCTCAGAAGAGGGGATCAGAGCGGCGAGGGAGGCCGGTCTTGAGGCCTTCCGACAGAATACAGAGGATCTGCGACGGTTCCTTCGAGCCGTTCAGCTTTTGGACATGCCCTCTCATGAGCCCACGAACTATTGGCATCAACTGCCGCAGGAGCGTGTTGAGCCGACGATGAAGCTACTGCGCAACCTTGCCTATGCTCTAGCAGGGATTAGGCAAGAGGGGCCTGGACTCGTGGCGGGGAAAGATTACCTCGCGTCGCCCTTTACGCAGTCTGAAGTCGTGGTGATGCTGCACAAGCTATACGCCATTGCCGATCTTCTAACGCGCCGCACCCCAGATGCTTATCTTGAAGAGAAATACAAGACGACGCCATGGCTCTTTGCAGCGTGGAGCGAGAGCTTCAAGATGCGTGTGAAGATCCCGAAGGACGACGAGGATGCTACGCCTGAGGCCAAGGCGGATACGAAGCGTGCGAGCACGCTCGATATCGGCTGTTCTCTCGTAGGGGGGGAGTCTCTCTCCCAGCTCATGGCGATCCGACGCTACTTTAAGATCGACCCTGAGCAGGCGGAGAAGCTCTTCCGTGACCCCAAGAGTTTGGCCAAAGAGCAGAAAGAGACTCTGTTCTTTGCAAGCGACGCTGGGGCTGGTAATGGGGTGATGCGGATCCTATTCAACGATCAGCCCATGAGGATTACTTCAAAAAGCTGCCGTTCGATGGGGGAAGCGAGCTATTTTCGCGATCTCCTTACGAAGGAGGATGTGCGGAGAAGGATCTCCAACAGATATGGAGAGAAGGCGCTGGTGACCCTTAAGGAGGAAGAGCTTTTCACGAGGCTCTATGACAATCAGTCTCCCGCTGTTGATGGGGCTATTGGGCCAGAAGACCGGATTCTTCCTGACTCATTTGACGCCTTGAGGTCGATCTTCGATGTAGCTCATACCTACATGCTGAAGCGGAGTGTCTTAGCTGGCGCTCCGACTTACCGCGCGCAGCAAGCTGATCTGGAGCTGCCGGCGATGGGCCTGGGCATTGATGTCGGACTCATGCACATGAACCCTGTACCGTGGCAAGATCGCGGTCAGCCCAAACAACCGAAATGCGAAATCGTGGCCACTCCTAGTGTTGTGATGCTTAGAGGGGAAGATCAATCACTCCAACATGTCTTCTCTCAGCTCGATGCGGATAAAGGCATATACAATGACGCGTGGAGAGATCTGTGTAGGTGGCGTTTCAGCGCAGGGGCTGAGCCAAATGTGCAACCTCTAATTGTAGACCTGGAACACGACCATCACGAATGGGCGAAGTTCAGGCATGGTGATCGACGCTCCTCAGCCTCGATCACGAATCGTCCGGGTGAGAGCACTCCTCCATGGACGGAGTGGCTGAAGGCCCGATGGAATAGCGATTTTGTTCGTTCCAGGAGAGAGCTTCCATTCCCTGAGCTGTCGGCGCATGAGCGTAAGCTCATGGAACTCACGCATGTTTGTGGAGAGGACGAACTCTCTCGCACCTTAGGCTTCTATCGATTGGCTCCTCACCATCTGTTTACACCCAAGCACGTACTCTGGTTGCGCTACGAATTGCTTCACACGACACGTCTCTATGTACAGCTCCAAAGAAATCCCAAGTTGGCCGATATCTTGGCGGACTTCTTCAACGAGGTGTTTGACTCGATCATCAAAGATAGAAAGCCGGCCCACTTCCAAAAGCTA
>JBMOFD010000087.1:0-6403 GCA_049314435.1 Chlamydiia bacterium | reverse complement strand
CAGTTATGCGAGCGGGCGACCATTTCGGGAGGTATGAGGAAGCCGGTAATTTCAGCGATAGACCCTAAACAGCAGGGATCGGCCGCGGGTGGGCGTTTCTAGCGCACGGCTCATGTACGTGACCCCGTGAGCCCGCTGCTGTGATCAGGATTGCCCCCACAATGTGAAAATCATGACCACTATTAGCTTCATAATGCGGTCTCGTTTTCAATAATTGCTTTACAGTCGTGTGATATAATATTGTTATCATCATGCAACTGCGGGTCGGTTATGTCTTCTTCGTCCAGTTTAGTTAAAGCGATGCCTCAAGCGGTGGTCACGCCCGTGCCCCCCTCCTCCGAGCAGCCCAATGCTGACGCGAAATTGAGGGGCGTCGTTGACAGATCCATGGTTCAGGCATTACCCCAGGGTCATCAATCGGCGCGGTTTGTTGTTCCTGTGCCACAACCAACTCCGACTGCTCCATTTAGTGGATCCTGCAAGGACTGCGCGGATCTCATCAGGGCGACGGTTCGCAACACCATCGCGCAAATGGACTTCGACGGTCTAAAGCCATACATGAAGATCATCGCCCACATGGAGAGCGGACATCAGCCCGCTGAAGAATGGGTTGTGGATTCCAGCAATGAAGAGCCTGCCAGCACCTGTGTAGGTATGAGCTTGGCCCTCCTGAAGAAGATTAGTGAGAATCACCACGTTGAAGGCTTGCTAGCCGTCGAGCGAGATCCAGAACAGCAGTTCCGTCATGCCGCTGTTATCGTGGAGTGCGAGGACGGGCTTGTGTTTGTTGATAACCGAGCCGATCCTAAGGTGAATCTACGTCCTGTCCGGTTTGGAGCGAGCGATAGAGGCATTACCGTTGCACTTCGAGGATCCGTTCCTCCGCTGTCTCTGGAAAATGGCAACGGACGTTTTGAATACTATACCCACATAGCGAATGGCGCAGATCTGGTCATGAAGCATTTTATGGCCTGGGCGATAGGGGAGAAGTTCATTCCCATACAGGCCTATCGGGAGGACGGGACCCCGCTTAAGGATATCCTGGTCAGCTCAACCCGGGGGTCTATTCTCCTAAGGGATCACCACACTGGCAAGGCGTCAATACCAGTTACTTTCGAGGCCCTCCGACGAGGAGAGTTCACCGTGGAGGACCTGAAGGATTGGATGGACTCAGACTTCAAGAGTAGCCCAGAGGTTCTGCATGACGAGCTGGTGAGGTTCGCGGTCCACGAGCCAGCGATCGTCAAGATCGTGAAGCTCTTTGCCAAGTGCTATCCTCGGTAGGCGGACTCGTCTAGCCGTAAAACCATTTGGCGTTACTATGTTGATTTACGGCATGTGATGCCCTGCCCGTCGGCATTTTATGGAATGTCATGTTGGCCGCCGGAAAAGTTCTTGAAACGCGGAAAGAGATGAACGACATAGTGAGGTTGTTAGGTGCCTTTCCCGTTAGAGTCGATCTGGAGGCCAAAGTTGTTGAGAAAGTAGACTGCGGCAGCTTCATTAGGGAAAAAATTGCCTATAATGTGGAAGCTGGGGAACGCATCAGCGCCTATATCTGCATTCCAAAACACCTTCAAACACCTGCTCCCGCAGTCTTTTGTCACCATCAACACAATTGTGAGTTTGATTTTGGGAAAAGTGAGGTTGTTGGGCTCATTGGAGATCCCGATCAGGCCTATGCGAAAGAACTCGCAGAGAAGGGTTTCATCACTTTTGCGCCAGATGCCATAGCTTTTGAAGAAAGGAATTGGAGCAAGAATCCAGGGCGCGCGGAATACTTTGAACTCAGCTCACGACTTGTACGTGGAAAGACGTTGATGGCCAAAGTGCTTCATGATGTCTCAGTGGGTTTGGATTGCCTGTTGTCGAGACCGGAGGTTGACCCGGAAAAAATCGGATTTATTGGACATTCCTATGGTGGCCGAATGGCATTATGGGTGCCGGCCTTTGATCATCGGATTAGAGCTTCCGTCTCAAATTGTGGCTGCATTGACTACCGCAATTCGCTAACTCGTGACACGGGCATTCAGATGGAGTTTTGCATTCCAGGCTTTATGGAAAAGTACGACTTAGAAGATGTCATAGGGCACTTTCAGGACTGTCCATTGCTGATATCAACTACAATGGATGATAAGTGGAGTCGCGGCTATGAGCATCTCTTGGATGCGATCAAAGCTAAGGGACAGCATGAGGTCGAATTAAAGGTATATGATGGCTTGGGGCATATTTTTACAGGTGCAATGAGAGACTATGCCTATAGCTTTCTAGGGAAGAAGCTAATGAAGGACGAGCGATCGGATGGTTAGCCAATTGTTTACCGTGCTCAGTCAGTTATCTGCTGCAAATGAATTGTCTAAAGGTTTGTTTGTGCCTGTGCGTCCTCAGGAGCCCAAAGGCGCCGTTCCATACGATGCTGAGGACGTTAAATACTCCAACTTAACCGCAGACGTAGTCTTGGCTGGCACTTTAACTCTTCCCAGGTCAGGAAAGCCATCTCCTGCAGTTTTACTCATTGCTGGCTCTGGCCCAAATGACCGTGATGCAACCGTATTTGGGCACAAGCCCTTCTTGGTCCTAGCTGACCATCTCACAAAAAAAGGTTTTGCAGTATTGCGCGTGGATAAGCGTGGGGTTGGGCAATCCACAGGGAATTATGGCATCTCGACGAGTGAAGATTTTGCCTCTGACGTCTTGGCAGGCGTCGAATATTTGAAGACTCGCAAGGAAGTTAATGCGGAGCAGATAGGTTTGATTGGTCATAGTGAAGGAGGGCTGATCGCTCCGATGGTAGCCGTTAAGTCGAGTGATGTAGCTTTTATCGTGTTAATGGCGGGAGCGGGCGTAACCGGTGAAGCAACTCTCTATGCGCAAGAAGCGCTGATTTCTCGTGCTATGGGGGTTGCAGAAGGGCAGATAGGTCGTCAGCTTGATCTTCAGAGGCAAGCGTTGTCTGTAATCAAAGGTGAATCCGACCTTGAAAGGTCTGAGAAGCTGCTGCGAGAAATTGTCGAAAAACAGTTGGTCAATCTGCCCAAAGAGGAACAGAGAACCCGTGCCGACGTCATGGAAGCACAAATTAAGCGTGTAAACTCGAAATGGTTCCGATATTTTTTGACCTATGATCCCAAAACCTCATTAAAGCATCTTAAGACGCCTGTTTTGGTGCTCAGTGGTGAGCTCGATACACAAGTTTCTCCCAAACAAAACCTTCCAGTCATTGCAAAAATTCTTGAAGAAGCGGGGCATCGAAATTATAGGATTATTGAGTTTCCGTCGCTGAATCATTTGTTTCAGACGTGTGAATCCGGGTCTATTTTAGAGTATGGTGAGATTGAAGAGACTATTGCTCCTATAGTTCTAGAAACTCTGTCAGGGTGGATTGTGGAAGCCACTTCCAATTTTCGGAAGATATCGGCTGGATGCGAGGCCAAGCGCTGAATCTTGTGTGGATTCGATCTGTTAAATGGAGGCTATTTGCGAGCGCTACAACTTTGACCGACCCCGTTAGGCCTATTCCTGCACCTATGCAACCTTAGTGAGCCAAAGATTGTCGCGCGTCCTCAAGGATCCGAGCGATCACACGGGGATCTAGGATTGCATCTTCTTCGCCATCCTCCAGACTCCCTCCTACGATCAGGCGATCCTGCCACGGACAGAAAAAGGTGAAGTAGCCATCGCAATCGAGGTTCTTAGTGGAGAGGGCCATCTCAAATCCAACTGGCTTCTTGAAATGGATCTGATGACCACGGATCCCCTGGAGATCCTGATCTTGGAAGAGGATCTTCGAGCCCAGGCCTGTGCAATTGACGATGATGGGCTCTTCCAAAGTAGCCAATTCTTCGCTGGAGTCGAAGTGGCGTGTGACTAAAACGGCACCCTGATCGCGAACCTTCTTGAAGAGATCACTGAGAAAGATCGCGCCATCAATGAAAAGCGCATGCCGCCTCAGGGCCTCTCTCTGACGATCATCATCGAAGTGGAGCCTAGCTGGAATAGATATCTCGTGATGGGGGGCCCACAGACGATTCCAAACACCAGAGTTAGCCTCATGCTTCACATAGGTGTAAGTATCTCGGTAACAGATGCCCAGGAATTCAGGATGGGCTGCGGTCGCGTCGCTGTGCAGGCGCGCATGTGACCGGTCAATGATGCGTTCGATCCGCTGTCGTTGGGCGTCTGAGGCCTGTTCCGGGATCTTGCAGGGACTCCAGTACCCGGCTGCTACACTTGAGGTGACGTCGGGAATCCAGGAGTCCGCATAGATACAGACCGGATAGCCCTCCCGGAGAAGTTCATAGGCCGTTGTCAGCCCCATCACACCGCCACCCAGGATAGCAATGGAGGCTTGCTGATCTCGGTCTCGATGTCCTTTGACAAGCTGCACCACCTCTTCAGCGCTCCCCCAAGAGAGACATAGGCCCGAGCCGCCGTGTCCATAATTATGAAGGACCCTCTTGCTGCCGACTCGTTCTTCTTCCAGGCGGAGGCCACTTACGCGAAAAGGCCTAATGCCGACTGCATAACCAATGATCGCCTCGTCAGAAAGATCGGGCGTCGGCACCCAAACATCAGTGCCGCTAAAGGGAAGCGCAGGTTGGATCCCGTGCAACGAACATGTTAAGATGACACTCAGCCCACAGGCAACGTGAGCAATCGATCGGCTCAATGACATAGCACAACTCCCACCCGACTAGCACCGTCGTCGAGCAAAGACTGGTTCTACAGGCCGGCAAGACGCTCGCACATGGTACGGTGTACCAGGGGAGTGTTGCATCTGCTAAAAAAAAACATCCCGAGAGGCCGTTGCGAGGCTAGATAGCCACCGACCGTTCCGCTTGCCGGCCTCGACACGGCCAATTACCTAGTCGAGTCCTCTTGCGGCCGAAATGGCGTGACCACCCTGTCCATATACGAGATAGGGAGGCACAGATTCAGCGACTGCTGGAGGCGTTACTCGAAGGGCAAGCGCGGGGGGAGCTCCTAAAATGCTGGAGTCGGTGGCCGAGGTGTGTGGCATCAGATGCCCTCTATGTGGTTCGGCCTTCGTCAGTTTCGAACGCTATATCTACTACGCCATGAGGTTCAAACATGTCTACAAACTGCTTGTACATCTCTCGTCTCTCGTCGCCTCCTGCCGTCGTCAAGAGTAGCGCATGGCCGTACTGGGCAATATCCTCCACAATTCGTTCATGTCGATAATAGGCCAGGAGTGTCGAATTGACAGCGGTTCTTCCGTAGCCTCTGTAGAAGGCCTCTTGCTCATGGGACTTGTTCCAAACATTTGCCACACCACCACCAACAAACATCAGGTCGCGTTCCTTTGGTGCCATCATGGGATCATCCCAATCCACGATGTAGATGGTGTCATTCCCATCTAGCAATACATTGCCGCCATGAATGTCGGAATGGCACAATGCGAATTTGTGCGATTGCCCCTGCAGCTCCTGACCCAGCTCCTCAGCACGATCTACGAGTCGCCGGATTGCTGGCATGTTCTCTTTCATGAACTTCAGTAGCTCTAAGGCAGTCTCATCACCGGTGTGTATGCCTTCAATACGGCTGTAGAGTGACCGAACGACCTCTCGCCATTTTGGTGAATAGACTTCCCTTCGGAGTTGAGTTTGGATGGATGAGGGTACGTCAATTTCGTGAATTTGCTTCAGTGCTTTGCCGAGCTTGATCCATTGATTGTCCGTTAGAGTGCGCCTGAAACCGTCCTGTCCCTGAACAAATGGGTACACAATGAGCGTAAAGCCCTCAAGGCGTTTGGTCGATTGACCAAAGAGTGTTTTTATAGGAGGAATCATCTGTTGGATTCCGGCGTCATGTAATAGCTCCGCTACTACTACGCCGATATCGTGACCATGGCCGCGCTTTAGCTTTACGAAGTAGGATTGCTGGTTCGGCGTTTGAGCCTTATAGACCGACGCATTCATGTCCGCGCCAAGAGGGAGCAAAGTGAGCGTAGCAACTTCAATGCCGTAATCGATGTTTAGGCAATCGATGATGAGTTGGTCTAAGGCGGGTTGTTTCTCTGTCATGATGGGTTGAGTCCTGAATCCCGTGTCATTTCGATCTGCTAGTGGCGTCGTCAGGCAGTTGTTGAAATATCCGTTCGCCGTACCGATGCCGCGCCCGCGTCCGATGCCGCCTTAGATCGCCGTGAGACTACCATCTTGCTCAAGCCAGATCCCCATATCAAGGACTACGAGCGCTGCCTGAATCGTGGTCCACTGATGGTCCACTAGTCTGTAAATCAGGACTACTTTCGATGAGACTCTGTGAAAGTGGCAATGCCTCTAAACGTATGTTTGAGAGTTATTGTGGATTATCGTTAGTCCTCCTCAATGCGCTCTGAGCTGTCTGTTAATCCGTTGGTCGCTTGTTCGAATCAAGCATC
>JBMOFD010000086.1:0-6495 GCA_049314435.1 Chlamydiia bacterium | reverse complement strand
CCATAGATTGAATAGGCTTGATCAGATATGCGCGCGCCATTTCATCCAGCAGTTCGCGAGCCCTCAGCTGTGAAGGACCCTAACTCGCAGGGCTATCCTATGCTTCCTGCAGTCGCATAGGCATGAGCACGCTCATGGCCGAGGAGGAGTCGGTGAGCAGCGCTGGATTGAAGGGATCCGTAAGGGAGAACTGCACCGTCTCATCATTGCTATGGCGGAGGATGTCCAAGAAGTAGCTAGGGTTGAACGCGATGTCAACCTGGGCTCCCTGGTAGTCAACCGGCATGCTGACACGGCCCTCTCCAATATCCCGCGAGTTGGCGGCCAAACGGAGTTCTCCAGGACAGAGAGTGAAGCGTACCGAGGCGCTGTGCTCCCCAGTGAAGAGAGCCACCTGACGGAGTAGGCTGATCAGCTCCTCACGATGCAAGACCGTATGGATCGCTGGTGCCGCCGGGATGACCTTCTTGTAGTCAGGATAGTCACCAGCAACAAGCTTGCTCACAAGTAGCACAGGACCGTTATCGATCGCTACGCGATCCTTGGCAACGAAGACTGTTACATCACGCTCGTGGTTTTCAAGGAGCTTCGTCAGCTCTTCTACAGCCTTGAGGGGGAGGATGCATTGCCCTTCCAGACCGCCTGTGTTCATGATGGTGGCAATGGCTCTCGCCAAACGCTTGCCATCCGTGCCTACGAAGCATGCCTGTCCCTGTGAGAGTTCCATGAGAACCCCTGTCAGGGCATACCGAGAGTCTTCTCGGGAGACGGCGTAGCTGGTCCGCTGCAGCATCTCCTTGAGAGTGTTGCTATTGATCCGGAACTGCGCTGCGTCGCGCAGGTCAGGAAGAGCAGGGAACTCAGCCTTGTGCATGCCGTGGAGCTTAAAGCGAGAACTCCCAGCCACAATGTCCGTGATCTCTTGCGCGTTCGAGCTGAGCTCGATCATCGGCATCGTGAGTTCTCGGATCAGCTGAAAGAACCGGCGTGCTGGCAGAGTGGTGCCACCTGGTTCCAGGACCTTCGCAGGGCAGTAAGCCCGGATTCCTACAGTCAGATCGGTTGCGGTGAGGACAACCTCATCTCCGACGGCCTCGATGAGGATGTTGTTGAGAATGGGAACAGCGGCCTTGGAAGGGACGACGTTCTGCACTTTCCCAATCAGCTCGGCAAGGTCTTGTTTGCTAATGAGCAGCTTCATCAAATCGACGACGCAGCAAGCTGTCCACCATCTTCCGACGGCAACGAAGCTGCGCTCCCTGCAAAAAGTTAAAACAATGAGGCCATATAGCCCCTCGAGTACGATTTAGACCCCGGAGGATCACCAGACCCCCAACCCCGTAACAGATATCGTAGGTCGACTAAAACAGCCGACCGATACCCTGAAGGCCAGGTTGCAGAGCGGTCTTAGGTCGCCTGCGAGGCCTGAATTCGGCGACCAATCTAACGTGACGCTGGTGTGCTGTCAACGACTCTCGTGGAGTTCAACAGAGCTGACGCATTACTTTTAGAGTCCAAGCACCTTGGCTCTGTATTCTCTCGAGAGGGCGACTCTGGATTGAAGGAACTTAGGGCCATCGAAGTCACGTTTCCTTGAGGGATCTGTTGGAGCATTTGGGCGGAGAGCTGAGGGTAGCTTTCGCATGATGGAGAGATTGGCTGCGGCGATCCGCTGATGCTGTTGACGCGCGTCCTCCAGCAAGAAGACGTCCAGGCTCCTGTGCAGCTCATTTTCAATATGCCAATGCCCCCGGGTCCCATACTCTTATTTTTCCTCCAGTCGTTGCGCTTCACTCTTGAATGGGCGGATCTCTATCCTCTGTTGTCTCGGAGCTCCTCGCCCGAGCTATGGACGGCTTGGCTCGTCGCCCCGAGGCTCTCTCTGCCTCAGCCTCTAAAACTCTAGCCCACGTATCCAGCAATTCATGGCCCCGATCGGTTAACCAATTGTCCCACCCAGGGTGGTACCTATTTGGGGTATAGCGTCTGTAGCGCAGCGCATTCTCATTTAATGGTCATTCATATAAGAGGTGTTTGAAGAGCGGTGCTCGATGAGGCCTGAATCCCTGGTGGCCTAACGGGTCTCGGCGCAACCAAGGGGTCAGGATATGAGTTCGTCATCGATAGGTCCTCGTGATATAATATCAAAGCTCCATACAGACATCTATGACCTGGAACAGGATCTGCCGCTTGGACATGATAATTACGTTCGTGCGTGCAAGACTACGGAAGATAGAGCCGTATTAAGGAGCAAAATTAACGATCTTACAATGAACGTCATCAGTAGGCTGGGTGGCGTGCAAGAGACAACTGCCGATGATCTGAGTGTATTGGAGCAGACCCTCTTGCAGCGGAAAATTACCGAAGTGCAGTTTGGGCTGAGTCGACTTGCTGTCAAAACTGGCACATATAGAGACACTGGGCTATTCGCTGGTAAGAGCGAGACGAGTAACTTCGCTCAGCTTGTTTTGAATTCGGCTATGAAGGCGGCGGAGGAAGCTGGCAGGAGGCTCTCTCCCGTAGGCTATGCTCAAGCGCTCGTTTTTACCTGCGCTCAGAAGGCGAATGAGTTAGTGGGGAGACTTTCTTCGATGTCTGTGCTCACTCGAGATGATCAGGTCAGTCTGCAAGCTCTCCTGAATATCGTGAACACTAAGTTGATCGATGCTGTTAAGGCGTCGGTGGCAGCTGACACGGGAAGCGCCCCCCAATTACGCGCCGCTTTGGATCAGCTTTTTGGCCAACTGATTCAGCTGGTCAGTGCAAACAGGACTGGCCTTCGACTCGAAGCGTCTGTGATGAAGGATGTCTACCAAGCTCTAATAGGGGTGAGCCAATCTTGGCGAGCGGCGTTGCCTTCTACTGGCTCCGTTAACTATACCATGCAGAGGGCCGAGCTGACGACATCGGCGGCCAAGTGTGAGCAAGAGCTCTCGAATATTTTGCAGAAGGGAGTTGAAACCGGCAAATATATGCATGTTCCCGGCCAGGTGTTGAAGAAGCAATTTCAGCCCTTCGTGATCGAAGGCGTTCAAGACAAGCTGCGACCCATGATCGCGCAGCGATTGGTTCTGAGGGGAGATCTGTATGTCGAGGAAGTCATCAGAACGATGCGGCGCATTGCAGAGGTCCTCGCTGCTGCCGAGACAGGGGAGCTCGAAAAGAGACAAAAGATGGAACTGCTAGTGAAAACGAGCATTCCGCAAATTCTGGACGCGCTAGGACCTGAGTCTGGACCGACCCGACGCGTGGCTGAAGAGGTGGGGAGCGAGACGGTCTTTGTGCCTTCGCCTGTCATCGCTGCGCCCCCACCCATGCTGAAGCCATCGACTCGCTCATCGGGGACTAGCTCTTCGACCACGCCCCCTTCGATCACTCCTCCTTCTAGTGATGAGGGGGAATGGTTCGAAGGTCCTGCTCGTGGGTCCTCGGAGACACCTCCTAGCCCTAAAACTCCTTCAAGCGATGATGGGTGGACGTAAGAGCTGCTTTGGACATCCGAGTGGAAGGGAATGAGGGCCTGCCAGTGCAGACCCTCTTCGTTTAGTAGCCCTGGCTATTCCCGCAACCGCAGCCCTGACGGACGTTCGGGTTAGAGATCTTGAAGCCACCACTGTGCAGACTGTCGATGAAGTCGATCTCACAACCGAGAAGATGGCTGAGTTGTGCACGATCGACATGAATGTCCACGCCATGGCTGGTGAAGACTTCATCCGTCGGAAGCTTCCCTTCGCTGAAGTCGAGCAGGTACTGGAACCCACTGCACCCACCCTCTTCTTCACCAAGACGTAGGCTGGCTTCGGGATGGCCCTCCGCCTCACGGATCGATTTGAACTTGATGGCGGCGCGCTCTGTGAGCTGGATGGTGTTGAGCTCAAGAGGCTCGGCTAAGATGCGATTGAGCTCGCTGACCAGAACCACAGTTTCATCCGCCGTCTTGCCATGACCTTGCATGCCCTGCTCGAGGGTCTCCCATTGGGCAGCCCCACAGCCGATGCAATGCAGTCCTGCACGTGTGATCGCTTGGGCCAGCTTCTGGCTCCTCTGAGGAAAGAGAGCTAGGATGCTCTCAATCGTCATTTCTTGATGGATGACAGTCGAAGACATGGTTGTGTGATCCCCTTAAAATTCTACGTGAACGGTGCCCTGACGGATGCAGCACTGACACGCCAGGCGCTCTTCCTCAACGGCTCCAAAGAAATCGGCCTCGGCCTCGGTGGGAGGGGTCAGCAACTGGCGCTCAGCCGGGGATCGTACCCGGACGACGCAGGTGCCGCAAACTCCCTCAGTACAGGCAAAGGGGACGCCGGCGCGCTCGCAGGCCTCGGCAATCGGGCTCCCATCTGGAACCTCTTCACTCTCTCCGGTCTCCATAAAGATCAGCTTGGCCATGAAGTCCTTCTCCCTTCCAGCGGTAGGTCCATATTTCAGCCATTAAGAGTACCCCGCTTGGGGATAAGGTGCATCTACCTTGGCTGTAGCCAACAGAGCTGACGCTTTAGAAATTGTCGGAAGGTAGGCTGCCATGGCTGGATGAGGGCCGTGGCATGCGAATCGATGTAATAGAACTCCGAAAAGACCTCGAAGAAGTCAACGATCCACGCAGGGATCACCTGAAAAGATATTCGCTCACTGAGGTGCTCCTGATGGCATCTATTGCCATTTTCTGCGGCCATTTGGGTTGGCGAGAGATGGCCATGTTTTGTGAGGAAGAACATGACTGGCTAAAGGAGAAATTAGGCATTCAGTCAGGGGTTCCCAGCCATGATACCTTCCGCCGCATCTTCATGATGCTAGCTCCCGAGCAGCTGAAGACTCTTCTCACCGCCTGGTTGGTCAAGGTCGATGTCAAGGCTAAGAGGCCGCCGAGGCAGATCTGCATGGATGGTAGAAAGCTCCGAGGATCCAAGTGGAAGTTCAGCTCTCAAGATGTTGAGATGCTCAATGCGTATAGCGCTGAGTCTAGAACCACGGTGTCATCCATCTTGATTGACTCAGATAGGGGAGAGCTAGCCCATGTGGAAGGACTCTTGGATTCACTTGCCTTGGAAGGCACCCTAGTCTCAGAAGACGCCAACTTCACGACGTTCAAGATAGTAAAGTCTATTCTGGCTAGGAAGACCAACTTCCTCCTGGCAGTAGAGGCCAACCGTGAATCTCTTCTTGCCGCTGTTCGTGCGATTTCAGAGGATCCAGACTCTAGAGGAAAGGCAGCAGTGCGGGAGGAGAAGCAGAAGGGCACGCCCCGGAAATGTAAGCTGAATCTTGTACGGCCAGACCACTGAGCTGAAATAGAACAGACATACCCAGGAATCAAGTGGCTCGTCCGGCTGGAGGTCCAACAAGCTGATCAGTGCGAGGTGCGCTATTGGATCTGCAGCTATCCAGACCTTACCCTGAATCTTCTCCGTCAGTGGATCCGGGGGCATTGGCATATTGAAAATGAGCTGCACAGGAGCTTGGACGTCTTCTTGCTGGAGGACGCATGTCAACAGCATCAACGGATCGCCGCAGCCAATCTCTCCATCATGCGGAAGCTAGCCATAGCTCTCTTCCTAAATGCTCCAACAGATCCCTCAAGGAAACGTGACTTCGATGGCCCTAAGTTCCGTCAATCCAGAGTCGCCCTCTCAAGAGAATGCAGAGCCAAGGTGCTTGGACTCTAAAAGTAATGCGTCAGCTCTGGCCTAGGCGCTGGAACTGCCGCTAGAGCCTGACAGCTGCATGACTTGAGTGTGCTCATGCAGGACGGGTCATAGTCCTATGATGAAGCAAGCATCGTAATCGTGACCGTGGACGTTAGAGGTCCAGGCGGTTGTGCCATATCGAGTGCGAAGGAGAATCCGATGTTGGCGCTGTTGTTCACCCACTGGATCTGATTGATCAGAGTGGTTGAGGAGCCTGCTTTGGATAGGGTGACTGGCTCAGATACAGCGGTTCCTGGTTTGGCACCGGTTAGCAGGCTCGTATTGCCAATGTCTGAAACTGCAACCAGAACACGTCCTCTCGCTGGTGGTATGGTGAGCGTTGCTTGGATCATTTGTGGCACAGCTGCATTGGTGGCATAACCCAGCGTCGCTGATGGAAAGTTCAATAGGTACGTTTGTCCGCTGCCAGCCGTAAAGGAAGAGGTGGGGCTGCTAAACGTATTTGTGGAAAGCGTTACTTCTTGGAAGGTAGGGATAGCTCCCGATAGGGTCACCACAGCTCTGGATCCTGCAAAACCAGCGGGTTGCGCAAGCAGAAGACTTCCATATAATGCAGAGATTTTTCGAAATACTTTATCGCATATCATTGTTTAGCCCACGTCTACATGGGCCGGCAGAATCTATCGTCAGTCCGTGACTTTGATCCAGCGGCCAAAATATGGCTCTATGAATACCACAGTTGAAAGACAGGTGCAGCATTTAAATGGACGTGAGGGAATTCGCATCCCCTTCAGGGGATCGGGATGAAAGCACGCTCAAACACCCTGGCATTCCATGATGTAGCGCC
>JBMOFD010000085.1:0-6645 GCA_049314435.1 Chlamydiia bacterium | reverse complement strand
AGAGTCCTAGGAATTTGCTGCTAGGAAACAGGACCGGATTTTTGGACCGTCGAGCCCCTCCCTCGAATCTCGATACGATCTGGGCACGTCTTGAGCCCCTCATTGCCATCTTGTGCCAAGGCATCGCGGAGGGAACGATGGACTTGATGGGGCTCCCCCCACTGTTCCAATATCATCCGATGCTGGCTCTCGAGCAGGTGAAGCGCAAGGCCGCTGATTTCATCCATCTCCCTCCTCCGATCAGAGAATTGCCAGAGGTTGCGTTCGCGGCTCTCATGCAATGTCCAGAACTCGAAGAGCATGTTTCAGAATGGTGCTTCTTATTGAACCCACAATGGGGGCATCTGATTGTGGAGGCCCTGCAGGCTCATCCAGAGTGGATTGAGAACCCTTCTTACGCGATCGCTCAGATCATCTCGAAATGCTTCGAGTGCGCGGAGACCGAGGCCTACGTTGAGGCGCAGGTGTCTAGGGCCGCGGTGTGGGTTGGTTCGTCGCCTTTTTCCAGTCCAACGCTTGCTCTCGAGCATATGAAGCGTAAGGGTGCCGATTTCGTTCGTCTTCCTCCGTCTCTCCAGGAGTCGCCAGAGATTGCATTCGCGGCCATCATGCAACACCCAGAAATCCAGAAGCATGTGCCTGAGAAGTGCTTCTCCGATTCTCGATGGGGACCTCTTCTGGTGGGGGCTTATAAGGCCCATCCTGGGAGGCCTGATGACATGCCGGGTGGAGTCTCTCAGCTGTTCTGGAAGTGCTTTGAGTCAGACGAGATCGCAAAAGATGTCATCGACCAAGTGCCTCGTGCTTTGATGTTTGTAGGTGCGAAGCGCCTATCCGATCTGCTGTGGGCGCCGGTCATTGTCAAAGCGCTGCGCTCCGATCCAGCTTGGTTCAATGGTGGCGGTTTTCATGCCCGCATCGCGGTAGATCGATGTCTCGAGTCGTTGGAGATGGCGCTGGCCGTGGTCAGCCAAGTACCGTATGTCCTGCAGTGGGTCGAGCGGGAGGCTCTGTCCGATCGCAGGTGGGGCGCAGCACTTGCTGAAGCTCTCACATTGTACGGGGAAAGTGTCGCAGAGGCGATTCGTATGGATCCCACGTGGTATGATCGCGTATGGCGCATCCGAAGTGTCTGGGAGAAGGATGCGCTCCGTGAGCGCATCTTAGTCGTCGACTGGGCGCTTGAAATTGTGGGTCTGGAGCCGCGCGCCCTGCAGTGGGTCGATGAGCACTGTCTTTCCGATCCAAGATGGGGACCTGTTCTGGTCAACCTGTTCCAATACGACGAACACAAGTGGTTTAGAGAGCCGGATTCCGTATCGTGCATGAAGAATGTTAAGCGGTGTCTCAAATCGCCTGAGATTGCGTTGCACGTAGTCGAAGAAGTGCCGGTCGCCCTCTCATATGTCCCCGAGATCTGTTTCACTGACCTAAGGTGGGCGCCTGCCATTGTGAAGATGATTCAGCGCGGATTCGTGGGTCCGATATCTGGGACGGCTCGTCACAGGGCCGTCTCAGCGAGTCTCCAGTCTTTAGACATGGCTCTAGAGATAGTTCGTCAGGTTCCCAAGGCATTGGAGCTGGTTCCTACGAAGCATTTGTCCGATCCAAGGTGGGATCCAGTAGTTGAGAAGATCCTCCATGACGATCCCAAGGCATTGGATGACCTTTCAGAATCTGCTAGAGCGACCTTGGCTGTTCAACGTGGTTCGCTGACCGACGCGGTGGCTTTGATCAAAGATAAGCCTTGGGCCCTGCAGTGGGCGCAATGCGCTCAGCGCGGTCAGGAGCTGACCGACGCGGTGGCTTTGATCAAAGATAAGCCTTGGGCCCTGCAGTGGGCGCAATGCGCTCAGCGCGGTCAGGAGAAATGGAGTGCAGCGGTTGTGGAAGCTCTCCGTTCGGATCACGTTTGGTTCGATCGGGTGCCCGAGGCGGTTCGGGGCAATCTGAACGGCTTCATGACGTCAACGGACCATGCACTGCAGGCCGTTGCACTGGAACCACGAACACTGGCATGGGTCCACACATCTTGTTTCACCGACCCAAGATGGGGGCCCGCACTTGTCACGATGTTCCAGTCTGGTGAGGAAGTAAAATGGATGTTTGCCTCGGCTCGAGGTCAGTTAAATCACTGTTTGGCGTCCCAGGAGGTGGCGTCCTACGTCGTCATCCGGGAGCCGCGTGCATTGAAATGGGTCGACTTGGACTTCTTCGAGAGTCCCGGATGGGACCGGGTCGTTCTAAGCGCGATTCAATCCGATCCTACCTGGTTGGACCGGATCCCTGATGATCTTATGTTTTTCGGATGGCTCCATTCAGCGGATCTGGCGCTAGAGGCGTTTGCCTTGGAGCCGCGTATCCTTGAGCACGTCACCGATTCCTGCCTGACCGATCCGAGATGGGTTCCTGCCCTGATGAAGGTACTTCGATCTACCCCTGAAATCATGGAGCAGATGTCGCACAACAGCAAATGTAACGCGAGATCGGTTTTTTCAGAGGACGTGGCCGTCGCCTGTGCGGCTCAAAACCCGCGAGTCTTGGCGTTTCTCCCTGACTGGGAGCTTATCCTGGATCTAAAATGGGGGCCTGCCCTGGTGGACGCGGTCCAAGGCAATCCCGACTGGTTTGACCAGCTGCCTGACACAGTCAGACCTCATCTCTATGGGTGTGTCAAGTCCAAGGACCTGGCACTCAAGGTGGTTGCTTTAGAGTCGCGTGCCTTCGAGTGGGTGGACTCACGATGCCTCTCTGGTGAGGAGTGGGTACCGCTACTGCTGCAACTATTCCATACGGATCCCAAGTGGTTCGATCGTCTCCCCGACGAGATCAAGGACAAGGTGCACGTAGCGCTTTTTCAGTCGACGGAGCAGGCTCTTGAGATGGTCGCCCAAGAGCCAGGTCTGTTGGCGTGGGCGGATGATGACCGTCTCCGAGATCCGCGATGGGGAGCCATGTTCAATGAGGCGATCCGCTCCGATCCCAAGTGGCTTAGCTCCTTACCAGATCGTGCACGTAGCAACGTGGAGATGGGCCTCCTATGGTGGGTCGACGGTGACCCGCGCAACCTCCTAGAGCTCGGCCCAACGGTAAGCCTGATGGATCACTGGGACTTTCGTACCATTGTAGGGTCCGCTGTCATGCGTGCTCTGCAGTCCAATCCGGAGGTCCACGCTCGATGGACGAACTATCTTCTTGATGAGCTCTCTGCCGATCTACCCCTCCTCACGAGTGATTGCTTCGGTTCTAATGAACTTTCATCCTGGGTGGTCAAGGAACTGTCCGATCGCTTCTCGAAGGGGTTCAGCCGGATTCACTATGCGCGCTTCATCTATGGTCTCCGAGAGGAGCTGAAGAATCATCTTCCTGCGGACTCCGAGCAGGCCGCAGAGGCGATCGCGATCCAGTGGGCGAGAAAGCTTCTAGAGAAGAGGGGCCGTCGTGACAACATAGCGACCGTAGCCATGAAAAGGGCCCTGTGCAGGACCATGGAGCTGCCTGCATCTACGCTGGTAGCCAGGAGTTAGCGCATTGCCATGATAGGGGCCTGGTTCAAAGCAGAGATTCTCCTTGCTTTGAGATCGGGCCGCTATATACAATCACGGCCGCTTTCGGGGTATTAGCTCAGTTGGTTAGAGCGCCACGTTGACATCGTGGAGGTCAGCTGTTCGAGTCAGCTATATCCCAAGGTTTCTTTTGGGCAACGATCATCAAATACGTACCGCTTCACTGCGGGATCATGAGTCGGCTAGATGGCTGGCATCGCTAGAGCTTTTTCGCGCCTGTGAAATGGAATTGCGAGAGGTGCGATGGATTGCATCTGGCCTCACGCCTTACGGATTCTTCCTTACTGTCTCCATGCCCGGCACCTTTGACCCGAGCTGGATCCCCCTTATTGAGAGGAAGGCCTCCTCGATCTCAACGCCGCAGCGCCTCCATCAGATGATCGCCACCAACGCGGCTGCTTGGCTCCAGACCAAAGGGCGCGTTGCCTTGGCCCAGGAGCTGCGAGCTCTGGGTGCACAAGAGGTTGCTCTTCTGGAGTGGAAGGATGGGGCAGTGGACCTGTGGGAAGGCCCAGGTCCGCTGCCGGAGAAGTGCAGCTGGAAAATTTTAGATGCCTCGGTGGAGGCGATCTCGAAGCATGAGCAGCGAGTGACCTTCTGGGGCGCTGCCGCCACCAAGGCCTACGATCTGCAGCAACTGGTTAAAAGATTAAAAAAAGTTTCTATACCTGAGTGGTGCCAGCCCTGGGCAAGGGAAGGTACTGATGAGCTGCCCGAGTCATTGGGCTGGAGCGGCGCCGTAGTCGAGCGTCTGCAGGGGATCGATTCCCAGGGATCAGCGACCTATTTCCTTGGCGCAATGGAGAGAGCGGAGGGGGTCGAAGCGATGGCTTCTTTGGCGGCCGCCGAGGGAATCGAAGGGCCGATGCAGGTGCGGGCTGGGTGGCTGACTCCCGATCAGGAGGAGTTAGGAGACCTGATCTGGTGGCCTAATGGGGAAGTCTCAACCCCTTTGATCGACCAATGGTTGCAATCCACTCAAAAACGGCTTAAACTCCTCGGATTCGAGTGCGAAGTCGTCGTATTGGATCAAGTGCCGGCGAGCAGTCGAGCAGGACACCAAGCTTGGAAGCAGGCCAGGACGTGGCTCCAGAAGTGGTTGGGGCGACATGGCGTAGCAGCTAGTGCAGCGATCTGCTGGGATCAGCAGCACTCCATCGATGAGATCGGGGGACCGGTTGTTGTCTGGAGAGCGTTCGATCCGATGGGTGCCAGCTGGCCAGTGGCCATGATGGCGCTGCCAGTGGATGGGCAGGCTCGGTGGCGAGGTGAGCAGAAGCGCGTGGTGAACCGCAAGCGAGATGGGCTTGAGGTGGAACAGCGTGTGCGCCGCATAGGGGATACCCGTTGGGTGGTTGCGGTTTCCGCGCTGAACCTAGTGCGGGAAGAGCAGATTGAAGAGGCGTGGCGAGAGGGCAATGTCCCGGGGCCGCGCAAATGCAACAGACAATAGGGATCGGTTTGAGAGTTAATTTTGAGATCCGCGTTCCGCGAGTGAGACTCATTGGTCCGGACGGAGAGCAAGTAGGGGTCGTAGCGATCGATGCTGCGATGCGTATGGCTGAAGAGGCGGGTCTCGATCTAGTCGAGATGAGCGCAGCGGCCGACCCGCCGGTGTGTAAAGTCATGGACGTGGGCAAGTATCGCTACGACCAGACGAAGCGTGAGCGTGAGAGCCGTAAGGTTCAGCATCAGGTGAAGATTAAGGAAGTCAAGGTCAAGCCGAATATCGATGACCATGACTTCATGACGAAAGTCCGCCATGCCCGGGAGTTCATCTCCAAGGGCTGTAAGGTTCGGGTGAGTTGCATGTTTCGCGGACGCGAGATGTTGCACCAAGATATCGGACACAAGGTGGTCGAGCGCTTTACTAAAGAGCTCGAAGATGTCGCGACGCTAGAATCGCCCGCGAAGATGTTAGGACGAACCCTAAGCTTGGTGCTCAATCCTGGTGCCAAGAAGCGTCCGCAAGCAAGTTAGGGAAGGAGAAACTGTGGCAAACAAAGTGAAGCAAAAGACGCGTAAGGCGCTGGTTTCTCGTTTTAAGGTCACTGGTACTGGGAAGCTCATGCATAACCAGCCAGGTCGTCGACACATTTTGACGACGAAGTCCGCAAAGCGTAAGCGTCATCTGCGTAAAGAGCGGGAGTTGGCTCCGGCCTTGTACCGCACCTATGCTCGCCTGTTGGGTATAGCATAGAGAGCCCTCTACCATTGTGGTAGAGGCCTGAACCTCGGAATTGGTGCTGGGGTTCGGATGAAGGAGTAAAAGGAAATATGGTAAGAGCAACCAATGCGGTCGCATCCCACCGCCGTAAAAAGAGGATGTTTCGCCTGGCTAAGGGCTTTGTAGGTGATCGTAAGAATCACCTGAAGCTGACAGCGAACTGCGTCATGACGGCGCTGGCGAACAACTACAAACACAGGAAATGCAAGAAGCGCGATTTCCGCAGGATCTGGACTGTGCGTATCAACGCCGGGGCCAGGATCAATGGCATCAGCTACAGTCGGCTGATCCATGGATTGGACCTTGCGGGGATCCTGTTGAACCGGAAGATGTTGGCCGACATGTGTGTCAGCGATCCGGTGGCTTTTGCGAGCGTGGTAGAGCAAGCGAAAGCAGCGTTGGCGTCCTAAGGGACACCTCTCCATCCAGGTGGATGGGGATTCTTGAGGTCCAGTTTGCAGGAACAAGTTCAGCAAACTGGACCATCTCTCCCGCTCGAAGGCGGGTGTGGTGATCGTGGTGGTGGATTAGCCCCCGATCTGGTAGTCTGTTCACACATTACGTAAGAGGGGTTTCCTCTATGGCAAGAGTTTGTCAAGTGACTGGGCGCCGTCCTGTGAAGGGGCGTACCTATGTCTATCGCGGTATCGCGAAGAAGAAAAAAGGGATTGGTCTCAAAGTGACCGGTCGAACCAAGCGACGTTTTCTCCCGAATTTGGCGGTGAAGCGTTTCTGGTTGTCTGAAGAAAATCGTTTTATTTCGCTCCGTCTGTCGATGGCAGCTATGCGAACGATCGATAAGCTAGGTCTAGCAGCTGTTGTCCGCGAAATGCGCGCACGCGGCGAAAAGGT
>JBMOFD010000084.1:0-7065 GCA_049314435.1 Chlamydiia bacterium | reverse complement strand
CGCCAAAGGCCCTGAAGATATTGCAAGACAATATCGACCGCGATTTCACCAAAGAACGCGTGCTCGGCATCCTTAACGAGGCGAAGGCGCTCGTTGAGAGGGGGCAGGGCTCCTCCTCAAGCGAGCAGAGAAGCGGCCTTTGGTAGAAGGGAGTTGTGACCCGCCACCGCCCTGACGCCTGACGAACCAGGGTCATAGAACCCAGGGTCACGTGGCAACCAGTCGCCTCTTCTGATAGCAGGGATGCAACCAGCTCAGGTCCGCCGAGCGGGAGGTATCCATGAGCCGCATCCCCCCACCGGGATCGCCCGAAAACTTGCCCCCAGCACGTCCTTCTCGAGCTCCCACTCGACGGACCGCTGCCTCAGCTCTTGAAGAGAAGACCTCTGCAGTCTCGACGAAAGCCTCCCCGCTAGAATCGCCGGCCATTCTGACTCCTGAACGTCCCTCCCGGACACCCACTCCGAGTACGATTACCTCCCCCCTACCTGGATTCACCTCTCCAACAGCCAAGAGCTCCTTGGATCAAGATCAAGAATCCTCAAGCTCATCTGACTCCATAGGCGCAGAGCTAACAGCCAGACGAACGAGCTCCTTGCGCTTCTCCCCACATGGTCCACCAGACCAGGGCAGCACCTCCACCCAGCTCACCCCAGGTCCGGAGAAGAAGACGAACCTTGAGACGGCCTCGTCTTCCGACTCCATAGGAGAAGAGCTCACATCGCGAAGAACAAGCTCCTTGCGCTCCTCCGTACATGCACCACCCGGCCAAGGCAGTACATCCACCCAGCCTCGCGCAGGAAAGGGGGGGAAGACGAACAATATAGAACCCGCCTCGGTGTCCAGCCTCAAGCTTGAGTCTTCCATGTGGGTCACCAAGAAGCAGAGTCAACCCGCCCCCAAGATGCCCAAAAAGCTGAGTGAGCATGCCCAAAAGGAACTCCAGCTAGCACAGAGCGCAAAAATCAAAGAAATCCACACTCATGTCCCTCGTTGGAAGAAAGTGGACCTTGAGCGCCTCGCCACTGAGGGACGTCTCTGCTCCAGTCTGCGAGACCGATTTGCCTATATAGCCCTCGAGGCCGGGAACTATTTAGCGAGATTTGAAGACGGGCTCGCACAGCATGGTGATCTAGCCAACCTGGCCTCCACCCTCTCATCCCGTTCAAATGAACCCAACGATTTGAGTCAGTCCTTCACTGGATTGCTCCACGTCATCATAGACGACGCTACCCTCGCTGATCTAAGTCTGGGGCATCTATCGCTTTCTGAAGATCTCGATGAACGAGTCCCTGTCGAGCTGGATGTAGCGAAACGCCTGGCTGTCCCCGGCAACCTCGCCGCACTCAATGAGATGGAGTGGATCCCTGACTCACTAATGTACCTTGATTCTCGACAGACGAGGGATACCGCTGTTAAACTGATCTCCAATCTCGCACGCGCGGCCGCCTCCATGGTTAGGTTGATTGACCACATCGATCCTGCTAACTAGAACTCCCGTCCAACGTCGAAACGATGAGAGTTACTCTAGGAAGAAATCCTCTCTACCCCCTAGAATTTGATCCACGGAAGAGTGGCAGAGTGGCCTAATGCGGCTGTCTTGAAAACAGCAGTCGGTGTAAGCCGACCGTGGGTTCGAATCCTACCTCTTCCGTTCTTCTACCACTTCTGATGGTCTCTTCATCAGGAAGCTGGTAATGAACGCCGCCACAAGCAAGACCAACAGCGCAGTCAATCCCAACCGATAGTCATCGGCCGTGTAGATAGGCACCCCATCGAACATCGAAGGTTGCCCCGTCCATTGCATGAGATAGCCCACCAACGGCTGAAGAAGACTCCCTCCGATCATGGTGAACATATTCACAAAACCAGTCACAGTTCCACTGTAAGCCAGAGGTGCGTACTGGCATGCGCTTGAGAAGATGAGACACTCCCCAGAGCATGCAAATCCCACCAGGAGCAAGAGGAGTGAAATCACACCTAGACTCGCATGTGGCAACCAGATGATCGCTGTTAACAGAATGAAGACCGCAAATGCCACCCAGCGAAAGAATCGTCGGATATCGGGCACGCTGGAAGCCAGCCAACCAATACCGAAGGCCCCAACACCGAATCCGATATAGAGGAGGCTCACACTTCCTGCGGCTAGCGCTGTAGGGATCGCAAAGAGAGTCGCCACAAACTGCGTTCCCCAGAGATCAGCCAAGACAGTGATCGGACTGTATACGGCCAAACCGAAGAACCCGATCAACCAGACCTGCCCGTGGGTGAGGACGTTCCAGAATCCACCCGGCGAACGAACGTGGCGATCTTTGGGGTTGTCCCTGAGTCCTATAAAAAGACCAAAGAGCACTAAGGTCCCCAAAGCCAGGAGCCAGATCATCGCATGGCGCCAGCCATAGTGAGAGACCAAGACCGCAAGCGGAGCAGCTCCGACCATGGCACCAATGACCCCTAAGAAGCTGGTAACGCCCACAAGGACCGCAAAGATCGCTGGGCGAAACCAAGACGCCGCGATCTTCATCGAGCCGAGGAATCCAGCTGCACTTCCGGCTCCTATGAGGAGTCGTCCAAGACTTGCGAAAGCAATCGTAGATGAAGTGGCAAAGACTGCCGTCCCCACCAGAGAGACCACCGCAGCCGTCAGAACGACACGGCGAGGCCCGATCAGGTCTAGGCAGATGCCTAATGGGATCTGTAGGAGGGAGTAGCTGACGTAAAAGAGGCCGCTCATCGATCCTAACATGTAGGCATCGATCTGGAACTCACGCATCAGCTCAGGCCCCATCACTGAGGGAGAGACCCTGAGGATGAATTGAAAGACATAGAAACACGCTGCAGCAAACCATGCGATCCATCCTCGCATCCATCTATCACGATATGAGCCCGACGCCATGAGTACCACCAAAGTCGAAAAGTCCCCCATTTTGCCAGGATCTGTGCATGACCTCCACTGCGATCTGCTGATGTACCTTGGCCTAGGAGATAAACGTGGGGCCTGCGACGAAATTATACCGTGTAGTCTTCCCCAGCTGAAGCGGGGTGGTCTCACGCTTCAAGTGTGTGCCATCGGGACCGGTCAAGAACCTGATGCAGTCGCCTTGGCGGAACGCCAATTCGACCACTACCAGAAGCTCGCCCCGCTCTTACAGGACGACCTGTGCCTTGCCCATGAAGAGCTCTCCTTACGATACGCCGTTGAAAATGCAACTGGAGTCTTTGGGCTAGAACCAGACCTGCCCCAGGGCTGGGCACGTTTGGACCGATGGACGCAGCTAGAGGGGCCTCCAACCTACGTCACTCTGACTTGGAACGGTCCATCAGCCCTTGGTGGCGGTAGCAAGCATGAATCAGGGCTGACTCACACAGGCGAGCAGGTCGTCAAGGGGCTATCAGATCGCAAGATCCCCATCGATCTCTCTCACGCCAGCGACGCCCTAGCCAAAGACATCCTCAGCTGGTGCGACCAACACGCCCCCGAACAGCTTCTTCTCCTTTCCCACAGCAATTCACGGACCATACAGGACCATCCAAGAAATGCACCTGATTGGCTCCTACAAGAGATCGGTCGCCGTGGAGGTGTTGTGGGACTGGCCTGGTTCCGACCTTTCATTGGGGAGCGGAGATCAGATCTCATGCGACACATCGAGCAGATCATTCAAATAGCAGGCCCACAAGCCCTAGTAAGTGGCGCCGATCTCTTCTATGCGCCGGACCCCTATCCCCCCAATCATGTTAGGGAACCACGGCCCTACTTCGAATCACTCTCCTGCGCCGAGCACATGCCCTCACTGCTCGATGAGATCACAGCAACCTTTGGAACCGAACTCACAGCCGCCTTTGCCCACGGCAACTCCACCCGTTGGCTGCAACGACTCCAAGTCACCACTGCACCATGCGTAGCCGACCTCTCCTGAGTTTGCGCCGACCGCGTTGGCGTCGACTCGCACCCATCCTCCTCACGGCTACTCTAGCCATTTGGGGAGGATGGCAGGTCTACGATGCCGCGCAAGTCCCCCTGCCAACCTCAGACCGCTCTCTCATCATCGCCGTACAGCCTAGAGCGGTGCCTTTTGAGGAGATCTTGCTCCAAGCCATTGAGAGTGCCACCACCTCCATCCAGGTCGACGTCTATCGATGTAGCGCTCCACGTATCACACAGGCCCTTCTTGAGGCTCATCAGCGTGGGGTCGAGGTCGATGTGCAAGTCGACCAAGATCAGTGGAGCGGTTGTCCCCCGTCGATACGCTCCTTTGTGAAGGGGCGTCGTCGAGGGCGCCACGGCCTATACCACCCCAAATCACTCATTGTGGACGATCATCTTTGCTGGGTGGGATCGGCCAATTTCACACCATCTGGCCTACAGGATCAGGCCAACCTCCTCCTAGGAGTCGATGACGTGGATGCAGCGCATGCTGTACATGATCTGCTTCACGGAGGCTCGGCCTCCAGCTGGAAGCGAACGATCGCTGAACATGAAGTGGCCTTCTATCGACTGCCCGGCCCCGCTTTCTATCCAGCGCTCATCAAGGCCCTTTCCGAAGCCAAGCACGACATCAAGGTGGCGATGTTCGTCCTGACTCACGTAGGACTGCTGCAGGCTCTAGAAAAGGCCTGTTTTAGAGGGATCTTAGTGGAGATCCTTCTCAATGAACCTCCCTCCACTCCAGACGCTCGGGCGCTGCTCAAGCGTTTGAACACTCTGGGAGGCTCTGTACGCATCTACCCCTCTCATGAGATGCTCCACGCAAAGGCTTGCTGGATCGATCGCCACCTGCTGGTCGGAGGCTCTTCCAACTGGACCAAATCCGCCTTCAAGCGGAATTTCGAATTAGCGTTCATCGTCACAACGCCCCTCAGCTCTGAGCAAGCTCAGCTAGAGGCCTGGTGGAACTGGATATGGGCACGAGGCCGCCCCATGGAGCGAAGGGAACCCCCTAAGCATCTCTATCTCACAGTGGACCGGCTGGTTGGCCAAGAGGGAGGCAGGGCGCTGCCCTGCACCCGCTGAAGGGCGCCCCTTCAGACATCCCAGGAGAGCCATTAGAATGAGGCGTCCTGCGATACGGAGGACAGCTCGCCTTGATGCATATCGAGCACCTGTGTTGCCCACGGCGCAAAGGTACGATCGTGCGTCGCAATGATGAGGCCAGTCCCCTGCACAAGGATCTTCTGTAGAAGAACACTCAGAGCCTCGGTCGAAGCACTATCGAGGGCAGAGGTTGGCTCGTCCAGGAGCAGAAAACGGGGCTCTAAAATCAGTGCACGCGCGATCGCTACACGCTGCCTCTGCCCCCCAGAGATTTCATGCGGAAGAGCCTGCTGCAGCGCGGCAATCTCTAGACTCTCTAACAGAGAGGCTACTCGCTTGTAGGCCTCCATGCGTGTCATTCCACGAAGGATCAGCGGTTGCGCACAGTTCTCAGCGACCGACATGTGAGGGAAGAGCGGGTAGCTCTGCGCTACAAATCCGATCATCTCACATCGCCGCTGAGGGGCCATCCCCTTAAGCGAGAAACCCTCACACTGAATCTCACCTCGGTACTCACGTTCAAGCTGAGCGATGCAACGCAGCAGGGAGGTCTTCCCTGAACCACTGCGCCCTACCAGCAACGAGGCTGTACCAGGCACAAAGGCACAGGAGACTCCCTTCAAGATAGGAATCGACTTTTTTCCACGAGCTCTTCCCTTACTTAGGGACAGATCACTGACCTGCAACATGGCCCCATCTCCTCTCTAGTGTTCGCATACCTACGTTCAGGCACAAAGACATCACACCATAGAACAGAGCTAGGGTGAGGTAGATGGGCAGAGGCTCCATCGTCCTGGAGACGATGTTCTGTCCCACCTTCGTCAGCTCGAGCAAGCCGATCGAGGCGAGGATAGCGGTGCTCTTCAGCATCGCATCCAACTCATTGCTCAAGGCCGGAAGAAGCCTCCTGATCGCCTGGGGAAGGATGATGTAGCGCAGCATCGCCACCTTGGAGTAGCCCAGTACAAAGGCCCCTTCCCACTGCGATACACAGACTCCATCCAGAGCACCCCTCATGATCTGAGCCACATAGGCCGACGAACAGACACCCAGCGCAATCCAAGAAGCTCGGAACGCTGACAGCTGGACGCCCAGCAGTTCTGGGATCACAAAGTAGACGATCAGCAGCTGCACAAAGAAGGGCACTGCTCTGAGTACGGCTACAACCCCCTCAATGAGGGGGCTAAGCCAACGACTCCGCAGACGCTTGGCTAGGAAAAGCCCGAAGGTGCTTCCTAACAGCATAGAAAGAACCGCGGATGCTCCTAATACCTGTAGGGACATCCAGGCACCCTTCATCAAGGAAGGGCCCGAGTTCTGGAACAACGCAAACATCTCGTTCATGGCACTGCGATGCCCCAGCGACGTTCTAGTTCAGCGATCTTACCTTCACAGCGAAGAGTCTCCACCACGGCTTCGATCTTCTTAGCTAGAGCCGAATTGTCAGGACGGATGCAGATGCCATGTCCTAGCGACTGATTCTCCTCAGGGATCGGAATCTCCAGAATCCTGGCATCTGGGTAGCTACTACGGATCTTCCCTAGCAGCGCAGGGTCAGCAAGGAAGGCAGCGGCCTTACCATACCGGATTTCCAACATGCCCTGTGTTGCAGTGTCAACCCTGCGCATCGGAATGGCCGGACTCTGCTGCTCCAAGAAGACTTCTTGGACAGAGCCGCCCTCCACCAGGATAGGACTCTCCTCTGACAGTTGGAGATCGCCGAGGGACGAGACTCCATCTGGGATGACCTTCCAGAACACCAGAGGGTAGATCGTTTCCGCCTCGCCCTGGTAGCGCACCATGAGCATCTCTCGCTGACGAGACGGAGTGATTGAAATCGCCCAGATGAGGGCATCGACCTTCCCCTGCCTCAGGGCCATCATGAGCGCAGGCATGCTACCCATGTCTTCGAGCTCCAGGTCCGCATCCATGCGCTCCGCCAGGAGATGCGCGATGTCGATGTCAAAACCCTCATAGTCACCCTGATCGTTGAGACTCACAAAAGGCGCATAGCCCGTGACCGTCCCCATCCT
>JBMOFD010000083.1:0-7143 GCA_049314435.1 Chlamydiia bacterium | reverse complement strand
GTTGTTGAAGGACGAAGGTGATCGACAAAATAGGGCCGAGCTTCTCTCGTAAGCACTTCTCTCTGGTCTCCGGCGATCAGCACGAAGTTGTAGTAACGATTAGGTTGTCCTCGATGACCGACCGTGATCACCGTTCCAGGATGCCAAGGATAGCTGGTGTCTCTTAACACCCACTGGCTGCCATCGGACAGAGTAACTCGCTGTCTCCATACGGGATCGGTCCTTGTCGTATGGAGGGTCTCCTCATCACCGTCTCTATGGACGATCACCTTCTTCTCCGAGCGAAGCTCTGTCCGCGCTACAAAGGTCTCCGAGTCCACAATGACAGTGGGATTGGGCACGTGACGTGGCGTCACCATCATCGCCTTCACGAAGCTGTTTCGGACGTGGTTCACCAAGAAGAAGTGATGCTCGCGCTTGAACAAGTAATCGTGAGGTCGAAGCTGCACACTGACGGGCTCACCAGGAATCCAGCTTTCATAGTCCCTGCGAGACTGTGGGCGCACCTTCCATTCAGAGCCATCGGAGAGCCTCGCCACGAGGTCTCCTGCAAACGCTTGGTGCCGGTCCCCTTCAAACGAGCGAGTCCCGTCTAAGGCTCGCAATGTCGGCGGGTAGATCTCGTAAAAGGCGGGGAAACCCCACCCCGTCATCGCCACCAGACACAGCCCTAATACCCAACGCATAGACTCGACTCCTCTCATTGAGGGAAAGAGTCTAACACAGCCTCTGTTCGCGCTGCATTAAGATGGGCCGACCGATCCCCATTGGATGAGCGCCCAAAGAATGGCCATGACGAGGAGTACAAGTCCCAGCATCCCCCACTTGGGTGAGCAGGGCTGAAGCGTGAGCGAACCTCCATATCCTACGTCATCCATGGAGGAGGTCTTGAAGGGGAGGATCCAGGCCAGAGCAGGCACAGTCTGGAGAGGACGGGGATGGGTCATTCCCTCCTTCCAGACTAAGGTTTGTGCGGTCACTCGTGCATCACGGCGCAGCTGCTGTGAGGTGTAGGGACCCTCGCGCTCGCCATGGATCCAGATGATCCATTCAGGAAGAGATGGCATCGCTTGACGCGCCTCCTCGATTGTTCGAGACCATCACACGTTCGGACAGCGCGATGACTTCGATCTCTATATTACGCCTACCTTGGCCTAAAATTCTCGACAATCTCTTATAGTTGCGGGAGGTCCTATGATCCGTCCGCCGCTCGTTTGGAAACTCACTCTTTGGTGCACCCTGCGCACATGGGCGCTGATGGTGGGGGCTGCCCTTGCCCTCATGATTGTCCTCCAGATGGGAGAGATCGCCCGCTTTGCCGCGCTCGCTGGAGAATGGCAAGCGACGCTGCTGTTCATTGCGCTGCAAGTCCCCTATGTTCTTCCCAATGCCATTCCCCTTGCCGCTCTTGTAGCTAGCTACTGGACCTTTCGCAGACTCTCGGTTGACCAGGAGCTAACGGCAGTACGTGCCAGCGGCATCCAGCTCCACACCCTTCTTCTTCCTCTTCTTTGTTGGGGCCTATGCCTGGGAGCTTGCAACTGGGGACTCAGCTCAGAGATCGCACCACAGTGCCGAGCGGAGGGCAAAGCTCTTCTCGACCGTGTAGCCCAACTCAATCCGCTCTCCTTGATCCATCTCAAGCGGATGCTGCGCCTCGAGGATAGCTGGCTCAATGCAGAGCCCGAAGGGCGCCATGCCGCCCACAGCCTCTGGTGCATCGCCCCCATGGGCCCTGATGGGCGACTCTCTGTTGTGCATGCCAGACGACTCCACCTGCAGGAGGGCATGATCCATGGCCAGGGAGTCTTAGCTCTGACTCAGAAGGGTGAGCCGGGAGAGCTCTGGGTCGAGCAGAGTGCCCACGCTGAGCTAGAGGCAGCTGGCTTAGCTCCCTTTTTACTGCGGAGTACGCTGTCTAGAGCCGAGGACTACCTCTCCTGGTCGGGACAGTGGCATCTTGCTTGTGAAGGTTGCATGCTCGCACACCATGAACTGGTACGGCGTATTGCTCTTGGGCTAGCACCCATCTGCTTTATCCTACTCGGAGCAGCCTATGGGATGACTACAGCCAGGCAACCGCGTCGGCGGGACTTAGCTATGGCGATGGGCTTGGCCTTCCTGACACTCGCCTCCTTCCTGGCTGGAAAGGCCGTGCCCACCCACCCATGGATCTTCTACCCACTCTTCGTCGTACCGCCGCTCCTCTGCGTCGCCTTTGCTTGGCTGAGGCTGCGATCGCTCCATGAGGGACGTGGCTGCTAGGACACGCTCCGCCCTGTTGAGCGGCCGGAGCGGAGCTCCAGCCACTCAACAGACCACCTTCTTGTTGTCGACCGCCTTACGGAAAGTACGCCCAAGGAAGATGGCCGTCACAAACCAGAGCGCCACCAACCCAAATCCCAAGTACCCACTGAGCATGAGATACTGAGCCCTACCGGCTACAGGACCCAATATGCTTTGAAGGGGCTTCAGGGCCATGTTGAAGATCGATCCAGCCTCTTTGGAGGCCCTTGAACCAAAGGTCTCGATCCAAGCTTGAGCCTTGAATCGCACATCGGGCGTGGTGGGGATATAGAGCTGCTTCAAGGCTGGGCCGTTTAGGGCGTAGTTGATCGCCTTCGAACCAACCATGAGGATAAAGAGGAACTCGAGGGTATCGGTCGTCAAGAAGCCGACTAGAGCTCCCGCTACGATCAACGGCATCAAGGCCAAGGCGATCCCCACCCCCATAAACCTGGTGATGTTGCTGATACCGAGGAGGAGGCACGCCAAGGAGACAGCATTCACACAGGAGCCATACCAGCTCAGGTAGCTGCTGAGCGCCACGCCAGAGTATTGCAGTCCCGCCGTGATCTTGAAGTTGAAGTCGAAGATTGTGACGATCACCTCGTAGATGAAGATCGCTGCGAAGATCCCCAGAAGGTATTTCTGGCTGATCAGGAGGCGGAAGCCCTCAAAGAATCCCGGTTCCTGCTTCTTCTCAACCGCAATCTCATTCTTGCCATGGAAGGCGACCAACTGCTCCTTAGGCGTCTTGTGGAGGAAATTTTTCACGCAGGGGGCGATCGACAGCGTCATACCGCCTAAAATCACCATGGAAAGCGCGTCGGAACTTAACCCTAGTCGATGAGGAAGGCCACCAATGAAATAGGGACAGATGATGCCACCGATCTGTCCGAGCGCAACCACAAAGGGGAATCCCCGCTTGGCGGAGTCGGGCACCGTGGTGTCTGAAGCAAAGGCCCAGAAGAGCGCGACGACCAAACTACCGAAGCTTTCGACAAAGACGTACCAGACATAGCCCAGCGCGGTCGTTGCCCATGAGACCAGCCCCTGCCGATCCGCTACCTCTTCTGCACTGCCCTGAGCAAAGAACATGCAGACCGCAAAGGCGAGGATCGTAAGCCCGTAGAACCAAGACATGATCGAGAACATGCGTTCTCTGGACGTCTTCTCGAGAAGCCTTGTGTAGAGCACCACAATCGGCAGTAGGGCCAATACGGAGACCGTCTTGGCATAGGGCAGGTGTAACTTGTCCACGAGATGGATGAATACGGCATCCTTCAGCGGTCTCAACGTCCAGTAGACGCCGATGATCAACGTGAAGATGAGCCCCATCCTAAGGAATTTCTTAAACTCGTCTCGGTCGAACCGTCCAAAGTTCCACTGGCAGAGCCACTGCATGGCTGAAAGGAGGCGTCCGCCTCCGGAAGTTGTCTTTTGAGATCGCATGGTCGTCCCTGTGGCTGGAAGACTTCTCGCCCTCACTAGCCCCCTATTCCTCCTGCATATCAGGATAATCGTGTTTGGAAAACATGTATTTTAGATATTATCGATCTCATAAATCGATGAAACCGATATTGAACCCGTTCCTCAAACATCTCCGCGTAGCGGATGTCGAGCTTCTCCTCACGGCGGCTCGTCTAGGCAACCTAGGCAAAGCCGCCGCTCTGCACCACCTCAGTCAGAGTGCTGCAAGTGCGGCGGTCTTACGTGTTGAAGCAGCGTTTGGCTTGCAACTCTGCCACCATGCTCGACGGCAGTTTGAGCTCACGGACGAGGGTCGTCTCTGGACGACCCGAGCGGAGGCGTGGATCCGACAGCTCCACCAGTCGGTGGCGCCATCGGGCACACCGCTTCTTCGGCTGGTGCTGCCTCACAGTTTAGCAAGGCTGGGAGTACCAGCTGCCTGGAGGGTCGCTTCTCCCCTGCAGTTAGAGCTGAGAAGGCCCGACCAAGCGTGCGAGCTAGTGCTACGCGGGGAAGCTGATGTGGCTCTCGTGTTGGACAATGCTCCCTGGCGAGGTGTGCAGATCGAGGAGATCTGCACGGGTTCGTTTCGGTTAGCCTCTAGAAATCCCAACGCACCTGTTCAGCCGGTCCTCATGCCGGAGGAGCAGCCAGAGGGCCTTGCCTTGGAGAGGCTCTGGCTCGAAGCCAGAGGATCGCATCTCCCCATCAAAGCGCGACTACCCAGCTGGTCGTTGATCGCCGATCTCTGCATGACCTCGGATGAGGTGGGATTCCTCCCTGATTTTGTCAGGTTAGGGACGTGCCTTGAACCGGTTGAGTGGCATCCAGGCCCCATTCCCTATCGCGTACTGGCTCTTGTGCGCAGAAATCTCGGTCGTGATCCCCAGTGGATCGAAGGGTTGCTCTCAGCATGGAGAACGGCCTTCCAGGAAGGCTTGCCCACGTCGGGCTAGCTCCTCGGAAGCTATTCGAAAAGTGTCTACGCGCGGAAGGCGGGTTCCTCTGCCGCCTCCCTCTATAGTGGCCTCCTACGACTCCGCGCCCAGATCGCTACCCTCCAGCACTCGCCCACCCACCTATACCAAACGGCGATTGAATTGAGCGCCACAGCAGCAGGGTGCCGAGCCCCCCAAGCACCTGGTTTCAATCGCCGTTTGGTATTAGTATCCCGTACCCCCGCTTGTCAGCCGTTGTTCCCAGCTAGGGTGACGATGAAATGCCTTATAGCGTCTGACCGCACGAATAAAATACTTTTTTTTTAATCCAACGCATGAGAACAGATGCCTATAGAATTTTATAAAAATAAACACGGGTAAGAACCATGCGTTCATCTTATTTAGGGGTCATCGGGCTCTGTGCAACCTTAACTACAACCCTCTCAGCGACCACCTGTTCCTGGAACTCGGGCCAACTTCAGTGCAATATTCAAGTTGTTACATGCAAGGACTCAAATCAAAATAGTTCGTTTTATATCATATCAAGACCTGGCCTAAATTGGGATCCAAACGGGGACGCGGCTCGCGTGACAAATCTCTGTAATGGAAATTTTGGCGCAAGTTCGGTCGGCGGTCAGACGGCCGGCGTTGACTATCTCATGGTGCCAGCGATGGGCTCCGGATATTTCATCTCCACCAATGGAGCCTCTGGATTCACCATTTTAACACAAAAGATAGGGACCAGCACTGCAAACATAGTCCCCTACCTCACTAACCCCGGATCCAGCGTCGCAACCTTACAGTTCCAGGAGAACGCAGCCGGCAAGTTGATCGCTCAATCGTGCGCCTCGCCTCCCGGTTCGTCTGGCCCACGTCTTCAATGTCAGGGCTCTTCATATGTCACCCTAGCGACAACACCAATCACTTATGTACGGTGCACGGGAACTCTAGCTAGCTGTATTGCACCGACTGGCCAGGTGGACTGGTCCGGTGGTTTCGGTGGCGGTGAAAACGAAATGCAGGGCAACGCGACCAGTGACCCCATCCCTGCCTATCTCTTAGCTTGGATTAATAAGATGTCGGGCAATTTTGGACTGTCCCAATAGTTCTGGACCGGGCAGCACTCAACGAGAGAGCCTTCCGTTCCCCCGGCCCCGTAGTGCAAAGCAATGGCCTAAACGGTAGCCACTCTAATCGCAGTCCGCTTCCCTTGAACCACACCTCCATCCATATAGAGGTGTGGTTCAAGGTAGCCGGCGGTACTGTACACCAGCTCTAGCGCGATGAGCTTATTTGCACGCGTGGTGGGACACTCTGAACTCCACCACTGGCACCGTTCTCTTGCCTTCGAGGTAGTCCAAACAAGCCAGAAGTCAATCACCTTACCGCTTGTCGAGCGACACCAGGAAGTAACCCCTTTGCAACATTGAAAAGGGACCCCATGAACACGCACAGCCACACTATTATAACCATCTATTTTTGTAGCAAAATTAAACAGGGTATTGTATCGGGGAGCTTACTTCTTAAAACAATAACCAACAGCAAAGGGTAAAAACATGCGTCACCTAGCACGATCGGTCATGGGAATGGCCGCATGCGCCATCGTCTGCGCATCAGACCAGACAGCCAGTTGCACAAAATCTGGGAATGTAACGACTTGTAACGTTGTCTTTGCTCCATGCATAAGCCCAGCAACGACTAACGCCGCAGGGTTCCCGGCATCGACCGTATACGCCTATGTGATAGCGCCAATGAATGGAACGACTTGGACGGGCAACAACACGGGCATGTTGACGAACATATGCAATGGGAACACGGACACGAGTTCCAACAGCAGGAATTCAAGCAGCCCCAACTACCTCATGGCGATGTCTGCGACCGGAGGCCAGCCGTTAGGCATTTTAATGAGCACCCCGTCGACTCCATTCTATAGCGCCATGACGAAGGCCAATCAATGGACGGGGGGAAGTCTTCCTGGCATCTCGGGCAATTCGATCGACGCTGGAACGAAGCCATATTGGCTAGCCTGTTTAGTGTGCGGAACCGGAGCGCTGCAAGGCGGTGGATCCGCACCGCTAGGAGGCCCCGTACAGAACTGCGGTCAATGCACCGCAGCGGTGTCGAATAATCCCCTAAACTTTTACTTCACGGTGACCAACGGTACCGTAGCGTTAGCGACACCAAGCGGCACTACCAACAACTTAGGCGGCTTTGGGGGTGCGCAGCTTAACGACGTCCTCCAGCAAGCAGCAGTCTGGGCCAACGCCCGCGGATGGCTCTCTCTTACTCAATAGTCCCCACTCGTGATGTGGCCAGCAGATAGGCTAACCGGCTCCATAAGGAGCCGGTTTATGTATCTTTGCATGGAAGCCAGGCGCTCCCATCTGGCCTATATACCTGGACTTTTGACTAACCAGCTTGTCGCGGCTCGGTCGACTATCTATAAATTTCT
>JBMOFD010000082.1:0-7740 GCA_049314435.1 Chlamydiia bacterium | reverse complement strand
GCTCGAAACCCTCCTTCCCTCAAGACGGGCAAGATCTCCCGTTCGATCTCCACCAGAGTCTCCAGGTGATCCGAAGTGAAGGCCACTGGGATGACCAGAACTAGGTCGTGCTGGGGATAGAGCCCGCGCAGCTCGCCAGCTAATTCTACGGTATAGGGACGCAACCACTCCTCACGCCCAAATCGAGACTGGAAGGCAAGAAGAGGTGTTGTGCCAGGAAAGGCGTCTGCGATCGCCTTCACGCTGCGACGGCATTGCTCTGGATAGGGATCTCCCTCATGCACATAGCGAACGGGAAGGCCATGAGCCGAGAAAAGAAGGATCGTCTTCTCTGGAACATGGGAACAGGTGGCCAGGAACCTGGCCACCTGTTCCTGATAGGCTCCAATGAACTCCTCGTGATCCTCATAACTGCGTACCCAAGCCAATTTCTTTAGCAGCGAGCAAGAGGCGCGCCTCTTAAACCAGCGGGCACAGCTCCCCGTCGTCGTGAAGGAAAACTGTGGAAAGAGAGGAAGCACATCGATGACGTCGACTTGATCAGCGATCTCTTCTAGGGCTCTCAGGCTGTCCTGATGAGTAGCGGGTAGATAGCGATGGAAGGTAAGGCAGGGCCGTTGAAGAGTTCTGCTTCCCTGCATAGCTAATCGCTCGGTATCCCCGAAGATGGGAGAGCCTCCGCCCATCCTTTCATACTCCTCATGAATCCTCGCCACCCTCTTTCGGGCGATTCTCTTGAAGAGCAGGCGATGGATGGCTGCTGGCCATTTGGTCTGGATGACATCTTGGTCACAGAGAAGCTCCTCCATGAAGGGCCCCAACTCTTGGAGATCCCTTGGACCCCCAAAATTTACCAATAAGAGCGCGCGTTCCAACTTCTCCCCCATCCAAATGAGAGGCATGTTGCCAAAACCCCCTAACTTTTGCACACTGCCGAAGAAGGGCTGGGAGGCACTGCATGATTCGCTCTACGGAACATCGTCGGTGGCCACGAATCCTGCTCTGGGGGCCGCTGGTCACGCTCCTTCTCTCCTGTTCTAGAGAGAAGCCTCTGGTTAGGGTTGCGTTCGACCCCGCATGGCGTCCGCTCATCCTCAAAGGACTCGAGCCCAATGTCACTGGCTTCTGTTTGGATGTCCTCTCCTCCATTGCCTCCACTGAGGGGCTAGCTGTCGAGGCTCTGCGTACCACCAGCCAGAATGTCCTCTACCACGTCGAGTCTGGCGCGTACTCTATTGGCATCACGACCGTCACACCGACTCCACGCTTACGTGAGATCTTCCTGTTCAGCGATCCCCTGGTCTTCACAGGAACCTCTCTCGTTGTCGCTACACATGGGACCTTCCAAGATACTTCGAAGACAAAGGGCATGGTGCTCGGTGTGCAGCAAGCGTCGATCGCCTTCAACGTCGTCTCCCTGCTACCAGGAACCACGTTCAAGCAATACGTCTCTGCTCTCGATGCCCTCGAAGACCTATCGGTCGGTCATCTAGATGGTGTAGCGATGGATCGGCTTCCGGCCGTCACCTACTGCCGCAATGCCTATCGCAACCGGCTGAAGGTCCTCTCGCCTCCACTCGATGAAGCGCCAGCCATCCGTTTCGTAGCCAAGAAGGACTCCCAGTATTTCGATAGGATGATGGATGGGCTGAAGGCAGCCCCACTTGAATCGCTGCGGGTTAAATGGGGACTGGCGAATTGAGGAAGAGCGGAGCTCCGCTCCGCACCTCAGCTGGAGGACGGATCTCCTCCAGACCTCCTCGTTAGGCCTGCAAAAGGCTCTTCAGGGACTTTGTTTCTCGCTCGGTCCGCAGTAATGTGAGCAACTCATCGACCTTCATATGACGGCGCTGCAGCCCTTCACGGTTCCTCAGTGCGATCTCGCCTGACTCCAGCTCCTCATCCCCCACAGTGATCATGTAGTTCACCTGTTGGAGTTGAGCATCACGGATCTTCTTCGACACCGACTCACCGGAAGGATCCACTCCTACGGGGAAGTCTGCGTCACGGAGCAGTTCCTGGATCTCACGAGCACGCGGGGTGTGTCGATCGGCGACAGGGATGACACGCACCGCCTCTGGGCTTATCCAAAGAGGGAACCGACCAGCAAAATGTTCGATCAATATCCCAAAGAATCTCTCAATGGATCCAAAAATCGCCCTGTGCACCATGACAGGACGCTTTTTCTGTCCATCATGATCGACATACTCCAGCCCAAAACGCTCCGGCAGGGCCATGTCGAGCTGTATGGTGGCGGTCTGCCAGCTACGACCCAGAGCATCACGAATGTGTACGTCGATCTTGGGACCGTAGAAAGCACCATCGCCCTCATTCAAGCGATAGGGCATGCCCGTGGTCTCCAAGGCCCCACGTAGTCCTTCCGTTGCGACTTCCCAGTCTGCATCTGTACCGATCGTCCCCTCTTTGGGTCTGGTAGAGAGTTCAAACCGGTACTCCAGACCGAAGGGATCGTACACCTTACGGACGAGGTCCAATACTCCAATGATCTCACTCTGGATGTCACACGGCCTCATGAAGAGGTGCGCGTCGTCCTGATGGAAGCCACGCACGCGGACCAGTCCATTGAGAGCCCCACTGGCTTCGTAGCGGAACACATGGCCTACCTCCGCAACCCTCAAGGGTAACTCCCGGTAGCTATGACTCTTTTGACGATAGAAGAGCATGCACCCAGGGCAGTTCATCGGCTTGATCGCAAAGTCACGCTCTTCCACTTCTATGCAGAACATGTTCTGGCGATAATGCTCCCAGTGGCCCGAGGTCTCCCAGAGCTCTCGTGTCATGATTGTCGGCGTCTTGATCTCGACATACCCAGCTCTCACATGCAGCTTGCGCCAGAATTCCAGGAGAGCATTCCAGACGATCACCCCTTTCGGATGGATAAAGGGCATCCCAGGAGCCTCCTCCTGCAGAGAGAAGAGGTCCAGCTTTGGTCCCAAGACCTTATGATCTCGCTTCTTCGCCTCTTCTAACCTAGTGAGGTAGTCCCTCAGCTCCTTGCGGTCAGGGAAGGTGATCCCATAGATCCGAGTGAGCATCTCCCGCTTGGAATCCCCACGCCAGTAGGCCCCCGCGATCTTCAGCAGCTTAACGCCACGGATCTTCCCAAGATTGGGAAGGTGAGGCCCACGGCAGAGATCGAAGAACTCACCTTGGCGGTAGGCCGTGAGCCCCAAGCTCTCATCGAACCCTTCAATCAGCTCGGCCTTGTATTTGTTGCTACCAAAGGTCTGCAGCGCAGCCTTCTTGCCCTCCAAGACTTCACGCTTGGTGGCCGGATTTTCTGCCACAATGCGCTCCATCTCCGCCTCGATCCGAGGAAGGTCCTCTTCGCTGATGGGCAGATGGGCAAAGTCGTAATAGAAGCCCTGCTCGATCGGAGGCCCGATGGTGGGCTTGGCATCAGGATACAACCGAAGGACAGCTTGAGCCAGAAGGTGCGCACTGGTGTGCCAAAAGACTTCCTTACCTCGAGCGTCCGTGAAGTCCAGGAACTCCAGGCGATCCCCCTCCTGGATGGGGGTGTCTAGGTCACGCGTGACTCCACCGATGATGACTGCCAGAGCCTGCCCAGGCTCTGTGAGATGCAGTTGACGCGCAACATCGCGTGCAGTTACCCCTGCCGCTATCTCGATGGGCTCTTGTCCGATGATTTGAATCTGCATGACCACTCACTGAATAGTTCCCTCCCAGAGGGAAGGCCTCTATTCTAAGGATCTTAAGGAATCCACAGAAGAGGCGGAGCAGTGCAGAGGCGAGAGGCGGAGCTCTGCTCCGCACCTCGCTGGAGGATTCTCCTCCAGACCTCCTATTTGAGAGTGTCGATCCAGGGATCGACACTCTGGATGGTCGCCCCCATGTTGGCCATATCGAACAGATTAGCCTTGTGGACCTCGGGCGTCTGCGCCGCGATGGCGTCATCCAATAGAGTTACCGCATAGTCGTATGCAAGCGCATCGACAGCGGTCGCTCGGATGCAGTTCGGAGTCTGTATCCCGCAGATTACCACCGATTCGATGCCCAGTCTGGTCAGTAGCATCAAGAGATCGCTCTGGAAGAAGCCGCTGAATCGCTGCTTGCTCACGATCAGCTCATTGGAGAGTGGCTTGAGCTCCTCTATGACCTCAGCTCCCGTCGTGCCCACCACCAAAAATGGATGTTGCTGGAACTTGGTCTCACGAAATTTTTCTACATCAATACCAGAGGCGCGATGCTCGCGGACCAGGTAGACCACCGACACTCCCCTCTTGCGAGCCGTCTGCAGAGCTTTTTGGACAGCAGATATGACGGTAACGCCTGTTTTTACGAGGTCGCTGATGGCCTCTTTCTGCATGTCCACAATGAGGAGTGCCGTTTTTTTTGGATCCATGCCTGTTCTCTCCAGCGTAACCTTGCAATCTACTTTTCACCCAATCCACTCAGCCGACGCGGCCTTGCCTACCGGACAACGTAGTCGGGCATATACATCACCCCACAAGTCCCAGATAGGCGAAAAATCGTAACGATCCATGGCTGCTCTCATACGGTCGGCCAAAGCGGCAGCATCAACCCGCTGATCGAAGGCGTTGTACCGCTACTTGGCCTTCCAGAGGTGAGCCAGGGGGCACATTCTATTCATAGTATTCGTACCACCACGACGGCTTCTTGAGAAAGAGATCCGCTGGAACGAAACTGCGCCTATGATCCTCCAGATCAACCACGACACCTCCCCAAGGTTCGGTAGGCAGGTTGCTGAGCCTTAGCAAAATGGTTGTCAGAGTCTGATCATGGCGGGAAAAGCCGAATCCATTCGGACAAGAGCCATCGTCCTCGAACAATCGGATATCTCCGACCAGCTCATACAGAGGAAGAACATAAACATCTCTCACACTCCTCGTAATGCCCTGAATCGCAGCATCGATCTGCCCACTTTCTAACACCCATCGACGCTCAGGAGTCTCAAGGCCAAAATGCTCTATACATGCACGTGTGCAGTAATTCCTGTTACCTGACCCTCCGGTGATGAAGAAATGACCATGCCGCTTCATATATGCAAATACTGGGTCGAGGGAACGGCCCACTGTAATGCCAGCATCGATATAGAGAAACTCCTCCCACCGGTCAAGTGCCTGCTTGAGGACAACCGGCTTCCATGCATACCAACCTTTAACCGGCTTTCCATTCCTATAGGGCCGGGTCCGAAAGGGCTGAAAAAGCCATTCCGAGACTCTCTCGATGTCATATACGCGAGTTCGAGGAAGGGAATCTAAAACCTTCCGCTCCGGGACCGTTAAACCAAGGTCATAGACCGCAATTTCATTAATAGACTGCTTTTGCCAATGTTGAAGGCTATTAATGGTGTAGATCAGCATTGGGAAATGCTCATGATCCGCTACCGTTACAAAGACTTGGCTAGTTTCCTGCGCAACACCACAAGCCGCAACCCATGATGCAATCCAAAAGCTCAACTGTCGAAATAGACTCATCACATTCCCGCAACGGGATCCTAGTGTTTCAGAACCCCGACCTGCGCTCCTCGCCTTAAAATATCAAATAGAAGGGCCCGGAACTTCCGCGTCCTCAGTGCTTAAAACCTGCAGATTGTTGTCTAAGGATTTCCGGCAACTCCGCCCAGGAGGTCCCCTCTAAAGCCATTTCTGGACAAGAAATTGTCTCCCAACGAGAAGGAAGAAGATCGGGAAATTCCCTATTTTGTCGCAGCCATGGTAGCGGAAAAATACATCGTCGCCCTTCTTGAGCTCCCAGCCAGGCCCCCCACCAACTAAAAGTGCTGTTGGTTCCGATTAAATGATCGCACTTTGAAAGAACAAGCAGGTCATCAAATCGGTCAGTTGATTCCAAAAAAACAAATGGCGCATCGATCTCAGCTAACAAGATGCGCGCCATAGGAATGTTATTGCTTACAACAATATATGTCTCGGCTGGCGGTAGCGCCTGCATGGCCTTCTCAATGTACCTTCCGCCAAAAGTATGATGACGCTCAGAAACGTCTCTAACCGGCTCATAACCCATCCTCATGTGAATGCCAATTTTATTAGACGACTGCAGGCTGGGGAATTTAGCCACTAACGATGGCCATCTCTCTTCAAGCGAAAAAAGGTCCAGGATCTCTTTCCTCCTATGAGCAAAATAGCGTTCCGTTTGGAACAGACCGCTCAAGCAGATGTTGTCCGCAATAGGAATCGGCGTGTAATCGGAGAAATGAGGTTGGGCAAAACGCACCCAATTAGCCGCTGGCAATGGCTCAGCAGACACCTTGCTAAAAATGACCTCGTAGTTGGCCTGGATGTCCTCTTCACTACCCCGCAACACCAGATCGGGAATACGAAGCTGCAAATTGTGATCCAGGGCATAGGCGTAAGCTGCAGCCACCTCAAACATTTGATTGCCCATCTGCCCCATGAGCTGTACTGAGACGATGTTGGCAAGCCCAGAGGTCCCAACAGTGCCACTTGCAGCCACAATCATGGTCGCAGCGACGCGACGAAAACCTTGTTGTTTACAAAAAATCATCATACAGATTCCGGGTTGTCTTACAGTGTGCCCTGGCATGGGCCTTCAGGGGTACGCCACCAAGCGTGATGCTTGGTTATACAGAGGATTCTTGCATCGGCACGCGGACGCCCATCTGACCAGCAATATTCAGTGCCCATGGTCTTGCTCGGAGGGTTGTAGCCGAAGAAACAGTTGAGGTGACTCTCATCATGGACAGTGGCCATGATCCCATTCCGAGCGTCGGTTTCTTGATTGGCCTTGCAGAATCGGCAGATGCGAAAAAATCCCTCTGGAGATCCTCCGTAGACCCCTCCGCAGAAATACGTTTTATAAAGCGCCGGCGGCAAATATGCCGTGGAGCGGGGATCCTGCTCCCAAACACCCTCTCCCGGAGCAAAATTAGGATGCGTAACCCCCACAGTCTCAGCGAAAAAGTCCTCTTCAATGGGGCCTACACAAAGCATATCGGCATCGGAAGCCAGAATCCAGTCATAGGTAGTCAACTCACTCTCCCGACTCAGGTAAGCTGAGGTGCGGTTCATAGAATCACCTGGCCATCCAAATTGAGGCCATGACACCACCCTCACATCCCTCTCCGGCTTCATGGGCTGGTTGGTGAAGACAAAGTATGTCACATCATGCCCTACCATCACCCATGGGCGCATAGTTTGGATCAACTGCTTGGCAAACTCAACATACCGGCCTGTTGCTGTGATGCACACCGCGACTCGACTGGCGTTTCCGATTTGGCCCAGCAATAGGCTTAGACATAGAAGCCCGCTGAACCCTAATCCAAAATATGATCTAGATGTCATGACGCTCTCCTATACCGGCTGAGTTCCCCAGGGGAACGGTCTATTTGCACTAACGGATCATACCGACGCGACAAATTGCTTGCACGCCGCTCCTAAAAAGGCAAAAAGGGCTGATTTGTCTGATTGCATGCGATCGACTAATCGGCCTAAGAACAGCGGTTCGACCGGATGCAGTTCGGAGTCTGTATCCCACTGATCATCGCCGATTCGATGCCCAGCCTGGTCAGTAGCATCAAAGGCTCGCTCTGGAAGAAGCCGAGGTGTGCTGTCTTCTTCGGATCCATGGATATTTCTCCGTGGGACAAGTCTGTGTGTTATCTCTTGTACTTCGGTGGTTTGGAGGATGCAATCCTCCAGCGAGGTGCGGAGCAGAGCTCCGCCCCTCCACCGCTCCCCTGCTCTGCGCTCCGCC
>JBMOFD010000081.1:0-7819 GCA_049314435.1 Chlamydiia bacterium | reverse complement strand
GGCTGGTTCACCGGAATCTTCTCTCCGACCGGTTCAGCGCCACGGTCGATAGGACGGCCGACGCCGTTGAAGCGACGTCCGAGCAGCTCATCACTGAAGCAGACCTCCATAGGACGTCCCTGGAAGACAACCTGGTCCGCTGTGCTGATCCCTCGGGTGCTCTCAAACACCTGGAGCGTGACACTCGTATTGTCCAGCTTCAGAACAGAGGCTTGTGCCGTGCGGCCATCTTGCCGCGTGATGGAAGCGACCTCGCCGAGGGCTGGGCCCTTGGCCTTCACTCGAATCAGGCTACCGCGGATCGCAGCGATGCGTTCATAGATCGTCTGCATAAGTTATACCTCCACCCCTGACGGCTCCAGCTGAGCAAGGATCCTCGCCTGCGCCTGAGCATAGCTCTCTGACCCAAAGGGCAGATAATTCATATTCTTCAGCTGATTGCTCAGCTGGTTGAAGTACTGCCTAGCCTCTGCATGGGACGCAAAGTCGAGAGGGGCTAAAAATACCCGATGGATCAACTCGAAAAAGGCAATCTGGCGCTGCAATGGGCAATAGGCATCTTCTCCATCGAAGGCGTTCTGCTGTAGATAGCAGGTGTCATAAAGGTCAGCCTTCAAAAACTTCACGAGGTCGTGGATCGGAGTGCCCTCTTCACCCACCACCTCCATCCGCTTGCCAATCTCATCCGCTTCCTGGATCAGGGCCGCGGCACGCTTCACCCAATGGCCCCAGCCAGGGCAGAGCGGCTCGAGTTCCTGATCCACCGCACGCGCGTACTTAGTCCAGCTGATCAGTGGATCGATGGCTGGGTAGCGTCGAGCATCGGACCGCTGTCGAGATAGCCCCAAGAAGGCCCCTACCACAGCGAGTGTTGCCTGCGTTACGGGCTCTTCAAAGTTCCCGCCAGCCGGCGACACGGCGCCGCCAATCGTGATCGATCCGGTCCGATCCTGGCAGGTCACCACACCACCGCGCTCGTAGAACGCCGCAATGCGTGAAGAGAGATAGGCAGGAAAGGCCTCTTCGCCTGGAATCTCTTCCAGACGAGCCGAGATCTCTCGCATCGCTTGAGCCCAGCGGCTCGTCGAGTCCGCGAGTACAAGGATATCCAGGCCCATCTGACGGTAGTATTCTGCCACAGTGATGCCTAGATAGATCGAGGCCTCTCGAGCAGCCACGGGCATCGAAGAGGTGTTGCAGACGATCACCGTCCGCGCCATCAGACTCTTCTGAGAATGGGGATCGATGAGGTGAGGAAACTCCTTGAGAACTTCAACGACCTCGCCAGCACGCTCTCCACACGCCACCATGATCACAATGTCGACGGAGGAGTACTTCGCTAAGTGGTGGTTCAGAACCGTCTTACCAGCACCAAAGGGACCCGGCATACAGAAGGTCCCGCCCTTCAATAGCGGGAACTGGGTATCGATCAGGCGCAGCCCGGTATCCATCATCTTGGTGGCTACCGACTTCTCCCCTTCCATCAGAGCGACCTTCACAGGCCACTTCTGCATCATGGTGAAGGAGTGTTCCTTACCCTGGGCATCGATCGCCGTGGCAATCACCGTCTCCACGGTGTAATTGCCTGGCGAGGCCACCCAAGTCAGGGTTAGTCTGCCATGCATCTTGAAGGGGACCATCACGAGATGCTGGAACCGCTCCTCGGGCACTCTCCCCAGAGCATAGCCCCGTTCCACCTCATCCCCTACTTTCGCTAGGGGTGTGAACTCCCAACGACGAGTCCGATCGAGGGCCTGGATATAGCAGCCTCGTTTGAGGAAATAACCCGTCTGCTCAGCGACCTTCTCCAAAGGATTTTGCAATCCATCAAAGATCGAGGTGAGCAACCCCGGGCCTAGTTCGGCTTCGAGCAGATCCCCTGAGAACTCCACGGAAGAACCTAAGCGTACACCTCGGGTCTCCTCAAAGACCTGCATCTTCGCAATCGTTCCGGCAATCTCAATCACCTCGGCCTTGAGACGAGCCCCTTCCACCAGAACAAAGCCCACCTCTCCCTGACGCACCGCTCCATCAAATTGAACGTGCACAAGGTTACCAAACGCCTCCACTACCTGACCGCTGCAGGACCCGGTGCGCGCTGCACCTCGATCTTCTTCGACCATAAGACTTCCTTCACCCGTCAGCGGGATAACTGTTTATTTGCGATGGGGGCCTGCTGCAACCAGATCTGCATCTGCTGCTGAGCCATCTCTGCATCTCCGCCCGCTCTCTGCTCAAGGAGCACGAGTCGCTCCGCATAGCCGAGAATATGGGCGATCGTGAATCGCCGATCGCGAAACGTCTCCTCGATCGCTTGAAACCTAAACCGAAGGAGACCATCGGCAAGCTGGAGGGCGTCCCCTTGATAGCGATCCCAAAGGAGCCCGATCTCCTCAAAACCAAGGGGAAGCATCAGCCGATCCCCATGCTGTTGAGCCACAAGAAATGCCACGAAGGGCTCTCTTGGATCTTCAAATTGAAACGCTACAGCTAGGTCCAGGTCCCTTGCACGGGCACGGAGGGCCACCAGCACAAGGCGCACTCGACGTTCGAAGTCGCCCATCCACTGCAGAAAACCCGTCCCATGGAGTGCCAGGCTCTCCAAGTAGCCACTCAGCAGCTCGGGCAACCTATCCAGTCGCTCCTTAGGATCGCGGACCTCCATCAGGTAGTCTTGCACCATGGAGGGCAATCCATCTCCTGTCGCTAGAGCTGTGCGCAAACCATCCTCATCTAGGTTCCCAAAGGGCTGCAGAGGCTGTCCCTGCCATAGCGGTCGTAGGTTCTGCAGATCGATCCAGGTTCGCAGAGCGCAGAACTGCTTCCAGTCCCCTCGATCCAAGTTCTGCTGCGCCAGATCACAAAACTGCGACCACCTCAGCTGCGGCTCTCTGTCTAAAGCGAGCGGCGGAAGAAGCGTATCAAAGAAGTAGTATGCCACTGGCGCACCCTTACCCGAATAGGAGATCTCTAAAATCTTTCCGTAGAAAACGGCCGAACAATTCCTTCAAGGCCACATCGCTGATGTCTAACGTCAGATGCGCATCAGTCAACCGCAGCTGGATTCCACCCTGGAAGTGACCCACCGTCATCGCTTCGCTCAAGATACCTTTTAGGGGGGCTTTCAAGAGCGCTTCTACTTCACCCTGATCCACGTCCTGACCGAGTACCGCTTCGAATCGAGTCTGTATGCCCTCTCTCTCCACCGCCTTCACCATCGCGGTCAGCATCTGTGCGACCCACTGGCTACTGTGACTCGGTGCACTGAGGAGTTCGTCTAGTGTCGGCTTGAAGAGTTTCTCCTCCACCTCTTGGCGGAGCAGCTCGATCGCTTGACGCATGGCACCTTTCACATTCTGCTGGAAGTGCTCCTGCTCTTGCTTGAGATGCTCGCGCAGTTGGCTCTCTCGTTCGGAAGCGCGGCGATGAGCCTCTTCGAGCACGCGCTGGGCATGCTGCTGCGCTTCGCTCTCAATGCGTCGCGCCTCAGCCAGCGCCGGTTCAAGGGTGTCCCGGCGAAGAAGGTCGCAAATACGCTGAAGTTGGTCTTGTCCTGAGTCTTGCTTCTTCATCGGCTTGACACGGCGGGACCTCCTGAACATCGACAGAAGGAGAAGCCGCGCTCCCTTAATTTGGTCTGGAGTGGCGCCCCATGGTTTCCAACTGGCCGATTGGATCGACCACCGGCAATAGGATACGTAGCACCATGGAAATCCTGCATCAGCAAATTCCGATTCTGGGAAAAAAAGGTCCAGCAGAGTTTTTGCCTAGCCGAGCAAACCGGAACGGACTTGCCGCGATCGACGGCTACTTTCAGCCACTTCCCAACTCATAGGACCTACCTGCCCTGGTAAGTTAGACAAATGTAGAAACGTATAGTAGGCTGTGCCGCACACGGTCTGCCTACTGAGGCGGGCTGGAGGCACGGTATATTAGAGGGTCGTCCCATCCGATATACACGAGCGCAGGGAGCGTCCCCTCCCTCTAGAAACTAGGGACTGATTAGCTGCTCTTTGGGAGGATTTGTGGTAAGGCGCCTACTCGTTCTATTGAGCGCATCCATCCTATGTGGCATGCCAGTGCGTCCCGCTCTCTGTGCGGCTGTCCCCAAAGACTCCAAACCGACCTCGCAGGCCAAGCCCGCGTCGCCGCCCAGCGGCGCTACGGCTTCTTCCGGGAAGGCAGTCACTCCGGCCACGTCTGTGATTCATGGGGGCGCCGCCATGGCGACAAGCGGTACGGCGGAAATTGTGGATACGCTTCCAGAGGATATCGCCCAAGAGCTTCGTCAAGAGGCTGCCGCCGAGCCGACCGTTTCATCTGGGGGGAATCCAGAAAGGGGACATCAACCCTGCGTCTATGCGCCTCAGTGCGGAAAGCGCCAGGCCATTGGCTATGCGATGATGGCTTGGGGTGCGATTCTAATCGGTGTGATTGGTCTTGCAGTGTGGTTAGGCCTCCCTGGCGACACGGATCATTGCCATGCCGACTCTGACTGCGGCTGCTGCAACTAGAAGGACCTCTAGTCATGTCATGCTCTCTGCTCTCTCTCAGAACCTCTCGCTTAGTTGTGCTCTGTGCGGCGTTGGCTATGACGACCTATACAGGAGAGGCGTCAGCCGATCCGATCATCACGATCCAGCTCCCTGACCAGTGGGGCATTGTCGATCCGACTCGATGGGATCCCGGGATCTTGTGGATGGCCGCAGGGCCCTCAGAAGGGACCTTCATCCCCACCCTGAACTGTGCCTACGATCAGACATCTCGATCCTTGGAGTCGTATGTTGAGGCGGCTCGTCGTGAGTGCGCTGATCCCTCGTGGCGCAAGATCGGAACTTTGGAAACAGCTGCGGGACCAGCGATGCTGATCTGCTTTGATGCGGATGGGGCTCATGGGCGCATGAAACTACTGCAACTCATGGCTGTGCGAGATGGGATTGCGGCGGTCGTGACCGCATCGTGCTCGGCGACACAAATGCAGGAAGTGGCTCGCCGTCTGCGCCCCGTCTTTCAATCTCTAAGGATCTTCGATTCGGAGACCGCTGCGCTAGGACAGGTAGGCTGGAGTACGCTATCTGACCGGGAAGCACTCTGGGGCGCAGAAGGCCCCTGTCTGGCCAAGCCCGAAGATCTTCCGACCCCTCTCACTCACTATGAATGGGCCATCACGGTGGCGCAAGTTGCACGAAGAGTTGCAGCAAATCGACTGGCTGCCTTAAATCGGAGTGAAAGCCAGTCTTGTCAAATGACCCCAGTCTTGGATGTACTCGAGGGGGCGATTGACGGTGACGAGGAAGCACTTCTCAATGAACCTTAGGAACAGAGGAATCCGCATATTATGAAAGCGATTACACGGGTGCTATGTGGCGCGCTCATCGTGCTGGCATCCCCAGCAATGGCCGCAGACAAAGTTGCTTCTCCACAACAACCTTCCGCTGCAGTGAACAGCGCTCAACAAGCCAAGTCCAACAGCTATGCTCCTTGGGTTGTCTTGGCTGTGCTCGTCGTGGGCGGGATTGCCGCTGGCTTGGCTGCTAGCCACAGCTATCCTTCAGGTGGTGGCGGCGGCGCATCAGTCTCTTCTGGTCGCTAGTCCAGAAGCTAAAATCCTAGGGCACACCATGTTCTTGATGTGCCCTTTGTTCTTTTTCGACAGATTATTCATGGCATGCTACGTTCAAGTAAGAGTTCGGAGGCGAACATGCGTTCTCTGTTGCGGCCGTTAAGCCGTTTTATTTGCTGTGCTTTGTGCCTGGGATCTTCCCTACGTGCAGATGACACAAGCTCTTCAGGTAGTACTGAGTCCCAATCGGTCGGACAAGCGGCTGAGACATCTAGGAAGGCGGCTGCCAATAGTCGTCTGAGAAACACAGCCCTAGCCATTGGCGTCATCGCGGTGGGCATCATTGCCCTCATCGCGGTGGGGAACAATGGGAACCGCGACGAAGGCTGCTGCTCTCACGACGCCTGCGACACATGTGACGGCTAAAAGCACTTCGCATAACTTAGTCCGCTCTAGCGTCGTCTGGGTGATATGTCTATATACCGTTGTGTAAAGACCTCCTTAGTCGGAGGTCTTTGTCTATGTATGAGCTGCCAGCAGGTGACTCCCCTAAGCGCATCGCGTTGGGCCTCTGATTCCACCGCAGCAGCCGAAGAGATCACCTGCCAGCGTATCATTCCGACACGCCCCCTGCTCGATCCCCCTCCAGCCCAAGCGACCTGGACAGAGTTTCGTCAGCGTTCCGACGGCGTGCACCTGATGATTCTGAGCTCTGAACAGCGGACCCGGGCACTACAAGAACCCTCCAAGGAGGAGCCCCTCTTCGTGGTATGCGAAGGGACCCCAGCCCGCAAGTTTCGTGCGGTACGCATGGCAGGTGGGCAGACCTGGCTCTGCAGCCTAGCCATGACTCGCTACGTGGCTGAGCAGCTCTGCGCCTCTCGAGACGTAATGCTCTATCGGGCAGATCAGCAGCCCTGGTGCTCGATCCCTGCCGAAGGGTTTCCGACGCTGTGGGACACTCTACAGAAGACGGCATCTCGTTCGAGCGCCCAGCCATCGTAGATCGGCGTTTCCGGTGTTTTTTCTCTGTGGCTAGATTGTTTGAAACTTGAGCTCTAAGCCGCACGTCCTTCGAGCCGGCTGTTCCAAAAAGATCGTTCTAGATACCCTCTTTGGGGCACTTTTGCCACCTCCAAGTCTTGAGGAGCCTTTACCCTGTTCGTAACGAAATTCGCTCCACTCCTAACTGCTCCTGGCTTGCTCCGCAATGGTTCCCTGCCGGCTGGACATGCTGGCACCACGACCTCTCACCGTATGGCTCAGGTCTGGTCCAATGCAAACAGCGCGCCGGGAACAACCTATTCCGATCGATCCGACTGCCAGAATGCAGGCGTGTCTTCTTTGCCATCCCAGCCTGGCATACCCAGAAATGCCGACCTCGTCGTTGCGCAAGACCTGGTCCCACTGGAGGACCACCTAGCTGAGGTGCGTGCCAAGGTCGAGGAGCTCACAAGACAACATCAGCACGCCATTCGCCAATTGCAACATGGGACCAAAGGACCAGGAACGGCCACCAGCCGTATCGTAGACGCCATGTTCGGCTATGTCCCACACCCGGCTGACCTTGATGCTCTGCAGGCAGCCTGGCAAACAGAGCGGGATCGGCTCGCTTCCATACAAACAGGCCCTCTCGGTCTGAAGGTAGCTGAACTAGCTGGGCAGGTTGCGGAGGCTTCTCAGGAGTTGAAGCTTGTGAGTGCTTTGGTGTACCGAGCTTCCGAAGCTCAGCTCCGTTCATATCGTAACCCTATGAACATGAGCAATTAATGTTCGAATGCCATAGAAGAGGCCTTGATAGCCCATCTTCTCCCTGGAGTGTGAGATGCATCTCGTTCGAACGTGTTCGACTCTTCTGGTTCTGCTCGTGGCCGGGCACCTTGCCTCTAGCCGCAGCTCTCATGCTACTGGGGAAATTTCGTATAGCCCGGCCCCCGCCAGTGGAGGGCCAGTCACGCCCTATTCCAGCGCACCAGCCACAGATTACAATCCGCCAGCCACAGCATCGCCCCAGCAACAGATGCTCGATAGTTGCGGGATCATGAAGACTCTTTGGCCAGACCTAGACGAGACCAGTTGTATAAACCGCTGTCCAGCCGTCATTGCCTCTGAACATGATCCCCAATCTATGCAGACCGCATCCACTTTGAGTGAGCTCCAGGTCATCAAATGGTGCTCGCTGATTCGGGACTGTGCTCAAGGCTCGTGTCCGACGTTAGGGACAATCAACTCACCCACTGATCTCCCATAGGGTGC
>JBMOFD010000080.1:0-7973 GCA_049314435.1 Chlamydiia bacterium | reverse complement strand
ATCGAAGGTGATCGTGGGAGCTAGGGTCGGCTGTGGCGCGGTTGCATTGGCAGCAGGAGGAGTTGGCTGGCCGGCCAACTCCTTCTTCTGCTCAGGCTTAGCCAATGAAACAAGAGACTGCTTCAGCTTCGCGGTCTCGCCTTCGATCTGGACATCCTCGATCTTGCGGAAGAGGTGCTGCGGGGAACCCAGCGCGCGACCTGCTCTGAAGTCCAGCGCCACGATCTCCTTCCATGACAAGTCAGATAATCGATTGGGCAGGCCCAACATCTGCCACAGGCTCTGCGCCGTAGCGGGCATGATCGGATCACTCACAAGGGCCATGAGCTTCAGGCATTCCAAGCAGCAGCGGATGGTCGTCGTGACGCGCTCCATCTTGTTCTGCTTGATCGCCTGCCACGGCTTATTGGCATCGAAGTAGCCGTTGCCTAGCTGAGCCAGGGCCATCAGCGTTTGAGTCGCCTCACGCACCTTGAAATGGCGGTATTCCTCAGCAGCCTGGGCCGTCAGCTGCTCGCACTGATGCAGGAATTCCAGATCGATGGGTTCGAGCTGTCCCTCTTCTGGAACCTTGCCATCGCAGTGTTGCTGCGCAAACACGAGCACGCGCTGAGCGAGGTTCCCGAACTTGCCTAGCAACTCACTGTTGCAGCGCAGCTGGAACTCGCGCCAGGTGAACTCACTGTCGGCATGCTCAGGCGCTGTGGCGGCGAGCATGTAGCGGGTGGGATCAATCCCATAGGACTGGATGAAGTTGGCCAGGTCGATCGTCCACCCTTCCGACTTACTGAACTGACGCCCTTCGAGCTGGTAGAACTCGTTGGCTGGCAGCTCATCGACTAGCTTGACGGGTAGGTTCTGGCCCATGCACATCGCTGGGAAGAAGATCGCATGGAAGGGGATGTTGTCCTTCCCGATGAACTGCACCAGCCGCGTGGAGGGCTCTAACCAGAACTCCTTCCATCGATCAGGCGTTCCCTGAAGGCGCGCCCACTCCTGCGTGATGCTAAGATACCCAATAGGCGCATCAAACCACACGTAGAAGACTTTGTCCTGAGCGCCTTCAAGAGGCACTGGAATGCCCCAGCTTAGGTCGCGTGTGATCGCTCTAGGCTTGAGATCCTCGATGTAGTGTCGAGCAAACTGCAGAACGTTGTTCTTCCACTTCTTCTGACCAAACCACTCCTGTAAGCGCCCCTGCAGCAGATCAAACCGTAGATACCAGTGCCTGGTCGGTCTCAACTCCAATGCACTGCCCGAGATCTTCGAGCGGGGCTCCTTGAGGTCGGTCGCCTCAAACGATCCTCCACAAGAGGGGCACTCATCCCCTCTTGCCTGGGGATAGCCACATTTGGGGCAGGTCCCCACCACATAGCGATCCGCCAAGAAGCGTCCTTCCTGGACGCTATAGAGCTGCTGGGAGTCTCGCTCCTCAATGAATCCATTCTTCAGAAGATCGAGGAAGAACTGCTGAGTCAGCTCGGCGTGCCCTGGAGCGGTCGTACGACCAAAATGATCGACCGAGATGCCTAGCTGTTCAAAGAGCTGGCGATTGACGGCATGAAATTCATCCACATGCTGCTGGGGCTTGCGCCCTGCAGCTTCAGCACTCAAGGTGACGGCAACGCCATACTCATCGCTTCCACAAATGAAGAGCACCTCATGTCCCTGCAGACGCTCAAAGCGAGCGTAGATGTCTGCTGGGAGATAGGCTCCGGCAAAGTGTCCGAAATGAAGCGCACCATTGGCATAGGGTAGCGCCGCTGTGATGAGGATGCGTTCCGACATGATCCCTTAGTTAGCTATCTTGGTGACTATCCATTTTCAGAGGACGAGCTTTGCGCAGTTGCACACGCTTGAGCTCTCGCTTGACCTTGGTCTTCTCTGGTTCTACAACCTGAGCAACCACCTCTTCGACGACTTCAGCCACCGGCTCGGCGGCTTCCAGCTCCTGGTCGGTTCCTTCGAGGATAGCATTGAGCACATCATAGGGAACGTTCTGATTCTCGCTGTAGAGATCAGGGATCTGTCCCGTGCGCAGCCGACGCTTGGCCAGACGAATCGCGTAGTTGACGAGTGAAAACTGACTTGAGAACTTCTCAAGCAACAGCTCGTTCGTGTAGTAGTCATCGAGCTCCATGAGACTCCTCCTTGAGTGGGTGGCGGTTGCGATGCTCCTCCGCAACCACAATGCTGCGCAAGACATCATACGCTGTTTCCAGCTGGTCATTGCACACGACGTAATCATATTGACGCGCGAGCTCCAGCTCGTGCTGCGCCCAGGTCAATCGCACTTCGATCGACTCTGGGCTATCGGTCCCGCGCAATTGCAGGCGCTCACGAAGAGCTTCCATGCTGGGCGGTTTGAGGAAGATCGTGATCGCCTCGACCTGAGTCTTCAGCTGGAGCGCACCCTGGGTGTCGATCACCAGGATCACATGTTGCCCCTTATCCAGGAGGCCATCCACATCTTCCTTCAGAGTCCCGTACAGGTTGCCAAACACCTGGGCGCACTCCAAGAACGCGCCCTCTTGCTCCAGGTGAGAAAACTCCTGCGCTGTCAGAAACCGATAGGACTGCCCCGGGATCTCCCCTTCACGCGGCGCCCGCGTCGTGCAGCTTACACTGCGACGCACATGGCCAATGTCTGCACAAAGGCGATCGACCAAGGTCGTCTTCCCCGTACCTGCTGGAGCGCTGATGATGAAGAGGAGTCCCTTTTGGGGAGTGGTCCCATCATTCGAGGTTTTGCACTTGCTCACGCATCCTCTCTAATTCTGTTTTCAACTGCACCGTCAGATCCAGTGGCTCGGTATGGCCCCACTTCACCTGACCTAGCTTGCTCCCGAGAGTATTGGCCTCCCGTAACAATTCCTGCAGATAAAAGTCGAGGGGCTTGCCCACCTCGCCCACGTCTTGAAGTAATCCCGCTAGTTTAACGAGATGGCTCTGTAAACGCACGACTTCCTCAGTCGCATCGGCACGATCGACTAAAAGAGCGATCTCTCTCCAGAGGCGATCGCGCTCTTCCGCGCTCCACTCCCCTGCCCCAACCAGTCTCTCTTTGGCTTTGGCTTCCATGAGAGGCCCCACCTGAGTCGCCCATGCCTGCGAGGTCTCGACCATCTCCTGCACCTGCTTCAGGCGAGCCAGCAGATCCCCCACCAGATGTTGACCCTCAACCTCGCGAGCCCGCTGCCACGCTTCAAGCGCTTCCGCTGCCACCTCGGTCACACTCTTGGAACAGCCCGGATGCTGATGCTCCTCCTCCTGATCCATGGGGGTCGTGAGCAGCTGCATCGAGAGGGTGCGATCCCACATGGGATCGAGCTGGCTGGCCAGCTCCTGCCAGAGAAGCGCTCTCTGCTGGAACAGCTCAATCTGCTGTTTGGCTTCTCGATGGAGTCGCACCTGAACACGGATCATGCCCCGCTGAACTGTCCGCCCAATCAAGGCCCGCAGCTCCGGCTCCAACATCCAGTACTCACTGGGAAGATGGAGCTGGACCTCAAGATGGCGCCGGTTCGTAGAACTGATCGACACCTCTACGACGCCCCAAAGAGTCTCTCTTCTGGCCTGCCCAAAGGCAGTCATACTGCGAGCCATATGCCGACACCACCACAATGTTGCGAACATATTATAGAAAAAATCTTGAAAGTCAATGGGAAAGAGGGCGATCTGATGACGACACTCTCTGGCTCAAAATGAGTCAAATGACTCAAATGAGTCCAACATATCACCTGATTTGAGTCATTTGATTCGTTTTGATATCCTATGAGTCAAATGGCTCAGCTATTGAAGCCATCTCACTGGGTCACTCAAAAGAGAGGGCGCCCGGGCAGCCTACAGGCGAGACGATCATGCGATACCCAGCTGAAGAATCTTCCACCTTGGAATGGAAGCAAGAGATCCCTGCGAATGACCAGATCGTCAAGACCTTGATTGGCTTTTGCAATCAGTACGGTGGCAAACTCATCCTTGGCGTTGATGACAGAGGCGAGGTCGTAGGAGTCGACTCCTCAAAGATTGAGCAGCTGCTGGAATATTTGGACAAGTCGATCTTTGAGGCGTGTCAGCCAGCCATCATCCCTCGTATCTCAACCCAGCGTTTTGGAGAGAAGAGCATCATCGTGATCGAGGTGGGAGAAGGCATGGCCAAGCCCTACTTTCGCAAGTCGGAAGGACTGGAACTGGGCACCTACCTGCGATTGGGCCGCAGCACAGTGCGTGCTACGCCTGATCTCATCCAGGAACTACGCTGGCAGTCGATGGGCATTGATTTTGAAGCGACCCCCTGTCTGCGGGCACAGCCCGCAGACCTAGATTCGAAACTGATCCAGCACTTTTTGGATCAGCGTCGGAATGGGGCTCATGTACCCGTTTCAGATGAGATCCTGATCGGCTATCAACTTCTACATGCAGAACAAGATCGGGTATTCCCGACACAGGCTGGGCTGTTGTTATTTGGTCGGCAGCCTCAACGCTTTCTTTCCGAAGCCATGATCATCTGCTCCCACTTCTCGGGGACGTCGGGCCGACAATCAATTGCTACCGTGGACTGTGAAGGCACCCTGTTCAACCAATTTCAGCAGGCCTATGCCTTTGTGATGGGCCGACTCTACCGTTCTTTTCAAATCCGTGGCATCAAGCGGGAGGAGCAGCTGGAAATCCCAGAAGTCGCACTACGCGAGGCCCTCCTTAATGCCATGGTACACAGAAATTACCATATCAAGGCCCCCACCAAGATTGCGATTTACGATCACCGCGTGGAGATCTTTAGTCCAGGCGGCTTCGCAGGACCCATCGATGCTGCAGGCATCCAGGCGGGGCTGACCTACCTCCGTAATCCAGCCATCTGTCGGGTTTTCCGAGAGAGCGGTTATATCGAGAAGCTGGGCTCAGGCATCATCACCATCTTTGAAAGCTACCTGGAGCGCGGCCTCCCAGTTCCTGAAATCGTGAACCGCGGCGACTCGGTGAAGGTCATTCTCCCTCGCCCACTCCTCGGTGCGACACCCCAATCTGCGGATAGGGACGAACTCAGCCGTCTTTTCAGCCGATCCCCTGAGATTTCGTTAGCCGATGTACAAGAGATCCTAGGCGTCTCTCGTTCAACAGCAACGCGGAAAGTCAACCAGTGGGTTCTAGATGGGCGCTTGGAGAAGAAGGGCAACACGCGTGCGCTTCGCTTTCGACTCCGCTGAGGTGCTACCGCACTGCTCTATTTGAGCTCTTCGATCTCTAGGTGATCTGTCCGAGTGCTGTTTACAAAATGAGGATGTTTGTAGAGTGCACCCAAGCTGGAGGGCCTATGCCGTGGTGGAGGCCAAGACAACCTCGTTGTACACACCTATTAGGAGCCTTCTTGGTCTGTCGCATGATGTGCGCGCAGATGTTCATCGCAGGCTCGATGCTCAATACACCTGACGGGCCCCGCCCAGTAGAGAGCCTGCGTGCTGGAGATCTGATCTACTGTCGTGCGCTGGATGGCTCACAGCAAGCAGTGCCCTTACAATCCATCCAGTGCAACCCTGTACAAGGCTCTGCTGAGGTCTGGCTAGACGGACACCTCCACTTCTTCGCACGAGATCAGCGGCTATACAGCCTCTCCAGGCATGCCTTTGTACAGGCCGACCAGCTCACTCCAGGTGAGTCACTCGCCGCTGAGGATGGGCATGCGATCGTGGTGGATACCCTAGTTGTACATGAGGACTATATCTCGGCATATCGTCCTATCGTGGCACAGCCGATCTGGCTAGCACCCGAGCGGCTCAGAAAGGGACCAAAAGACCCGCGTGTGATCGCCACCACACACGTCCTCCCTTCCACTCGCCTCCTAGATCGCTTGAAGGAGGAGTGCACGGCGCTTCCATGGCAACCGAGCTCCAATCGCCACGCACGCGTTGTCTTCGTCATCCCCCTGTTTGCTTGGGGAGCGGCTGGAGGGCTGACATGGGTCTCCCTATGGACAGTTGCTGGAGTCGTGCTCACGACGGCGCTCTACGAGGCCACTCAGGCTACGCTACAGGCAGCAACAGACTGGTGCAATGACTATTGGTCATCTCCAGATCAACGAGACGACGGTTCTTGCTTCGGCCATGGAAGCCCGGATAGCCTGTGCTGTGAGGGGATCTTTCGCCAAAAGCAGATCGCTAGCGGCCTGGAGCGGTCGTTTCCATCTCCAGAGAAGCTAGTCGTTCCTAATAGGGCTCAATAGAAGTGCTACCTAGCTTGAGCTGCTAGGTAGCACGGGCTCTCCATGTTTCCGCATGGATGGTGGGCGTGGGGCACCCGGCCGTGCCCTCAATGATCGCCTTAGGCGGATGTCGACCCAGCCTTGGAATCGGCTGCTTGCTGCTCGAGCTCGCCCCACGTTGTTGCCATGGTCAGAAAGGGCATTAACCTGTACTCTAACCCCTGTCGTAGCACAGGCTCTAGTTCGAGCAATAGCGAGCCTAACAAGGGAGTCGGCACTTCCGCCACGATTTGCGCAATCTGCTCAGCCACCGCTTTCTGCGCCTCCTTACATGCGATCTCACAGACCTTTTCAGGGCCGGACCTGAACAATCGTCGTTCATGCACCACCTGGGTCATGCGCCTAGCAATCGAGATTGTCTCCGGGTTTGGCCCGTTCATCACCATGTTACCTATCTTTTCGAGAGTTTCGAGGGAATTACTCCCTTCGCCGCCTTCCGCTTCCACGGCCAGGACGGCTTGAGCCACATTCAGTATATCATGAAGGTACATCCAGCCCATGTCATCATCACTGAGGCCATGTCGCGTTTTGAACGTCGACATGGAGATGCCGCCATCCATGTCGATGAGCTGATTGCCGACGACGTGGCTATATTTCGTGACCGACTTCCCAGAGGCATCCGGCGCTGTCGGAGTCCTCAATTCGATACCAACTTGAACCGCTGCGTTTGTGATCGAGGGACATATGCAAGAGGCCTGACTAAGATGATATCGGTCATGCTGTGCGAAGGCCAGCTGAGCATCGGCTTCTGAATCATTATTTGGACAGGTTCTGTAGTGATCGGTACGGAACGGCGCCCGGGACCCTGGAAACGGCGTATACTGATCACGAGCCCTCGTCATACTGCCTTCAATGAAAGCCTCTTCTGGTGAGGCTCCACTAGGCACCAGAACGGGTACTGGCGTCACTGCATCTTGGCCACAAACAATCTTCCGACACATCCAGTCTAGCTCCAACGACGCCTGCATGCGAAGAACTGTTGGATCACTCTCATCTTGACGAGGACACATCAAAATTCGGTGTCCAGTCATATAGATCGTTTGCCCAATGGAATTATTGTACCCTCCAAGAGGGCTAAACTCATAGAATTCACGATCTTCGAATACGAAGAGCGCCTTGGCATAATGCTTTAGCTGCTCGGCCGCTTGTATAAACAGTTCATCCACCTGGGCGTCTGTGGCCCAAATGTCTCTTTTGGTCATCCCAGGAACGTAGCTCCTATAGTCCATGGTCTTGAGAACCAGATCACGCGCTGCCGGATTGGCCTCGCCGTTTGAAAGAAACAGCGGAACGATCTTGAGAGTAAGATGTCGATCATGACAAGCCTCACGACACGCCCAATAGTTCTGAATCGTGTCAAAGGCCATGGGAGTGATGTCTCCGCGATGGAGCAACGCTAGAGCAAGGTACGGGAGAGAGGCCTCTTGCATAATCGATGTTTCCCAGTTCCCCTCTTCCAAGGAGCGCAGAAGCTCTCCCGCCCGGGTCTCAAACTGAGCAGCCTTCATGGTCTCCGCCACTTGCGTCAGTGCGGCAGCTCTTTCGTCGGTAGACATGCGGACGGTCACGGCATCAAAGCCTGTGCTGGCCACGGGCAGGGCGCCCGGCGCTACTTCAGAGGATATGGCCGATGCTTGACTAATTTGAAGGCCTGTTAATCGCGCGGAAATACTCATAATTTAACCCCAAAATATATTTGCAATATGCATATATAATA
>JBMOFD010000079.1:0-8136 GCA_049314435.1 Chlamydiia bacterium | reverse complement strand
CTTGTAGATGATGGGGCAAACTGGATTTGAACCAGTGACCGACGGGTTATGAGTCCGCAGCTCTAACCGCTGAGCTATTGCCCCTCAAGAGACACCTGTCGGGGTAGCGGGATTCGAACCCACGACCTCTTCGTCCCGAACGAAGCGCGCTAGCCAAACTGCGCTACACCCCGATGTCGCATCATGCTACCTTGGGGTCAGAATTGCCCGCTATCCCCTTTTTACGTTCGCGCTCCTCGACTTTCTCGACCAAGGCTCGCAAATCTCCGCCTCAATTCATTAAGATCCGTTGAAGCGTTTCATGGCAAAACCCTCGAATATAAACAAGATTTTTGATATCATAGAAGCATGAGCCATCGTACTCCGCCATCTGCTTACGGTTCCGGAAACGTGACCCCTATGGGTCTCGGATCATATGGCACATCTCCATCAGTCTCGGGCGGAGCTCTCGCGAGCCCAGCCATGATGGGGATGACGATGGAGCAGGTGAAGCTGTGGATCGTGTCTCAGATCATCACCAACATGCAGCAATCGGTCGCGGAAGCCTCCAACATCTTCCTTCCTCCCTCGCATCAAGATGACCCCTCCTGGGCTAGGCAGCCTCCACCCTCATGGGACCAGTCTAGCCAACCCAAGGCTCCGCCCGCTCGTGAAGCTTCTCCGGCGTCTCCCCATCCGGCTGCACCGTCAGCCACGAAGACGCCTGATGGTCGTCCCGTTCCTGCCCATACTTCGGCAGGCCCGCCTGCTGCGCCCTCTAGACCGCAGGATCCGGGCCAGGCGCCTAGGCAGCCTCTGCCCACTTCCGCCAGCCCTGGGACTGCCTCTGCTTCGACCCAAGAGTCTTCTGGACAGACTGGCGCTCCCGCAACTAAGGCACAAGTACCTCTGCCAGGATTTTTTGCGCGCATCGTGTCTGCGTCGCAGGACGCTGGGCATGCAGCAACAACTATGTTGCCCAAGGGAACACAACTAGCGCCCGCCTCCTCTCCTCTTCTCCGATCGGAAACGGGCGAAGGATCTCCTTCTGTAGCGGTGCCAAGCAAGGAAACTCAGTTCTCGCATGGAGCCTCAACCTCTCATCCGCTTAGCGGACCAAAGTGGCCTGCCACTCTAAGCGGCTGGATGCAGGGCACGCCTGGTACACCTGCGGCACACCCATCACAGCAGCCAATGACCAACGCTCCACTTCAAGGGACAACGCGCCAGGAACACTCCACCTCGTCTTACTCACCTCCAGGAAGTAACGATAGGGCCTCCTCACCTCACGAAACCAAGTGGTCAGGAACAGCGAGGACAGCCCCCGATACTCACCCCTCAGAGCATCCTAGACAACTTGCTGCAACAACGGTTCATCCACGAGAACAGATGCCTACCCGCGCCCCACGGAACAACGCCGACCAATCTATGGGCACAACTCGTCATCCTGCAGACCAAGATAGGGAACATGCGGCGACCATACCCATGAGCATGCCTAACCATCTTCCCAATTCAGAGCGACCTGGGATAGGTCCAGGACAGACCCCCCTGCCTACTAAGGCAGCTGAGCAAGAGTTCTCTTCTACTCCCGGATGGGCTGGCCAGACCTCCCCCTCTCGTTCAGAGGAGAGGCCACCGCTCGGGGCTATGGGAATGCCTACGTGGGCCCAACAGAATCCCCATCAGCCTCAGAAGTCAGAGGGTTTCCGAGCACCACCTGCCCCTCAGGGAGGGGGCACGATGTCTGGGAATGGTCAGGCGATCTCTTTGGGCGCCTTACAACAGAGCGGGCAAGCGGCATCGAGTCGTCAACAAGCTGCACAATCTGAACCACGAGGGGGCTCAGGCGGGACTTCTGTTGTCTGGCTCTTTTGGACTGTGTCTCTGACGCTTGTAGGGTTCTGTGGCGGAGCTCTCTGGTGGCTCATCCACTCTGTCTAACAGAGGTTAGAATCCGTATTCAAAGACCATGCTGAAGTAGTTCGTGTGGCATCGCATGAATTGTCCCTCTAGCGAGAACCCGTTGTGCCCGAGTAGATAGAGACGAAGCTTGCGGCCTAGGCCTTGCAGCTTGCTCCACTCGTACCCTAGGCAATAGGTCCCGTCATATTCCCAATTGAAGGTCTCCCAAGTTCGCCAGAAGGTGGCCAAGAAGAAGGCTCCGTATAGACCCTCTGCAGACCAGCGCTTTTGACCAAAGCGCCACTCGAACCCGTAATCCACGTAGATGGGAACGCCACCTGTGATACGACGATTGCCACGGGGATTCAGGTTAAAGCTTTCATCGGAGTGGATGACCCAACCAACGCCTGCATAGAGACGAAGCCCTGCGGTGTACTGCCAAGAAGCAAAGAAGTCGATCGCCTCAAAGGAGGGGTTCGTACGGCAGAAGCAGGGGTGGGCCACGAGGAATTCATCACCGAGGTGGCTGCTGATATGGTAGAGCCGAAACCGGAATGACCAAGAATCGACAGCATAGGTGACCGGGATACAGGCCATGAAGTCGGTGTTGACGAGTTCTGCCATCTCCATCCCGTCGACTTCATCGGCATCGTAGCTGAACACGGACCAGATGCCGGCTTGAATGCCGATCTGGAGGTCACCATGCCAGGGCCATACGTTCAGCCAGCGATAGATCGCAAAGTCATCACCCAATGAGACCGTCCCTGCTGGGCTCCCCATCACATGATCGAAGTAGCGCATACTCAGGGAGTATTTGGGCTCTCGTGGGTCGGCGATGATCGGGTTGAAGATCTCAGAGGATTGCGGGAACCATACGCCTGGCGTGGCAGCTCGAAATTCCTCTCGGGCAGCGACATGAGATTCGAGCACGGGAGAAAGGTCTGGCGGCAGCTGGTCGACGATCTCTACCGACTGCACTCCGGGAGTTGCCTTGATGTAACTCAAAATGGAGTTACGCAGCTCGGGGTTGCTGGGCACATGGGCTAAGAGCACGTGGTGTCGGCGGGAGCGCACCTGGATGCGGTATTCGTAATAGTAGAGGTCGATGAGGGCCTGGAGGTAGCCTTCCAGGTAGCTGTCATCCGCTAACTCAAGACTTCCCTCTGGGAGGCCATTGGCTGGCTGAGGCAGGTGCGCACGGTCAGCATAGAGCGAGGTGGTGAGCAGCCCAAGGGCCAGAGCGGGGCACAGCCATGAACGCATAGTGAACAACCTCTGACTCGGCGTTATACTCGTTAGAGGTTTCTATGGCAAAATAGTCCTGACCGTTCCTGCAGAACGCGGGTGCATCGAACCTGAAATCGAGGCTTCCCGTGAAACTGGATCCTGAACAACTCGTCGTCATCGACTACACCAACTGGCGAGGCGAGCGCGCCTTGCGGCGCATCCAACCTCAATCCATCCAGTTTGGCACTACGGAGTGGCATCCCAAACCACAGTGGCTGTTAGTGGCTTGGGATCTTGATCGAGAAGCTCTTCGGGAGTTCTCTCTCAGTGACATCCACGCCTGGTCGGTCGAACCCGCTCCCGCCTAGCCCTTCCTCGTCGCGACCCAACCACAGAAGCCCGCATCAAAGATGGGACCGTGGGGACCGATCTCCAGGGTCCCCGCTGTGAAAGCTTGTAGGACCTCCAGAGCTTGGGCACCTGTCTGAACGCTGTAGAAGCAATTGGAGACCCACTCGGAACCGCGGATCGTTCCTGAGGCTCGGTTTGTGGCGAACCGCGACGAGAGCTTGCTGGCCCAATATTCATCAGGCCCAAAGAGGAAGACGGGCGTAGGGGTGGTGGCTCCTGTCTTTCTTCTCACCTCTTCGAGGGAGAACTCAAAGTCGGTGCCAATCCCCCCCATGAGGAAGATCGGGAAATCGAGATCAAATTCAGCCTGACGCTCGACAAGCTTATCAAGGCGATAGGTCATCTTGGCATCGATGAAGGGGTTCTGTCGCTGCTCATTGACGACCCCAGCCGGACCAAAGTTCACCACGTTGGCGCAAGAGAGGATCCCTAGGGCTCGGGCTACTCGGTTGCCCACCTCCATAGCACCGGGTCCACCACCCGTCACCATGGCAAGAGGCCGATACTTATTCAGAAGCGGATGGCTGGAGCCCTTACGCAAAGCCTCGGCACCTTCTAGGAAGACGCGCAGTTCACGCTCAAAGTCGCCCTCCAGCAGGTTGGAGCCGTAGATACCGAAGAACGTGGCGGTCTCAAACTCTCTGATCCGGTTGAGTGGCACAAACATCCCCGAGTCCTTACCAGGACGTGGGACATAGCGCAGGATCGACTCACTGGCCTGATCTAACCAGAACACGGGGATCGCAAACTTCGCCAGATCGGCTAAGAGCGCGCGGTCATCCGCTGAGAAGTACTCGCCGTGGTGCTGACTGGGGTGCTGGAAATAGATCCCCTTGAGGCATCTCTGCACTAGATCGGCAATGAGGAGCCTCTTCAGATAGGGCGTTGGTAAATACTGTATGAGCAGAATGCCTTGGCTCGTAATGAGCCCATCTTCGATGGCCTTTAAGAATGGCGTAGCAGGCTGCTGGTTGATCCATCGATCCACGGCCAAGGCCTGGAGCTCATCGAGAGCGAGTCCTGGGAGATCCTGAAAATGGGGCTCTCGTGTAATCCAATCCGATGGCTCCAACCGACGTAGCTGCTCTCCCTTCACAATGAAGACCGCAGCACGGTGCCCTGGTTGTTTGGGAGCCGTGGCGAACGCGTGCCTGAGAGCTCGAGGATCCTCTAAGGCCGCTTGTAGCTGATCGCGGTCTCCGAAGAAAACGTGCTCACGATGCGGCTCGAGTGTGTAGAACTGTAGGGGGATGTCATTGATCTCTACAGCACTAGTGCCATACAGCTCATAGATATCTCCTGAGGCGGAGGTCGTTGGATCCAGAACACGAGCCGAGGTGTGGTGGATGCCCCTAGGAAGGAGTGAGTCCACCACCACGGCAAAGACAGTGCGGATGTGCAAAGGCAGTGTCTTCACTAGCAGGATGTCTCCTGGTGTGACGATATGGGGAGACTCGGGATCCAGCTTTTGATGGAGCGCCAACAGCTCGCGTGTCTTCAGATGGGGGTAGTGTAAGCTCTGCTCGATGGTGGGCAATAGCCCCTCAACGGGATCTCGATAGGAGACGATCCCGCTGCGTAACCCAAGGTAGGCCACCGCGTGACCATCCACTGATCCCAACACCAGATCGGAGCTCCCTTGCAACCCACCGAGAGAGAGCAGAGGGCGGCCCTTGCGGTCACTTCGTCCAAACATCCTCGTGAGATATTCGGGCTGCCGTACAATGCGCCTTGGATCGGCTGCGAACAGCTTGCCGATATAGGCCCCCTCCCGAAGGAGTCCGATCATCTTCTCGGCCAGCGGCCCAATGGGTGTTAGAATCACGCGCGCACGAGCTTGTGATCGACCACGATCTAACTCGAGTTCCAGGGCATGCCCCTCCACGCCCAGCTGAGCCAAGGTGCTCTTTTGGTTGAAGCTGGTATGGATCAGATCGAGATCGAATCCCTTAAACCGAGAACTGATCTGCGTGAACACGACCTCAGCCTCCAGGCGACCTTCGGTTGTCGTCGTCAAACGCTCGATCTTCCCATCGGGTGTGATGAGATCATAGTGATCGTGGGTAAGGTAACTCTCCATCCCGCATCCTCGTTGAGCGCAGCATACGGCCTCTATCTAATCTTGTCCGCAGCATGGCCGACCTCCAGGTTATCAACAAAACGGATACGAGCTCTCTCAACCTGCTTTCCATCTTGACTAAACTCTCCACACGGTTTAGACAACGACTCATCTATCTTGCACACAAACACTTATGCTACGAGTACACCTCTCTTAGAAGACTTCCATTCCTCGGTGTTTTGCAAAGAAGGCCCCATAGGGACTTCTTTGTAGACATTGTATCATCACGATTCCCACAAAATACCCGGTACCAAGCGCTTGAATTGAGAACAAAATGAGAACAATTGGGACTGAATCCCTGGCTGTCGGAAAGTCGATGCTGGTAGATCATGGTTGGAAGAGTTCTAGGAGTCCAGAATGGAGAAGAAGTTTTACATCGGCGTCAAAGCCATTGTCAGGAACCAGCATGGACAGATCCTCGTGCTACAAAGCGATCGCCCCAACCGTGTAGGCACAGGCTTCTACTGGGATCTGCCAGGTGGTCGGATGGCCGAAGGTGAGGACACCCAAACTACGCTGCGACGTGAGCTCTTAGAAGAACTGGGAACCGCTGATCTGGTTGGACCGGTGATTGATTGTGGTGTGGTGCTGTCTGACATCCAGTTTCAGAAGAGCGACGAACGGATCGGCCTGCTCTTCTGGGGATTTGCCTGCGAGCTCAGCGACCAAGCCTCCATTACGCTCAGCAACGAACATCTTGCCTATGCATGGGCATCTCCCGAAGAGGGCGTGCGTCTCTTGCGAGCCAACATCGATCAGGGCTACGACACCGGCCTGGCCACTCTGGTCGAGAGAGCCTTTGCCGAAAGCCTCTGTACAACTCGCTAAGACTCTAAGGCAGCGCCACCTGAGCCGGATCGATCACCGTGTTCAAAAGACGAATGGGCACCCATGCTGGGCCGGGAGCCGCGTTGGGGATGAAGGTCATGTCGATGTACATACGTCGGATGGACAGGTCTGGGAGAGTGACAGCCACAGGGACCGAACAGACAAACAGGTCTGCATTCCCCATCCCCTCTTGCAAGGCTCCAGCCTGGACTGCTGTATCTGGATGAGCAAAGAAATCCCGATGACGCTCGCTGAGTTGAGCCGCGCTGCGCACCTGCACACCGCCGGGGAGAGTGTCGAGAAAGGGCGCATGAGGATCCTGAGCAAAGCAAGCGTGCAGAACCGCCTCATCTTTTAGACAGAGAGCCCGCACAAATGCTTCCACGCTGGAAACGGCAGGATGACAGCTTGATGTGATCTCCCTGAAGAACTCAACCTTGACCGGTGGCTTAGTCATGCAACACCACCTGTGAGGAATCCACCACGGTGTTGATGAACCGCACGGGTGCCCAGTGGCCTTCGTGCTCGATCAAGGTGATGTCGATGAAGGCATTCTTGATCGAACCGTTGGGGAATGCGACTCGGACAGGCACCGAACAGGCAAAGAAGCTCTCGTTACCTATGCCATCGCGGGGTTCCCTATAGGTAAAGCAAAAGTCCGGGCTGGCGTAGAAGGCGCGATGCCTCTCGATGATCTCGGCCACAGAATGGATCTGGAACCCTCCAGCCAAGTTCATAAACAGAGGCAGCTGCTCATCAAAGCAGGCGGCAAACATCTCGATATCTTTGCGAGCTTGAGCCTCTAGCACTCTAAAAAGAGCCGGAGCTGCTGGGTGGCACTCCGGAGTCACATGATCGAATGTTTGCATGACACAACCAGCCATATTTCCTCTCATGCGCACAGCGACAGAATGATGGCACAAAGCGACAAAATCGACCGTAGCTCTTCGAGCTCGGTGCATTGCTATGACCTGATCGCGCCCTGTATAGTTGTTGCCTCACCGGCAGGCTTTCATGACGACCCATCTTCCCACCATCCAGCCTCGTTTGCGTTGGCTGATGGCATTCGCATGGATCATCAGCAGCACCTTGGCAAGCCGCCTTGCGTGGTCTGAAATCCGCACAGTTCAGGGTTGGGCAGAAGCACTCTCTCACATGCCACAGACCATGGACTCCGAGACGTGGGTGCTGGTCGATGTGGACTACACCATCATGGAACCGAGCCATCCAGCACTGCACCGCTCATTTCTCTACGATGGACATCCACTGACTTCAGAGCAGGAACAGTGCTTTACTGGTTCTCGTACCGTTCTGGACTTTGTCCGCATGATGCAGCATCCGATGCGCCTCGTAGAGGAGTGTGTGCCTGCTTCGATCTCAGAGATCCGCCAACGCGGCGGATTGATCATGGGCTTCACGTACTTGGAAACCTCAGTCGTGCCTCCAGTCGGTGAGTCCTGTAGCTGGCGAGCAGCAGATTTGCATCGCCTCGGTGTGGAGCTCAGTCATGAGCCGTTGGCTCGGGGGGCCTCTCGCGTGGAGTTGACCAGCCTATCACCCCATCGTGGCACCTACCCTCTGTTTCATGCGGGGGTCCTCTACTGCAATGGAACCCACCCCAAGGGCCCGGTGCTTGAGAGCTTCTGCCAACATATTGGGCATCGGCCTCG